>JANORP010000397.1:0-31219 GCA_031415375.1 Bacteroidota bacterium | reverse complement strand
AAAAATATGTGATTCGTACATGTGGGGCAAGGTAGCGATTTTGCCCTATATGGGCACGTTTGAAAAAACCTGCCATTCCCGCAGGAATGGCAGACATCCAATCATTTTAATCCAGAAAGGAATAGGCATGATGCTGTCATTGCCCAGACGGACCTTCCAAAAGGGGATTGCGAATGCGCACCCTTCCCGCAAGATTTTTTTTCGTCGTGATAAGGGTCGGTTCGCCTTAGGTTGTCCTATGGGCAAATGATCTTTTCACCAAAGTATAACCCTATGAAAATGTTGGCTCGATGGGCGATTGTGCGGCCCCCTGCGGGACAGTGCACGCCAGAAAACGGATGGACGCATGAAGCGGTCGGCTCGGATGGCCGCTGTGAATTTCGGCACAAGAATTGCCTATTTTTGCCATCTAATCATTGTCATTGATGCGCACAATTTCTGCTTGTTCCCTCGTCATCGTTGTATTGATCTGCCTCACAGGCTGCAAAAAGGAGATCGAATATGTCGCCCCTGATTCCAGCTATGGCTTGATCTACAACCAGATATTTACGACCTCCTGCGCAGTGAGCGGTTGCCATGTGAGCAGCGGTAAAAGGAAGCATGTGACCGAGGGCGTCTATCCGATCTTGAAGGGCGAGGCTGTCTATGAGGCCTTGGTCAATGCCGCGACCTTCAACACGCAAGCCACCAATGCTGGTCTGATGCTTGTCGTCCCCAACGACCCGGAGACCAGTTTCCTCTATCAAAAAATGATCTATGACAGCACCGCATATCCTTTTGGATCCGCGATGCCCAGCGGTGGACTCACCCTCACCTCCCACCAAATCGCCTTTGTGCGGCAATGGATTGCCGCTGGGGCGCCCCTCAATGGCCACGTGGCCGACCGTACCCTGATGCAATAGAATTCCCCTCCAAAAAGAAAAAAGATGAAGAAGTTCAGATTTTCAATGCTCGCTGTTTTCGCCTCGGTGCTTTTGGCTACCGCCTGCGAAAAAACATTTGACTATGACAATGCCGACGTGCCCGATGATTTCACGGGATTGGTGGCGCCTGCGGCTGGTTCAGGTTTCCAGATCCATGTACCTCCATTTCCTGTACCCGGCAATTTTGAGCGGGAGTGGTTCATGCGACTGCCGATCGGGAATACCGAAGACATTTACGTCACTAGATTTCAATCCAAATGCCGCCCCGGCACACATCACTTGGTTGCCTATGGCTTCCAAGATGAGAATGCGTCCAACCAACCCCAAATAGGTGTGATGCGCGACCAAAACCGCTCCGATGGACGTGGTAATTTTCGCAGCAATATGAATATGGACATCAATTTTTTCACTGCACAATCTGAAGAGTTTACACTCGATTTGCCAGCTGGCATGGCGGTGTATCTCAAAGGCGGTGCGACGATGGACTTGAACTCCCACTATTACAACCGCACGAATGACACACGGTTTGGAGAGGTGTACCTCAATATCAACACCGTAGATCGCAGCCAGGTCAATAAGATTCTCTTCACGGAACTGGTGAGCAATTCAGACGAGTTGCGTTTGCCCCCACATGCGACCACGACGATATCGCATACCGAGATGGCTCCCGAAAATATGACGATCTATTCGATCACCTCGCACATGCACAAAAGGGGCAAGTTGTTCAAAATCTTTGTATCAGGCGGCTCTCGTGACGGCGAGCTGTTGCTGGAAGCCAACGATTACAAGCATCCACCGCAACTATTCCTTGCCGATCCATTGGTGCTCGTGCCAGGCATCGGGTTGCGCACCGAGATCACCTACGAGAATGAGACCGACCGCGAAATCACGTTTGGCGTGACGAGCGAAGATGAAATGGGCATCGCATTTTTCCTCTACGAAAAAAACTGAGTACACTATGAAAAAGCATCTCTTTGCATTGGCCTTTGTGCTCATCGCTGGCTATGTCAGCGCACAGGAACCCACAGTTGCGACGATTCCTGCACCTGACCCAAAGTTGTGGTCGGCGCGCCTAGATCTCTACCACCAAGATTATTTGTTCAATATTTTAGCCATCGGGCAGCTCGGGGTATATGACCAAGTCAGGATTCGTCCAGGGTTCCGCGTGGGTATTGAGCGCAGTTGGGTCACCAAAAATCACTTTCGGCTGTACCAAGATCTGATGGTGGGCTACTACCACAACACCTACGACGAGCGTTCTTGGACCCTCGGCTCCACAGTAGGCTTTGAATGGCGGATTTTCAAGCAGCTGCGCGTGGCACCGACGATCGGCGCGCATTACAACAATGCCAAAGCCATCGATGTGCGCTATGAATATGTGGGTGAGCACTGGGTGAAGGCCAAGAACACGGATCCCTCCGTAAATCGCCTGCAAGTGCCCGTCGGCCTCAATTTGGGATGGCGCTTCCTGCCAGAATCAACGCATCCGATGGATGTGTTTGCGAACGGGTCGGTCTCCGCGATCGGACCCTGGCAGCCAGGTGTGGGCATTCCGATGCTCTTCTACAAGTCGGTCGGTCTCGGGCTAAGGGTCGGAATCTAGCACGCTCGACCCAAGGAGGCGGCAAAGCGTCTTGGACCTTTTGCCGCATCTGAATGGTCCGGCTTGCACCCCAAAAGCAATCGGCGCAACCACCCCAGGGTAGTTGCGCCGATGCCATTTTCATCATTTTGCTCACTTAATTCTTCAAGCCATGGCTCAGGCCTCGACCAAATCGGTCACTTGGGCAGATTTGGCGGCGGTGCGGGCAGCTTTGATGCCATTGAGCATCGCGATGCGCGTGGTATAGTTTTCGCTCCAGCCCAAAAGGCGGCCGATCGGCGATTTGAGGAGGAAGTGATATTGGCCATCCGAGCTCTCGCGTTGCACGAAGCGTGCAGACGAGGTGCCGTAGTACATGACATTGGCGACAGCGCGCAGCGCCTCGGCTTTGCTACGTTGGCCAGCGCCAAAGAGCACAGGCTCACCGTTGGCAGCCTTGAGGCGAAATTCAAATTTGCAGTCTTTGCCGACGAAGATTTCAAAATGAGGTTTACGCATAATTGTCGAGTGTTTTAGATGATCGAACCCCGATCATTTCTTAATGTAATTTACCTTTGGGCTTTGACACCTCGTGTCAAAAACCACAAAAAATATTGGCTAACAAATCAAAATTAATCGCCTGATATAGAGCATTTTATGGATAATGTTTAATCTCTTGGCATGCCATTTCCGATGCCCTGATACGGCTCGATTCCCTCCCCCAAAAAACCAAACCCCCAACCTCGTATGAACGAGATCGGGGGCTGGAACGCGATAATCTAAATACCGCGCAACGCTCAATTGAGGTCGAGCACCTTTCCAAATTGCACCGAACGACGGACCGCTACGATGCCGTTGTCACGGCTTTGTTTGGAAGGATACATTTCGCTCCAGCCGAGTAAGCGGCCGCCGGGGGAGACCAATTGAAAAAGATACCTGCCATTGTCTGTTTCTTTGCGCACAAATCGGCTGTCATTGACACCAAACCGCATCACGCTCGCGATGCCCTGAATGGCATCGACTTTGTTGGAAAATCCGCGACTCGTAAGCACAATTTCGCCAGTGGCAGCCTTCAGATGAATGTAGATTTTCCCGTCGTTGCCAGTGAGCATTTCAAACTTTGGTTTACGCATTGCAATCTCATTTAGTGGTTGAAATCCCTTTTTCTTATACTCTAATTTACGTTTGACCTTTGACAGCTCGTGTCAAAAACGCAGGTAGATTTTTGGAATTCCATAGTGCAAATCGGCGATTTATAAGCGTATGGGGCAGTTCTTGCCTTCTTGAATATTGGGAGCGCCGCATCTTTTTGGATCGACAGGGTAGGCAAATCGTTGATTCGGCAGCAGATGCGGCGACGGGTTTAGAAACAGCGATCCCCGCCTTTGGGGCGGGGATCGGTAAGGGTGAAGTAGTGGTTTTTGACAGGTGATCAGATTTCCAAAACGCGACCCACAAGGGCTGCTTTTTTCACGGCCTCGATACCCGTTTCGCGGCCTTGGCGGCTGCGGTAAAATTCGCTCCAGCCGAGGAGCCGGCCGGCGGGGGATTTGATTTGGAAAAAGTATTGGCCATTGATGCTTTCCCGACGCACAAAGCAGCTCTCCAGCACACCATAGCGCATCACGGAGGCAATGCCATGGATGGCTTCAGGCTTTGTGGGAAAGCTGCGGCTCGCCAAGATGATTTCGCCATTGGCTGCCTTCAAATGAAAACGGATCTTGCCGTCTTTGCCAGCAAAGATTTCGAACTTTGGTTTACGCATACTACACGATTTTAGGTGATGAATTCTCTCTCTTGATCTTATACAATAATACGCGGCACCCTTGACACCTCGTGTCAAAAACGGGGAAGAATTTTTGGATCGCAAGGGAGAAAGAGGCCCAATTGAGAATGAAGGGCCTTTTTTGAAAATTGGGAATCCTTGTGCGTGCGAAATCCCTGCCCTGCAAGAACCTTGATTTGTCTGCACGATCCCTGCGCAATGCGAAGTGCAAACATATCCTCTGCAACGCCTAAAAGCGTCACTTCAAACAACAAAAAGGGCTTCCAAACAAGCGCCTTCCAAATCAGTTATTCGCCTATCGCCGCCTGCGTGTTTGGGGGCGTGTCATTTGAATGATCTTTTGGCTCGGTAAACTCATCTTATCATGAAAATTGCAGTTATTGGTTCAGGGAATGTCGGCGATGCACTGGCAAAACGATTTGCAAACGGCGGTCATCAAGTCACGATCGGTGCACGCAATCCCGAAAATCCCAAGACCAAGTCGATCGAGGCGATCCACAACATCACCGTCTCTGGTATCGCGGCTGCGGTTGCGGCATCTGAGGTGGTTGTGATTGCGACTCCTGCCCACGTGGCAGTCGAGCTGTCGCCCCAGTTGGGGGATCTCTCGGGCAAGGTGCTCATCGATGCCACCAATGCCGTGCAAAAGAAGCCAGAACCCTATGCGACGGCCTTTCACGCCTTTCAGGCACTTACTACAGCGGCATGCGTGAAGTGTTTCAACACGACGGGTTTTGAAAACATGCAAAACCCGTGGTACAACAATGTGAAAATCGACATGTTCATGGCTGGGAGCAATGCCCAGGCCAAGGCCGTGGCGAGACAGCTCGCCTTGGATGCCGAGTTTGCAGAGTGCTATGACTTCGGTGGCGACGACAAGGTCCAGTTGCTGGAGCAATTTGCCTTGAGCTGGATCAACCTCGCAATCATGCAAGGGCAGGGCAGAAACATCGCCTTCAAGGTGTTGCGGCGATAATCAATCCTAGCCTTATGGTAAAGCCAGACCATCGACCATGGTCTGGCTTTATTGCTTATATTCACATCTAAACGCCCCTTACTATGTGGAAATTCCTGTTGTTTCTGATCCTGTTGCCAGTCATGGCGATCGTCGTCCTCTTGCTACTCTTCAACTTTTCGCCGGGCTTCAAGCGCACGTTTGGCAAGTATTTTTACAATTGGCTGTATGGCTTGAAATGGGGCAGCACCCGCACCAACAATTACGGGTATGGCCCAGCCGAGGCTGAGGCAACGGCTTATGGGCCAGAGGAAAAATACCAGTTGCAACTCTACCGCGAGATGGCCAAGGGTTTGGAAGATGCCCAATGGAAAGGCAGTACAGTATTGGAAGTCGGATGCGGACGTGGTGGTGGTCTCCATTTTTTGTTTCAATTGTTGCAGCCAGGCCATACTACCGGCATTGATTTTTCTCAAAATGCCATTTCGGATTGCCAATCACACTATGCCAAGGACAAGGAGCGCTTGCACTTCGTGCAAGGCGATGCGATGCAACTTCCCTTTGACAACGATGCATTCGACATCGTTGTCAATGTCGAGTCAAGCCATATCTACAGCGATCAGGCGAGGTTTTTGCGGGAAGCAGCACGTGTGCTGCGGAGAGGCGGTCATCTTGTGATTGCAGACTATCGCGCGACGGGAGAGGCCCTTGCACGCTTTCATGCAGACGTGCAAGCTGCGGGGCTCACGCAGCTGCGCACAAGGGTGATCAGTAAGGATGTGCTCTCGGCCTGCAAAGCCGACACCGCCCGCCGCGAGGCCCTTGTAGCCAATGCCCCCAGCTTCAGCCGCAACTACCTCAATGAATTTGCCATGACCGACAAGAGCAAGGAATTTGAAAATTTCGAGCGGGACTATTCCTATTTCATTACCGTCTTTTCCAAGGCTTGACGCGGTAGCCATACGGCGGCTGCATTTCCCAAAAATTCTCCCGTGATTTGCCTTATGAAAATGGCTAAACCTTGGGAAGAAGACGACGGACTGGAAAAGTTGCGCAAGTACTGCGCGTGGCAGGAACGTTGTCGCTCAGAGGCCTGGACAAAATTGTCTTTGCTAGGCTGCCCACGTGCCGACATGGGGAGATTGCTAGAGCAACTCGAATATGAGGGTTTCCTCGACGAGGGGCGCTATGCACGGTCCTATGCCCGTGGACACTTTTCCCAAAAGGGCTGGGGTAGGGTCAAGATTAGGGAGGCCCTGCGTGGTAAACGGGTGCAGGAGGATATGATCACAGAGGCATTGGAACTGATCGACGAGGTCGCCTATGGAGAGCGACTTGCTGAGATCGCACGCAAGAAACTCGCTGATGGCGATGTAACCGACTGGGAAACGCAACAAAAACTACGCGCCTACTTAGAGGGCAAGGGCTATGAATGGGATGTGATCGATGCAGCCATCAAAGACCTGCAAATCGAAGCCAAGGAAAATTAGAAAGTGATGTCTGCCTTGGGCAGCATGCGCTTTGCATTGGAGACATCGGCGGGCGTAAGGGCATTGCGGCTAATGTCGAGACGCCTGAGCTTGTTCATATTGCCAAACCAGGCAGGAATCTCCATCAACTTGTTTTTGCCGAGGTAGAGAATCTCCAAATGCTTGAGTTCGCGCATTTCTACTGGCAAGACCCTGATCTTGTTGGCGTAGAGGCTTATCATCTGGAGGTTTTTGCATTCCTTGATTTCCAAGGGGATGGCCTTGAGCTTGCAGTTGCTCAGGCTTAGGATCTGCAAATTGCGAAAGTTGCCAAACTCGATGGGGAGTAGCTTGATGGACTGATCGGTGAGGCTGAGCTTGTACACAGCATCGGGATTGGCCAATGCAGAGTCGAGGTCATAAAACCAAGGCTGATTGTCGAGCTGTGTGGTATTCAAGATTGGATGCTCTTGCGTTACAGCAGGTTGAGCAGCCAATTGGAAGGCCGCACAGACGGCAAAAAACAGTAGGAGGAATGATCTTTTCATGTACAAATTCATTGCTTCACGGTTTCCGTTGAGCGTAGGTCGCTGGATCAAATTTCGAATATTCAACATCAATTGCCGTTTCCTTTTCAAGCGGGAGAAATTTCCACGCTCCTCATGGGGTTACCGTCAAGCAAAATAAGAATTTTTGCCAATCTTAATCAAATGTGAAATGCGTTTATCCTGAAAAGGATGTGTAAAAAACGAAAGATCGTCTCCTACACGCCTGCAAGGCTATCGGTGCTTGAGCGCCAACTGTCCACAGGCACCGTCCACATCCTTGCCACGGCTACGGCGCACGTTCACGATCACCCCACGCTCCTCTAGATATTGGCGGAATCTATGGAGGCGATTGCCAGAGGTATTTTGAAAGCCACCCTCGTCGATCGGGTTGTATTCGATGATATTGATCTTGCTCGGGACAATCTTAGAAAATTGTAGCAGCTCTTCGGCATCTTCAAGACTGTCGTTGAAATCCTTGAAGATGATATATTCATAGGTCACGCGGGTGCCCGTTTTTTCATAAAAGTGCTTGAGAGCCTCGCCGAGCGCCTCTAGGCTATTGCTCTCATTGATCGGCATGATCTCGTTGCGTTTTTTGTCATTGGCAGCGTGGAGGCTCAGGGCAAATTCAAAGCGCACCTCGTCGTCGCCGAGCTTGCGGATCATCTTGGCGATGCCTGCGGTGCTCACGGTGATGCGCTTGGGGGCCATGCCTAGCCCATCCTCGGCACTGATCGCCGAGATCGATTGCAAGACATGGCGATAGTTGAGCAAGGGCTCGCCCATGCCCATGTACACGACATTGGTGAGTGGGCGACCATACTCGCGCTCGGCTGCGTCGCGGATGTAGGCGACCTGGTCAAAGATCTCGTAGTGCTGGAGATTGCGCTTGAGGTCAAGGTAGCCGGTCGCACAGAATTTGCAGGTGAGCGAGCAGCCGACTTGTGAAGAGACGCAGGCCGTGACCCTTGTCTCGGTCGGTATCAACACACCCTCGACGAGATTGCCATCGGCCATCAAGAAGGCATATTTGATCGTGCCATCGCTACTACGCTGCTCGGAGTGGATGCGCAGCTTGCCAATCGTGAAGTGTTCGGCAAGCTTGGTGCGCAAGCCTTGCCCCAGATTGGTCATCGCTTCAAAACTGTCGGCATTACGTTTCCATAGCCATTCATAGATCTGCTTGGCACGAAACCCTTTTTCCCCGATCCCCTCAAGCCAAGCTTTGAGTGCATCGAGGTCCAGACTGCGGATGTTGGGTAGGGAAGTCACAGTGCAAAGATAAGCAGGATTTTCAGGATGTAATTGGATGGATGTATGTGGCTTGGGACATGTGACTGAAAAGGGCAAGCGCGTGCCCCTCCTGGTACAGCCTCGTCGCACAGTATTGTCTGTGCCCGGCAGCCTTTTTTGACGGCTATCGGAGTGAAGCCTTTCCACCTTCATTCCCCCTGAAAACGGCGTGGGGAGTATGTGCCATCGGCTCATACTCCCCACGCACATCGCCCGATGGCGATGCTTATTCCAAAATGATTTTTTTCACTGCATGGTGGCCGTCGGCGGCCATGCGCAAGAAATAAATGCCGCTTGCAAGGCTGCCACGTTCCCACGCAAGCTGCGTTTGCCCTGCATTTGCTTGGCCTTCATAGACCACACCCACCATTTTGCCGCTCAGATCCATGAGTTCTAGGCGCACGGGCATCGCTTCTGGCAGGCTGAACCTGATCATGCCACTGGCTTGCATAGGCTGTGGGGCTACGGCATCGATGCCAAAACCTTCCAATTGGCCAGGATTCAAGCCCACAAGGGTTACAAACACGGTCATGTTGTCGCTTCTGGAGCAGCCATCTGCGCTGTAACCCGTGCAGGTATAGGTGGTAGTGACGGTCGGCGAAGCGATCGGATCGACGCAGTTGGTGCAGCTGAGTCCAGCCGATGGTGACCATATATAGGTAACACCGCCATTGCCAGCGAGTTGCACGGAGCCACCTACGGTCGTAATAGTTTGGTCAGCCCCAGCCCAAATGCTTGGCGATGAATTGGCTGTCACAATCAATGTATCGGTATCCGTGCAGCCATTGCCATCGGTCACGGTGAGGATAAATGTGCGTGAGCTCGTCACGACAAATGTCGGATTGGCAGAGGTCGGATTGATGAGTGCCCCAGCGGGTGCCCAAGAATAGGTGCCGCCACCCGTTGCGCTCAATTGTATCGTGTCGCCTGGGCAACCCGAAGTGTCGCCCGATGCGATGGCTGTCGGCGGTGTGAGCACGTTCACGGTCATCGTTTGGCTGCTGTTGTCTGTGCCATTGGGGTTGGTGACGGTCATGGAGACGGTGTAAGTGCCACTTGCAGCATATTGGTGCAGCGGGTTTTGCAGCGTCGAGGTGTTGCCATCGCCAAAATCCCATGCCCAGGTGAGCGGTGCATTGGCCGTGGAGTCTGAGAATTGCACATAACCATTGCAAGCATTCACATTCAAAGCTGCAAAATTGGCTTGGGGCGGCAGGTTGTAGGAATTGGTAGAGAAGAATCCACGTCCATGTGTGCCAATGAAAACCATGTTGTCGCTGTACCGCACGCGAATCTGCTCTACCCGTGGGCAGCCGAGGCCCATGCTCTCGGGCGTCCAATAGATGCTCGCAGATGGCTGGGTGATGTCGCTGCAACGGAAAATGCCAAGGTCAGTGCCGACCAGCAAACCATTGGGGTTGTTGGGTTCGAAGCCCGCCCAGTTGCACGGGACATCGGGCAGATTGCCTGTGAGGGTTTTCCAAGTTGCATTGGCACCCAGATTGGCGTTGCGGCATTCGGCCACACGCTTCGAGACACCGTAGCTGCTGTAGGTGATCACGATGTGATTGTTGTCATTGCGATCAACGAGGATGCAATTGATATAGCCACCGCCGAGCCCTGCAGGATTAACGGTCGGGTGTACAGTCGTGGAATTGGCGGTGAGAGAGTTATTGGTCCTATAAACGGTGCCGCCAGCTGCAAAATACACCACGGTGCTGGGATTGTAACCAGGAGCGATCGCTGTGACATTGGTGCCCAAAGGTGCTGAGATTTGGCGCCAAGCCGCTGCACTGCCAGCTGCTGCATTGGGGTGCAACCACAAGGCGGTGGAGGATTGGTACAGATTCACGGGATTGACTGGGTCGATCTCCAGCGGATTGATAAAGAGCGTGTTGTTCTCGCCAAGTGCAGCGTTGCTAATTGCAGAGAAGTTAAGGCCGTTGTTACGTGAGCGGCGCACCGTCGCATACTGCGTGGTGGTGTACATCGTGTCGGGGTTGATGGCATTGATCGCGACGTATGCACCGTCGGAGCCAGTGAGGTTGATGCCTGGGCTTACGCCGACACCGTCGATCATTTGGGAACCATTGTCTTGCGCACCGCCGATCATTTTGTTGCTGCCCGCATGTGGGTCGATGGCGACTGAGTAGTATTGGGTCACATTGTAATTGTTGTTGTGCTCAGAGACTGCGCTGCCACGGTTGGTGCTGTGGTAGATGCCCCCGTCATTGCCAAAGACCACCTCCTGCGGATTGACAGGATTGGGCAGGATGTAATGCTGGTCGGGGTGCATATATGGCAATCCAGGAATGCCATAGCCCGATGTGATTTGTGTCCATGAGGTGCCACCATTGTTGGTGCGGTGCTGGTCGATGCCGCCGACATAGGCGATGGTGGCATCGCTGGGATCGACTTGGATGCAGAGATCATACCAAGCTTGGCCGTTGGAGATGTCTGCACCAAAGTTGGGTTCGCCAGCAGTAGCTGCCCATGTGGTGCCGCCATTGGTGCTGCGATAGACTGGGCTAGAGGCATCACTCACATTGCAAATAGCATAGACATAGTTGGAGTTGTTTTTGCCTGCGGCAACTTCGACACGTGAGTAACCCGCTTGGAAATTGGTGGTGAGGCGCGTCCAGTTGTTGAGCGTACCTTGGTTTGCGCCAAGCGAGGCTGCAGATTTATATACACCCGAGCTATTGAGCCCGACAAAGAGGTCGCCATTGCCGGCTTGCTCGATATCGGTCATCCAATCGTTGCTGGCGCCGAGGCCCGATCCCAAGACCTTGGTCATGGTGGAGCCGCCATCGTCTGAGCGGAAGAGGCCGCTTTTGGCAGCAAGGTACACGATGCCAGTGGATGTAATCTCGATGCCTTGGCAATAGTAGAATGCGGAGGTGCTGGTAGATGGCAATTGGTTCCATGTCATCCCGCCATCGATCGACTTCCATACGCCGGCTCCCCGCAATGCATCGGCATTGTTCCAGCCCTCGCCTGTACCAAAGTACATCACTTGGTTGTTGCTAGGATCGACGTTGATACAGGTGACCGCGACGTTGGAGAATAATGGACTCACTTGAATCCAGTTGGGATTGGTGACGGTGACGTCGTCGGTATGCCAGAGGCCACCGCCCACACCGCCGGCAAAAAAACCTTTGTGGTTGGCAGAATTGGGATCCCATAGGAGCGCACGGGTGCGTCCGCCAATGCCAGTGGGCCCGCGATGGTCCCACATAAGACCATAATTGGAATTGCTTTCCGTGGGGATCATCTGTGGGTAGCCCCATTCGCTGAGGTAGTACTCGTATGCATTGATGAGGCCGTCTGCAGGCACCTCGCCAGTGCTGGGGTCCATGCGTTTGAGCCTGTCAAATGCGGCAAACATATCTGGGCGATTGTATTTTTCGCTTTCCTCGCCCTCTTCTAGCTCTTCCCATTTGGGCATTTCTGCCAATCGTTGGTTAAACAGGGCTACGTAGGCTGCCTTGTCGCTGGCCATCGCATGTGTCGTTTGGTCGCAACAAGGGCCCGTCAAGGCAATCGCACCCACGACTGCTAGGCTCAGTCCAATAATAATCGCTGTATTTCTCATAAAGTGTTGACCGACTTGTATCGGCAGATCCCACGAAGTTTCATCGCGCATTCAAATATAATCAAAATGTAGTCTAGGGCCGCACATGTCGGTTTCATTGTCGCGCAAGCGACAGTGGGCAGCATTCAAGTGAGAGGCTCGATTTGCTTGCTGGCGAATGGTCGCACGGGTGGTCGGCGCTTTGCTTTCAGTCAATGGCTGTTCTTCAGGATGCGCGTGCAGCAGGTCGCATATTCAAGTAGTTCTGGGGATAGACATTTCTGGTTGCTTGGCGCCGTGGATCGGAGGTCTGGGATGCGATTTTCGGAGATTTTGACGCGCAGCATCGATTGCCATCTTGGGAGAAAGCGCACATTTCCCTATTTTTGAGAAATGTTGAGACAATTGATGAAAAAACCATGGTTACTTCTGGCAGGCTTGGTAGCGAGCATCGCGCTGGGTTCCTGTTCATTTGAGCCTGAGCATCCAGGCGAGGAGCAAGTGAAAGCTGTGCTTGCAGGGCGCTATTGCTCAGATGACTTGCGGCACCGCATGGAGCTGGGTCACGATGGTCGCTACGCGGGCCATCGGTCGCAAATGAGCGCATTTGGCACGGGCCTCGTCCCCGAGAAATGTGAAGGCAACTACAAGTTGCGTTATGAATCCGACAAAAACGTTTGGATCCTCGTCTTTGAGCCGAGCGACAAAAACTCCAATCCATTTATCAAGTGCAAGGGCAGCGAAATTACGGTTTGGGAAGGCGAAAAGGGTTACCTCGTCGGTGACTCGATCGTGCAACTCCTTGATCCGCTCGATGGCAAGCCTGTAAGTAGCAAATGTGATCTCTAAGCCATGAAAATCATCTGTGTAGGTCGCAACTATGCTGCACATGCTGCAGAGTTGCAAAACGCGGTGCCAGACAAGCCGCTCATTTTCCTGAAACCCAATACGGCGGTCTTGCGCGACAACAGCGATTTCCACCATCCCGATTTCAGCCAAGAAATCCATTTTGAGTGCGAGATTGTATATCGGGTCGCCAAGGAGGCCCGCAAGGTGGCCCAGGCAGACGCCCTCGGCTACATCGATGGCATCGGGCTGGGCATCGACTTTACAGCCCGCGACTTGCAAGACGAGATCAAGAAAAAGGGCCATCCATGGACGCTCGCCAAAATGTTTGATGGTTCGGCGCCCATCTCGGCATTCCTGAATCCGCAGGAAATGGCGGATCATAAAAACCTGCATTTTGAATTGCGGGTAAACAATCAAGTGCGCCAATCTGGCTTTAGCGGCAATATGCTCTTTCCGCTGGATGTGCTCATTGCCTACATCACCCAGTTCATCACCCTCGATGCAGGGGACCTGATCTTCACAGGCACGCCTGAGGGGGTGGGCAAAGTGCAAGTAGGGGATCGCCTACAAGCTACCTTGGAGGGCAAGGACCTCTTGGATTTTTATGTCAGGTAAATCATGGTTGATGCGCTTGCCCATTTTCATGGGTTTGCTGGTCTTGCTAGGATTGGTTGCGGCCATCTCCTCGCTGCCCCCAGCAATCTATCGCTTTCCGATGGCGGGAGGTGAGTTTCTACTTGCGGGGACATTTGGTGAATTGCGCAGCAACCACTTCCACTCTGGGATTGACATCAAGACCAATGGCGGCATCGGGCAACCCTTGCTTGCTGTGCGTGATGGCTATGTCTATCGCATCAAGGTGAGTCCCTACGGATTTGGAAAAGCCATCTACCTGCGCCATGCCGATGGCGAATTTTCGGTGTATGGTCACATGGACGGCTTTACGCCGGCCATTGAGGAGTTTGTGTATCAAAAACAATACGCCAGCAAGCAATATGAGCAGGAGCTCTACCTCGACGAGGGACAGATGCCTGTGCACCAAGGCGAATTGATCGGCTACAGCGGCAACTCCGGATTTTCCCATGGGCCGCACCTGCACTTCGAGATCAGGGATCCTGATGAGCATATCATGAACCCTTTGCAATACTACCAGGCATTTGTATCCGACCACAAAAAGCCAGAGTTGAAAGGGTTGGCCTTTGAGCCCATCACCAGCGCAAGTCGCGCCAATGGCCGCTTTGAAAAATTGGAACTCAAGCCCGAGGGCAGCAATGGCGACTACCATGTGGTCGATGTCGTGCGCTTGGAAGGTCCTGTAGGTTTGGAATACGACGCCTTTGACCAGCTAGACGGCGCCGCCAACAGTTGCGGCATCAATTACGCTCGCCTGTACCTCGACCAGCAATTGATCTATGAATTTGCACTCGACAAATTCAGTTTTGACGACAAGCGCTACATCAACCTGCACTTTGACTACCAGAACTTCAAAGAGACTGGTCGCCGCTACCAGCGCAGCTATATCGAGCCAGGCAACCAACTGCCTTGTTTCCCCAAGCGGGAGCTGAGCGGCCTCATAGTGCTGCAAGATGACCAAGTGCATGCTTTGCGCTTGGAGCTGGCCGATGGTTATCGCAACACGACGACGGTGCGCATCAATGTGCAACGCGGCGGGGCTGCGCCCCTGCCCGAGAGCCTCGTGGGCGGGCAAGGGCAGTCGTTGCGCGCAAGTACACGCCGCAATGTCTGCACGCTGCGCCTGAGCAATCCTGTGTCGCGACAACTCACAGGCCTCGAATTGGGCTATCTGGATGGCAGCACCACGAAGTTGCTCCCATCCTATTTGCAAGGCGAAGACTTGGTCTATCTGCTCGACCTCAACCAGCCTGAGGTTCCTCTTTATGTGCGAGATCCGATCGCCGGCCACAAAGTCGATTTCTACATTCGCCAAATCGTCGCGGCCGCCAAAGACAATCTGGTGACAGAGGGCGAAGTGCAAGTGTTTCTACCCACAGGCTGCGTGTTTGACAGTCTGCCGTTGCACATCAAGCGTCGCCCGGGCGGGAGCCAGGCCTACAGCGACCAGTATGAAATCGGGCAGCCCGACCAGCCAGTATTCAAGTCTTTTGTGATGCATTTCGACCCAAGTCGTGCAGGTGATGCCAGCCACATGGTCGTGGCACGCAAGCAGGGGGGCACTTGGGTATATGTGGGCAAGGAAACGCAGGAGGAGGGCAGTATCCAAGCCTCGGCAGCCGACTTTGGGACATTTTGCGTGATGGCCGACAGTGTGATCCCCACGATCAAGCCTCTCAATTTCAAGGACGGCGCCAGCATTGCCGCAGGCCAAAACACCTTGACGCTGAGCCTTACAGATGCCTTCAGCGGCATCAACAGCCAAAAGATTCTCTGTACCATCGACGGCAAATGGGAACTGTTTGCCTTTGACGCCAAAAGCGGCAGCATCTCTCACAGGATTCGCGTGCGGCCAGGGGGGCAGCGGCATGTCTTGCAAGTGATGGCCTTTGACAATGCAAACAATCTGGCACAAGCGACGTTTACGATCACATACTGATCGCCGCATTGGCACCGTTTTGAACGCATTAATATTGCTAGGATATGCCCGAATACATCTCTCTCTTGGCTCCCGGTACTGTGGCTCCCGACTTTGAAGTCGCAGACCAAAATGGCAACCTCGTGCACCTAAATGATTTCAAGGGCAAAAAGGTGATCCTGTATTTTTATCCGCAAGACAATACACCGACCTGCACCAAAGAAGCCTGCAACCTGCGTGACAACCATCAACTCCTGGCCGACCACGGTTTCATCGTACTCGGCGTGAGTCCTGATGCTGAGAAGGCCCATCAAAAATTTATCCAGAAATTTGATTTGCCCTTTGCCTTGTTGGCAGATACCGAGCATCAAATCATTCGGAAATATGGCGTTTGGGGCGAGAAGACGACCTTTGGCAAGACTTATGACGGCGTGCATCGCGTCACATACATCATCGACGAAAAGGGCAATATCGCCCATGTGATCCCCAAGGTGGAGTCGGGGACGCATGCACAGCAAGTACTGGCACTATATGCCTGAAAACTTAAGCCATCGTTTCCAACGAAATGAATGGTAAGCAGAAGTCAATGGCCTTCCAAGCCCTTGTGAGCACCGCGCAAGGGAGGTCGCAAAACGCATGAATGGCCCATCGCGATGCTTGGATACGAGCAGCGGACCGTCATGCGCAAAAGATTGTAAGACAATAAAGGGGCCAATACTTCGGATATCGGTGATGGCCCTAGGGGCCTGCAAGGCTTGCCTTGCAGGTGCTTCACTTTTTGGACGTGCGAATCGCAGCAATCAGACCGATGGCGATCATGGAGCCAAAAACAATTAAACCAATACCTAATTCGGGTGACATGAGAATACTCCTTTCTGATGGGTGAAATATAAATGAAAGACACAATTCTTGCGCTGCATTGAATTCGCTTCCCCCAAAAGAAGAGAACCCGCTGCGGCGCGCACTTCTTTACACGATCTTAAGGATGAATAGGTTACAAGAAAAATTGCAGAAAATTCAGAATCTGCGAATGGGACTCAAAAAGGGCTAAAATATATTTCGATTGCTGAAATATATTTTTAGTGGAGCATCATTTTACCTGTATAGTGTATGCCTTTGCCCATGATTCGCACGAGGTAGATACCAGGTTTCAAGTCGCCCGCCTCGATGCTGATATTGGCAGCTGTGATGCCATCGACCGACCGCGCGAGCTTGCCGTCGATGCTCACGAGTTGCATGTTGCAAGGCTGGTGTCCAGGGTTGGGGAAGTCGATGCGGCAGCGTGTTTGGAATGGGTTGGGGTAGATGCGGAGCGCGTTGTTGGCTGCATCGGCCATGCCCACAAAGATGCCGACACTGGTGGTCTCCACGTGAGTGCAGCCAAGCGCGTCGGTGATGGTCACCTGATAGGTGCCCATGGTGAGTCCCGTGATAGTTGCAGTGGTCTGCCCACTGCTCCATAGATAAGTATAGGGCGGGCGGGGACCTGTCACGGAGACCGTCGCGCTGCCGTCGGCGGCGGCAAGCGAGGTGGCCCCCATCGTGGACATACTTGCATTGTAAGGCGTCCATGTCTTGATCACACTCACGGTGTCGATCACATGCCCTTGCAAGTCGATGGTCGCGTAGGCAGCCGTGTCGCCATTGATCGTGAAACGCACAAATTCATTGACATAGAGCTCTTGCTGAATGTTGGGGGCGCAGGCAAGGTTGCTGGGTAATGTGTTGCATGTATGCTGGTCGAGGGTGCTCGCACCAGCACCGCCTGAGATCACGTAGTGGATACCGTTCAATTCTCCCCGCTGGTAACAATGGGCGTGGCCATTGAGCACAAAATCAACGTCATATTGCTCAAAGTAGGGCACTAGTGCCGTGCGCATGTCGTCGTTGCCGTCGTATTGGTAGAATGGCTGGAAGGGGATGTAATAGGTCTGGTCCCAAGCATTGGTCCACGGCGGATGGTGCATGAACACAAACAACCACTCCTGATCGCGGCACTTGAGCTCACCGAGCAAAAAATCGTGTTGGTCTGAACCAATGCTGTAGTCACCATTGGAGTCGAGGCAGATGAATTTGGCATTGCCCCAGCTGAACGAATAATAGTGTTCGCTTTGCTGGGCATTGTTGGTGGGGAGATAGAAACTGTCGTAGAAATCGGCGCCATTGTTGGCGATGATGTCGTGGTTGCCAAGTGCCGTATAGTGGCAATCGCGGGCGAGCATGTTTTTGTACACGCCAAAAAAGACATTGTCGTAGGCATTTCCGATGCCCTGATCGACATCTCCAGCCACAACCGCAAAATCCACGGATTCTTCCTCCATGAGCGCCGAGAGCTGATTTTGGATGGTGTTGTTGTAGCCGCAGTCTGCATAGTGCAGAAATTTGAGCGCCTTGTTTTGGAGAGGCTTGGCCGTCCAGAAAGATTCAACAGCGCTGGTGTAGCCTGCGTCAGTTTCTACTTGGTAGAAATATTGTGTATTGGGCTGGAGGTTGGCGAGGGTGAGGGCATGCTTTTGGGTTGGGGCACCATCGCTCAGACTATTGCTGAGCGCAAATGGCCCAATGCCCCATCGCAAGGTGCCCGTTGCAGAGGCCGCGGTATTCCAGGCGATCAATACACTGGTCTCGGTAGGTTTTTGGATATAGGGGTAGCGGTCCACGACCTGGGCAGTGAGTGAAACACCAAGCAGCAAGCAATACAACAAAGCAGCAATGAAACGCATAGGTAGAAATTGGCCATCTTAAAAGGCAGGGTGAATGTAACAATTAATTAGGCTTATTGTAACCTTTGTGCTTGAAAACGGTGTCTGCCAAAATCTTTGTGTTGTGAAGGCATGCCTGAAAACGAGGTTGATCACGATCAGCTGCGATTGGATTCCGTGAAAAGCAAGGAAGTCCTGAGACGGGATCTAATCCAACCTCAGTTCTGGATTGGACGATCTTGAAAATTTTACCAGTTCCGCAAGAATGGCCCCCAAATCTGTGTTGGGTGCTTGTTGTGAATGGTCGCGACCTTTCACTACATGGGCACTTTTGAAAAAAATTGCCATTCCTGCGGAATCGGCATGTCTTCATTGGTTTTAATCCAGAACTGAGCTTGTACTATATTATGTGGTTCGGCGTGGCAGGCTTGCACGCGGCATGAAATGGCATACCTTGGAGACTGCTCCAAGCGCGGCAACAAAGGTGATGTTGCGCCGTTTTTTTTCTACTTTTCGGTCTCAATCAGGAATGTACATG
Organism: Bacteroidota bacterium; assembly: GCA_031415375.1. Taxonomy (GTDB): domain Bacteria; phylum Bacteroidota; class Bacteroidia; order J057; family JADKCL01; genus JADKCL01. Next base: position 12,449 of record JANORP010000397.1, on the reverse strand, counting down.
AAAAATAGGACCTTCTTGGCGCTGCCGGCGACGGCCGCCCTATTGCTTGCACTCGCTTGCAACCCACCGCAAACTGAAAATTCGTCTGCATCTACCGCCAATGTCGATTCCAGCATGGTTACTGCCCCCAAACCCATCGTCTATCAATTGATGGTACGCCACTTTGGCAACACCAATACCACCCGCAAAAACTGGGGTACTCTTGAAGAAAACGGTGTCGGCAAATTCAGCGGCGTCAATGATGCCGCCCTGGACGCGCTCACAAGCCTGGGCATCACGCATGTGTGGTACACGGGCGTGCTCGAGCATGCAACGGCGACCGCATTTCCGGGCGAGGGCTTGGAAGCCGACGACGCCGATGTCGTGAAGGGCCGCCTCGGCTCGCCCTATGCCATCAAAGACTATTATGATTTGGCACCTGCCCTCGCAGACGATCCCCAACAACGTGTCGCCGAGTTTGATGCATTGCTGGCCCGCACGCATGCCCATGGGCTCAAGGCGATCATCGATTTTGTGCCCAACCATGTCGCACGCGCCTACCACAGCGATGCCAAACCTGCTGGCGTGCGCGACCTCGGCGAAGGCGACGATATCCAAGCTGCATTTGCCGCCAACAACAATTTCTATTACCTCCCAGGCAAAGCCTTCGTCGTCCCCAAATATGACCCGCTCGGCAAGGAAAAGGCCCCTGGTGAAGACGCTAAATTCACGGAGAATCCCGCCAAGGCCACAGGAAACAATGTATTCAGTGAAAAACCCTCGGTCGATGATTGGTTTGAAACCGTCAAGCTCAACTATGGCATCGACATGCAGGCACCCGACCAGCCCAAGCACTTCGACCCGATTCCCAGCACCTGGACCAAGATGACCGACATCCTGCTCTACTGGGCTGGCAAGGGCGTGGACGGATTCCGCTGCGACATGGCCGAGATGGTGCCCGTCGAGTTTTGGGCCTACGGGATCCAACACGTGAAAGAAAAGTATCCCAATGTCATTTTCATTGCCGAGATCTACAATCCAGCCATGTACAATGAATATGTATCCAAGGGCAAATTTGATTATCTCTATGACAAGGTGGGAGTCTATGACAAGATTCGCCCACTCATGGAGGGCAAGTCAGATGCCAAAAGCGCAGGCATCACCGCGGCGCTATCGCAAAGCGAGGGTATCGACGGCAACATGCTCCGCTTCTTGGAGAATCACGATGAGCAGCGCATCGCCTCCAAGGGTTTTGCAGGGGATGCCTGGGCGGCTGTGCCTGGCATGGCGGTGACCGCATTGCTGGGCACTGGCCCTGTCTTGATCTATGCGGGACAGGAATCGGGCGAAAAGGGAGAAGGTGTCGAAGGCTTTGCTGGCGAAGATGGACGCACGACCATCTTTGACTATTGGGGCGTGCCAGCGCATCAAGCGTGGTTCAATGGTGGCAAATGTGATGGTGCAGGCTTGGATTCCAGCCAAAAAGCATTGCGGGACTTTTATGCGCAGCTACTGCACATAGCCAATGCCGACCCCTCCATTGTACAAGGGGAGCGTTTTTTGATCCCCCAACCGGATTCCTCAGTCTATGCTTTCATGCGTTGCATCAAAGGTCAAGGAGTCTTGGTGGTCGCCAATTTCAGCAAGGACCGCACCATCGAAGCTGAGATCACGCTGCCTGCCGAAGCTTGGAAAGCCATGCTTGGCAGCGCTGAACACGCGCTTTTGGGTTCAGACCTGCTACATGTAGGCACAGGCGGCACAGCAAGATGGGACATGGTGCAGGTGACAGCGCAAAAGGTGCTGTCAATCCAATTGCCACCCAACTCAGCACGCATCATTGCCTTGGGTGGTGACATCTAGCGCCACGAGCTTCGTCCACCTCGCATAAAATACTCCTGTGCAGCATATTTCCAGGCGCAACAGACTGCGAAGAAGATGACCAGTGGATGGCGAATCACATCGAGCACGCGGCCAATTTCCCATTGTTGGGAGGCAACATTCCGTGAAACTTTTCGGAGTTTCCTTGATATTCACAACGTAATTGGCATATCTTTGGACAAGGTGGAAGAAAAATATGCGGAAATTTGACATCAGCTTTCGAAACGAACTTCGCAAGAAGGTCGAGTCGATCGAAAATGCCTCAGGGGTAGAACTGGTCGTGGCGATCTTGCCACGCGCCATGCGCTATGCCGAATACTATCTTGCCGTGGGTGCTGGGCTTTCCTTTGTGGTCTTGACCGCGATGATGTTTATACCCACAGAATTTTGGTATGTCTATATCTATGCCGAGACAATCGGCATGGGACTCGTGGGCGCTGGCCTCATGTGGGTCTTTCCCACATTGCTGCGCCTGATCGTAGGCAAGAAAGAACTCATTCGCCGCACCGACTTCAGGGCCAATGCGACGTTTCAGCGGGCCAAGATGTATGAAACTCGGGCTCGGGTCGGCGTGCTGCTCATGCTCTGTTGGCTCGAGCGCAAGGTCAAACTCGTGCCCGACAAAGGTATCGCCGAGATGATGCCGCCCGATGAGCTTGACGCGATTGAGGCCAAGTTCAACATGGTGTTCAAATCAGACGACCCAGCACAGACGGTACTCAACCTGCTGGAAGAATGCAAGGATGTATTCGCCAAATATATCCCGCCAGATACACACCCGATCAACGAATTGCCCGACGAGCTATGGATCGATTGATAAAGGGTTTACGCCAATGGTGGTGGGTACTGCCCCTACTATTGCTGATAATGCTGCTGGTTTTGCCGCCCGAAATGTTTGGGAGGCCTGGCGGTGGCAGTTCCTACTCAGGTGGGGGAGGCTCATCGAGCGGCGGTGGCTCATCTGGTGGTGGCTCATCTGGCGGCGACGGTGGTGGTGATGGCATCGGCGTGATCATCTACCTCCTCTTTCGGTATCCACAGATCGGCATACCCGTCGTGGTCATTGTCATCCTCATCCGCATCTACGGTGCGCGGCGCGCCACACCCGCCGAGACGATCACCACCCACAGTGGTACCGAGACGATGACCTGGAACCGTCGCAAAGTGGATACTGCACTTTTGGATTTCAGGGAAGGTACCGATCCTGAATTTTCACAGACATTGTTTCTTGACTTTGCCCAGCACCTCTATTATCAGTACCACTATCACCGCACCCATGCAGAAGTATTGAATTTGGGATCCTATTTCAGTGCCGAGATCATCGACAACGCAGCTCCCAAAACGGACTTCCGAATCGATGTCACCGAACTCGTCATCGGCAGCGTGGATTTTATCAATGTGAATGTTGGTGCCTACAAGTCTCGCATCTCTGTGCGGTTTGACGCCAATTATACCGAGACGATTGCTGGGCATACCAATCGCTGGTGGGTACAGGAGACTTGGTTTTTCCTGCGTGATGCAGGCTTGAATTCTCCCGAGCCAAGCGCGCTACAAGCTGTCGGTTGCCCCAATTGCGGGTCGGCACTCTCGCTGAGTCCCACAGGTGCTTGCAATCATTGCAAGGTGGTCGTGACGCCTGGCAGCCAAACCTGGACCGTCGAGGCCATCAACATCGGCCACCGTGAGGTGCAGCGCGGCCAAGCCGTCGGCAATTACGCCCCCGAGCAAGGCACCAATCTGCCGACCCTCTTCGACCCACGCCTCAACAATGTGGGCCGCATCTTTGCCGAGCACCACCAAGTGGAAAGCCTCACTGACTATGCACTCGTTTTCAAGGAAAAGATCGTTGAGCCGATTTTCAAGACGATCTACAAGGCTTGGAGCGAGCGCAAATATGAGCCCGTGAGGGCCATCATGAGCGACAACCTCTTCCAGTCACATTATTACTGGATGGAGTCCTATAAGCAGCACCAACTCATCAATCGCCTCGACGACCTCACGGTCACGGGTGTGCACCTCGTGAAGCTCGATCTGGACAAGTATTATGAAGCAGCCACCGTGCGCATATTTGCTAGTGTGAAAGACTATACCACCGATGAGAATGGCAAATTCTACAGTGGCGACCAACGCAAAGAGCGCCGTTTTTCTGAATACTGGACCTTTGTGCGACGCACAGGTGTGGTCAAAGACGAGATATCATTCAACCCCGACCAATGCCCCAATTGCGGCGCTCCCGTAAACATGGGGATGACTGGTATATGCAGTTACTGCAACAGCAAGGTCACGACGGGTGATTTTGGCTGGGTACTCTCGCGCATCACGCAAGACGAAGCTTATTATGGTTGATCAAAGACGCCCGATGAAAGCATCTCATTCCTCCCCAACAAGGCGCCTGCGCGTCAGGACAGGGTTGATCGCCCTTGCATTGCTCGGGGTGCTCCTCAGTGGCTGCGGACCTGACCTCTGCAAATGCCTAGAGGAGGCTGAAAAGGAAAATCCCGACCAAACCGTCATGGACAAATGCAGAGAAGCATTCTCCAAGATGGAAATGGACGAAGTCAAGGCGGCCGTGGAAAAGTGCGGGAAATAGGATTTCCTAATAAAGCCTCAATTCTGGATTGGACGATCTTGAAAACTTTGTCAATTCCGCAGGAATGGCACAAAAATATGTGATTTTCCAATGTAGGGCATGTTTGAAAAAATCTGGCATTCCTGCGGAATCGGCATGCATCAAATGATTTTGATTCAGAACTGAGGTATGATAGCGCGGCGCGATGGATGACATCCAACACGCTACGCTATCGAGCATACTCCCCTGCGATCAAATCTCAATAGGGATCTCCAAACGCTGCATTTGTCACAAACTCCTCGTCGGTGAGCGACTTGAGAAACGCGACCAAGTCGGCCTTTTCCTGGCTGGTGAGCAAGAGGCCATTCGGGCTTTTGATTTTTGGGGAGAGTGTTGGTGATTGTTGGATGCCAGAGTTGTAGTGCTCCACAACCTCCTCTAGTGTCGCAAAGCGGCCATCGTGCATATAGGGTGCCGTGAGCGCTACATTATGAAGCCCTGGCGTCTTGAACTTGGCATGGTCACTGCTGCGATTGGTGACTTTGGCACGACCGAGATTTTGGATCCCGAGCACGCTGTCGAGGCCGTTGTTGTGGAAATCATAGTCTGTGAGCAAACCCTCGGAATGGCAATGAAAACAATCGCCACGTTCGCCAAAAAACATCTCTGCCCCACGCTGGGCAGCTGCACTGAGTGTATGGGGTTCGCGGCGGGCAAATTTGTCGTACTCCGAATTGGCGGAAATGAGGGTGCGCTCAAACTGCGCGATGGCCTTTACGACAAGATCCTCTGTGAGCTGATCGGTGCCAAAAGTGGCCTCAAAATGCCGAGGATAATCTGGGTCGGCTTGCAGTTCCGTGAGTGCATGGGTCCATGATTCATGCATTTCAATGGGGTTTTTGACCGGCTCACGTGCTTGATTTTCCAGGCCCTCGCTACGCCCGTCCCAAAACAGGGTCTGCGACCAGCCAAGATTGGCCAGCGGCATAGCTTGAATATCACCGAGCAAGCCGTCGATGCCCTTGCTGAAGACTTTGCCATTGTCGGTAAATGCATAAGCCTGGTTGTGGCAAGAAGCGCAACTCATCGTATTGTCGCCCGAGAGGCGCACATCGTAAAAGAGACGCCTGCCAAGATCCACCCCTTCGTAAGTGGTGGGATTGTCGGCTGGGATCACCATGGGCGGCAGGTTGGAAGGAATCTCTATTGTCAAGGCTGTGGGAGTTCCCCGAAAAAGCGGCACATAGTCGTCTTTGCGGCACCCAGTCAGTACCATCAAACTCATCAAAAAGCCGACGCTCCAAACAATTTTTTTCTCTTTCATCACGCCAAGACTATATTCAAATACACTGCGAATCTACCAATGAATACAAAGCCGCGATCGTCCGCCAGCAGTCCAAATCTCACATTTCCAGATCAGTTGGGATTGGAAAATGCGCGGTTCGTCAGAAATTCATCATCGGTCAACGCCTTCAAATAGGCGAGGAGGTCGGCTTTTTCTTGCTCCGTAAGAAAGAGTCCCTCAGGTTTCTTGATCTTGGGATCCAATGTCGGCGAATGCTTGATGCCAGAGTTGTAATGTTCAATCACCTCTTCCAAAGTCGCAAAACGGCCATCGTGCATAAATGGCCCTGAAACCTCGACATTTCGGAGGGTGGGTGTCTTGAATTTACCAGTGTCGCTAGACCGCCCTGTCACGCCAGCCCGCCCGATATTGTCGGTGTTGAAAGTACTGTCCAGACCGTTGTTGTGAAAATCATAGTCGCTCAGCAGCCCTTCGACATGGCAATGAAAGCAGTCTCCACGTTCCGTAAAAAAGATCTGCATCCCCCTGAAAGCCGCCTGTGACATACCCGTGGGCTCGCCGCGCATGAATTTATCGTAATCGGAATTGCCCGCGATCATCGTGCGTTCAAACTGAGCGATGGCCTTCACTGCGAGGTCTTCGGTGACTTGGTCGGTGCCAAAGGCAGCCTTGAACAAGCGTGGATAGACCGCCGAGGCCTGCAATTCCGCCACCGCATTTACCCAGGTCTCATGCATTTCGATCGGATTCTTGACAGGTTCCCGGGCTTGGTTTTCCATTCCCACCGAGCGACCATCCCAAAAAAAATCTGAGGCCCAGGCGAGATTCATGATCGCCATGGCATTCATATTGCCGACTTGCTGGTCGATGCCGAGGCTAAACCGCCTGCCGTTGTCACTGAATCCAAACGCCTGTGCATGGCAGGTGCCACAGCTCTGCGTGTTGTCGCCGCTGAGCATGGGTTCATAAAACAGCTTGCGGCCCAAGGCAATCCCCTCGACGGTAGTCGCATTGTCAGGCGGTATCGTGATCGGCGGCAGATTGGAGGGAATCTCGATCTTATAAGGTGTCGCGCCCAGATCGTAGGCGAGCAGCGGCTCAGAGCCATCGATCTGGCACCCGACCAAGGACCACATTCCTGCCCAACAAACTATCAGAAACAATCGATTTCGTATTCGCATGACCTTGACTCCCAAAGCGTGATGAAATTCAAAAATACATCGCGTGCCCATATTATTAAATGATCCAAGTCACATTGGCTTCGTCATTGCTGTGCCCAACAACAAAGCCCACCTCACCCCCTGAGGCGATCCAATAGATGGCTGAGCATCTCCAGCTCGGCATCGCTGAGCTGGCCCAAACTAAGGTCCACGATCTCCATTGCGTCATCCATCTCTTTCAACACCGAAAGACCGAGATCGTTGATCAATACATCGGCTTGGCGGCGATCATGTGGACAGGTCTTGCGATCTACAAGTCCCTTGGCCTGGAGCTTATCGACCAATCGAGACGCATTGCTCATCTTGTCGAGCATGCGCTCTGTAAGCAAAGTGATCGTGGCTGGCAAAGGGTGCTGTCCCCGCAAAATCCGCAAAATATTGTATTGCTGCAGGGTCACGCCAAATGGCTTGAGTTGGGCGGATTCCTTCGAAATGAGCCAACTGCTTGTATAGGCGATATTGACCACTGCTTTTTGCAAGGGGTTCTTGAACTTACGCTGAACAATTTCTTTTTCGATTTCCATGCTGAAGCGAGCGGATTAAGTCGATCACTATCGTTGTAACTATGCAAAAGTCGCAAATCTTTTGGAAAGCAAGGGAGAAGTGTTTTTATCGATAGCCGAGCTGGACTAAACAGAACTTATTGATCACAATCACACGTCTGAGCGAAATCACCTCAAATTTCACTGGATTTTGTGCATGTTATTGATTAGCTTCAACTGTTTTCATGTATTGGCAATTGGCCTTATCGGCCATCCACATGCCATAGATGCTTTATAGTCCCTTTTCGTGTACCCTCTTATCGAAAGAAGCTATGAAATCCTTTGAAACAAAAGACATCAAAAACGTCGTCTTGGTCGGCGCGACCAAATCTGGCAAGACCACCCTCGCTGAAACCATGATGTATGAAGGCGGCGTCCTCACACGTCGCGGCACCATCGAGGAGGGCAATACCGCATCTGACTACACCGACCTCGAAAAGGAAAAAGGCTACAGCATCTATGCATCGCTGCTGCACACGATCTGGCGCGACACCAAAATCAACATCATCGACACGCCCGGCAACGACAACTTCATCGGCGAACTCCTCGCAGCCTTGCGGGCAGCCGATACCGTCGTCATGGTCCTCAATGCGGCACATGGTGTAGAAATCGGCACAGAGATCATTTGGCGCCATGTCAAGGCATCTGGCAAGCCGCTCATCCTTGTCGCCAACCAAGTCGATCACGAGAAAGCCGACTATGACAAGCTTTTAGAGGACGCCAAGGCGCGTTTTGGCGCTGCGGTGGTGCCGATGCAGTTTCCGGTGAACCAAGGCGTCGGCTTTGACAGCATCGTCGATCTGCTCAAGATGACACAGTATAAATTCAAACACGATGGCGGCAGGCCCGACAAGCTCACGATTCCTGCTGATTTGAGCAGCAAGGCCAACGATTGGCACAATACATTGGTAGAGGCCGCCGCCGAAAACGACGAAAGCCTCATGGAAAAATATTTTGAGCAAGGATCGTTGGACGAGGACGAGATGCGTCAAGGATTGCGCCTCGGTATCATGAAGGGTAGCATTTACCCCCTCTTTGTGGTGAGCGCCAAGCACAACATGGGAAGCGGCCGCATGATGGGCTTCATAGGCAACGTCTGCCCCACCGCCGCCGATGCCCCCATCATCCCCACAACCGACAGTCGCGAGGTCGCTTGCGACAGCAAGGGCAGCAACAACCTCTTCATCTGGAAAAACACGACTGAGCAGCACCTCGGTGAAGTCACATTCTTCAAGGTACAATCGGGCGTGCTGCATGCAGGAGATGACCTGCAAAATGCACGCACGGGGCACGTCGAGCGCTTTGGGCAATTGTTTGTCGCCGAGGGCAAGAAAAAGCATCCCATAGAGCGCCTCTATGCGGGCGACCTGGGCCTCACAGTGAAGCTCAAAGATGGCCGCACCAACGATACCTACCATCCCAAAGGTGCCGAAATCGAATTTGAACCCATTCATTTTCCTGCGTCGCGCATACAGACTGCGGTGCGCGCCCTCATCAAAAACGATGAGGAAAAAATGGGCGAGGCCCTGCATGCACTCGCCCACAACGACCCGACCTTGATCGCTGGTTATCGCGGCGACATCAAGCAAACCATCCTCAGTGCCCAGGGCGAAATGCAATTCACGGTCGTGAAGACCATCTTGGAAAAACAATACAAAATCGCCATCGAATTTCTCAAACCCCGCATCAGCTACCGTGAAACCATCCAAACCCACGCGATCGCCAGTTACCGCCACAAGAAGCAAACGGGTGGCGCTGGGCAATTTGCCGAGGTACACTTGCGTGTCGATCCTTATGTCGAAGGCGTCGAAGCGCCTACTGAGCACAAGGTGCGCGAGACGCACTTGATCGACCTCGACGGCGGTGGCAAGCTGGAGTTTCACAATTGTATTGTGGGTGGCGTGATCGATGCCCGCTTTGTGCCCTCGGTCTTGAAAGGGGTCATGGAGAATATGGCCGAGGGTCCCGTGACCGGCTCGCCGGTGCGCGACGTGCGTGTGGTCCTTTTCGACGGACGCATGCACCCCGTCGATAGCAACGAGATGGCGTTTAAGACCGCTGCGAGCCACGCCTTCCAAGAGGCATTTCTCAATGCGCGCCCCAAGTTGCTGGAACCGCTCATGGACTTGGAGGTCGTGAGCCCCGACGACGTGATGGGTGAGGTCATGACAGACATCCAAAACCGTCGCGGCATCATCCAGGGCATGGATGCAGACGACGGCTACACGAAAATCAAGGCCAAAGTTCCCCTCTCCGAACTCTACAAATACGCCAATACACTGAGATCCATCTCTCAAGGCAGGGCGCAGCACTCCGCAACCTTCAGCGACTATACCTTGGTATCAGATGCGCAAAAGGACCAGATCTTGAAAGAGATTAAGGCGGTCGGGGAGCTGGAGCACTAGCAACTGAGCACTTGGCCTCCGGCCGCCGCTCCCGCGGATATCACATTGCCGCCGCTCTTGGTAGGGGCAATTTGCAGCTAGACGTGAGAGATTCGTAACGTAGCCCGAATTCCAGGATAGTATCGGCATGGCCTTGCCTCCCGCCTTCAAAATTCAACCCCGCGATTCCACCCAATCCCAAATTCCCCATTGCACATCCCCCCTACAACCAATAACTTTGCGGCGCAACAGGGATAATTCACCTTTGCCTCAAAAAACATGGCTGAAAAGCAATACGACGTCACGATCATCGGTTCAGGACCTGGCGGCTATGTGGCTGCGGTGCGCTGCGCCCAGCTCGGTTTCAAAACCGCTATCATCGAGCGCTACCCCACCCTCGGCGGCACCTGCCTCAACGTGGGCTGCATTCCCTCCAAGGCTTTGCTCGACAGCAGCCACCACTTCCACGATGCAGGCCACAAGTTTGAAGCCCATGGCATCCACCTCAGCGGCATCACGCTTGACATGAAGCAGATGATCGCCCGCAAAAACGAGGTCGTGAAGGCTACCACAGACGGCGTCGAATTCTTGATGAAGAAAAACAAGATCGACACCTACTATGGTCACGGCAGCTTCAAAGACAAAAACACCGTCCTCGTCACCGCCGCCGATGGCAGCGTGACCGAGCTCAGCACTACACGCACGATCATTGCCACGGGTTCCAAACCCAGCACGATCCCTGGCGTGGCAATCGACAAAAAGCGCATCATCACCAGCACCGATGCCCTGTTGATCGACAAATTGCCCAAGACGATGGTCGTCATCGGCGCAGGCGTGATCGGCCTGGAGATGGGCTCTGTCTTCGCGCGCCTCGGCACCAAGGTGCAAGTCGTCGAATACTCCGCCAATGCGATCGGCAGCATGGACGGCACCATGGGCCGTGAGATCACCAAAATCCTCAAAAAGGACCTAGGCTTCGAGTTTTTCTTCAGCCACAAAGTCACTGGCGCCAAGGCAACCGCCAAGGGTGCGACCGTGACCGCCACCGATCCTAGCGGCGCCACCGTCGAATTCAAAGGGGATTATGTACTCGTCTCTACGGGCCGCCACCCCTACACCGACAAGCTCGGCTTGGAAAATGCAGGCGTGAAGCTCGACCCCAAAGGGCGCGTGGAGGTCGATGGTCACCTGATGACCAATGTCGAGGGCATCTATGCCATCGGCGATGTGGTCAAGGGCGCTATGCTCGCCCACAAGGCAAGCGAGGAAGGCGTCTTCGTGGCCGAGGTCATGGCAGGGCAGCACCCACACATCAATTACAGAGCGATTCCAGGCGTCGTCTATACCTGGCCCGAAGTGGCAGGCGTCGGCTACACCGAAGAGGAGCTCAAGGCCGAAGGCCGCGCCTACAAAATCGGCACCTTCTACTTCAAGGCATCGGGCCGTGCCCGTGCCAGCATGGACACCGACGGTCTCGTCAAGATCCTCGCCGACAAGGCAACCGATGAGATGCTCGGCATGCACATCGTGGGGCCAAGGGCCGCAGACATGATCATGGAAGGCGTGATGGGCTTGGAATACAGAGCATCCGCCGAGGACATTGCCATCTTCTCACATGCACACCCTACCTTTAGCGAGAGCATCAAGGAAGCCGCGATGGACGCGACCGGGGCAAGGGCAATCCACAAGTGAGGAGCAGAATTTTCTGAATTTATAGAATCTTATACTGTGTTGAATTTTGGGTGGCTAGGGCGCACCCAGAGTTCAACACTTTTTTTGAGAGGGCATGAGGTCCAAAAGGTCTTCAAAGGCGCGAATAGTACACACCCAATTCAACCGCAAGCGCGATTCCAAAATTTCTGCTCAAAACATCACATTCAGCGACACATTGTTCAGCGGCTGATAGATCGTTTCGAAGTAGTTGAGGGAGCGGGCATAGGTTGATGTCTCTGGGTAGGTGCGCACGATGGTCGTGCTGCGGCCCAAAAACATCATGTCTAGGCAGGTCTCGGCGCTCACGGAGATCGCATAGCCAAGATAGCAACGCAGACCTGCCACGGGGCTCAGCCCCATGCCACGCCGCGTGCGGTTGTCGGTTGATTCTTGATAATTGGTGACGCTATTGTTCCAAGACTCGCCCGAGTATTTGCCAAACATACCTACTGCATCGATGCCGATATAGGGCTCAAAGGGTCCCATGATGGCAAACCATTCGTAGCCCATGCGCAAGGTCGCACCTGAGACCTTTCCCTCCGTGCGGAGGCAATCAGGGCAGTTTTGGCGGTCTTTGTACTGGTATTTGGTGATCGCCAACGAAGTGCGAAACGCCCCAAAGGTGCCGTAACGCTTGTAATGCAATCCGTTGAAGAATCCCATGCTCATCGTCTGATCGGCGACACGGATCCCACCAAAATTACTGGCATTGGTGAGGCTGCCGAGACGCACGCCGATCTCATTGATCGGCATTCTGTTGTCGCCGCATTGCGCCTGCACGCCGATTCTAAGCGCGGTAATCAGCAGCATAAACATTCCAATCCGTGTTGCAATCCTCATAACCTGATATTCAAA
>JANORP010000396.1:0-10767 GCA_031415375.1 Bacteroidota bacterium | reverse complement strand
CCCAGCTACCCCGCCCTCACATTTCGCCCAGCACATACCAGCGATAGGCCCGCTCCTCTGCCTGCAAATCGGGAGGCAAGTCGGCGAGTACCTTGTCGCTCATGCCGAGGGGTGAATAAAAATAGACCTTGAACGTGGGATGTGCTTTCATACAGACAGCATATTCTGCAAACTCGGGATCCTTGACAATGCCCAAGCAAAGCCAAGCGACCACCAAGACTGCAAATAGGGCTAGTGTGGCCGTGATTTTGAGTGTGCGCTTCATGGTCAATTGACGGAAAATAAGAGGTCACGCGATCCGTATCAAGCAGGTGAACTTGTGTGTTCGCGGCGCGGCATTTCATTGGCCACCGTCTTTGCGGAATGGGTATTTTCTTTTTCCATGAGCTACGCGAATTTAAAACAATAGCAGTCTCACAAATTTAGGAAATGGTGCTCGTTTTGACCATAGTGAACCAAAAAATTTTCAAGATCGCTCCCGCTTCCCCAAGCAATTCGCTTCGCACCCTTTCATATCCCCCATTACAGGGAAATATTTTCTAACAATCCATGCAACCTTTGCCATATCCGCCTGTCCCTTACTCTAAATCAGATTTCACCCTGGAAAGCACCCGTTATGAAAAAAATCGCTACCTGCCTGACCCTCTTCTACTTGCTGACCAACCTAGTTTGGTCACAAGGCGTCCACAAAAACATCGATTCGCTCAGCCATATCCCCTATACCGACATCTGCTCAGACGTCGTGGGGTATGTGGCTGCTGGGGTAGAGTATGCCATCGTCGGCCATGAATATGGGACCACTATCCTTTCACTCGCCAACCCTAGCAGCCCGACTATCCTGCAGGAAATCCTTTCCTTACCCACGGAATGGCACGAATTGGATGTCTATCAGCATTATGCTTATATGACCAACGAGGTAGGGGAGGGCCTGCGCATCATCGACCTAGCGGGTCTGCCTGGGCTTTGCGCCTACAAAGACACCGTGATCGCAGGCATGGTATCGGGCCATACCCTCATGGTCTCGGGCGATCGCCTCTATGTCTATGGCTCCAACATCGACAACAACGGTGCCAGTGTATATTCCCTTGCAGACCCCTGGAATCCCGTACATATCGGCGCTTATACAAATACCTATGTGCACGACGGCTACGTGCGTGGCGACACCTGCTACTTCGGCGAAATTTACCTCGGCCTTTTGACCATGGTCGATATGCGCAATCCCGCCAGTCCAGTTGTCCTCGGTTCGGTGCCCACGCCGAGTTCATTCACCCACAATACTTGGCTCAACGATGCAGGTAATATCTGCTTCACCACAGACGAGGAAGACGCCGCTTATGTCACTGCCTACGACGTCACAGATCCCAACAACATGGTGGAGATCGACCGCTACCGCTCCAGCCTCAGCAATGGGCAATCTGTGCCCCACAATGTAAAAGTTCTCAATGACTTCTTGGTGATCTCCTATTACAAGGATGGCGTGAATATTGTGGATGCCGCCCGGCCGCACAATATGATTGAGGTCGGCTATTACGACACCAATCCCATGAGTGGCGCAGGTTTTGAAGGCAATTGGGGCTTGGAATGTTACCTGCCAAGCGGCCACATTGTCGCCTGTGACATTTCCGAAGGGGTATGGGTGCTCGACCCTACTTATATACGCGCCTGTTATTTGGAAGGGCAGGTCACCGACGTGACCAATGGCAATCCCTTGCCAGGGGCCACCGTGACCATTTTGTCGTCCATGGGACACGACATCGCAGACTTTGCAGGAGATTATGCAACCGGTGTCGCCGACCCTGGCAGCTATATGGTGCGGTATTCCAAATTTGGGTATCGCGACTCGATCATCACCGTCACCCTCGCCAACGGCGTGCTTGAGACCCAAAATATTGCGCTGCAACCCAATGCCCGTGTACACCTGCACGTGCAGGTATTGGACCTAGTCACCGGGCTCCCAATCCCCAATGCTGGCGTTGTATTTTGGGAAATCTCCAATCAAGTCGCGACACACTTCGTTGCTGATGCCGCTGGTCAGGTCATCGATACCAATTTCATGGCCAGCAATTATGACCTCATCGCAGGGAGGTGGGCATATTTGACGTCTTCGATCCCCGCCAATGTGAATGCCCCCAACAACAATCTCACCATCAGTCTCGGCAAGGGATATTATGATGACTTCACATTTGACCTTGGTTGGACCGTGAACGGCAATGCTAGCGGCGGTGTCTGGGAGCGCGGCGAACCGATCGGCACGCCCTTGTTTCAAGTATTCGCAAATCCAGAGGAAGATGTGCAAGGCGACTACACCGATGCCTGTTATGTCACAGGAAACGGCGGTGGCGGCCCTTTTGACGACGACGTGGACAATGGTCATACCATCATGACCTCTCCACCCATGGATTTGACCAGTTACCAGGGGCCAGACAGCTTTCCAGGCATCGTTTTTGACTATTGGTTCCTCACATCGACGGGCAATGGGCAGCCGAGCTTCAAAGACAGCCTCGTTATATCGATCGACAATGGGATCCAAACCAAAAAAGTCTGGTTCAAGCGCGACTTGCAACAGTTTTATTGGACGACCGACACGATCATTTTGACGCCTGATGTGATTGCAGTGACCGACTCCATGCGGATTTCGATTTCCTGTGGCGACATCCTGTTTGACCAAGTGATCGAGGCCGCCATAGACCGTGTGCGCATCACCAAATTTTATGGCCTCGTCGCCAACGATCCCGCACAGGCAACGGTGCCGAGCCTGCAAGCCTACCCAAACCCGAGCCAAGGAAGGACTTACCTGCGGTATGACCTGCAAGGCGCGATCACAGGCAGCATCCGCATCCTAGGCATCGATGGCCGCGAGCTACAACGCATCGACCTCACGCAAAGCAAAGGCGTGGTTGAGTTAGCGCAAGCACTCCCAGCAGGACTCTACATCGCAATCCTAGAAAGCGAAGGCCAGCAGCAATGCACCCAGAAATTCATCCGCAACGAATAAGAAGATAAAAAGCCAAGGGAGACGGATAAGGGAAGCGGAATAAGGGAGACGGGATCAATCGAAGCAGGATGAGGCGGGAGCAAGAGAGGCGGGAGCTTCCAGCTCCAACGCCGTCAGAATGCCAGCCTCCGGCTGGCGACAAGATCCAAAATACATCCAACAGCAGCCCATAAATCCACGTCATCCTGCGCAACACACACACACACATAGATCAAAAAAATCGATTCATTACCACCACACATCCACCAAAAAAAATGCCCCGCAGGTACTACAACCAGCGGGGCATTTTTGGGAATGCGACAACGATCACTTAGCGCATGATCTTCACCGTTTTGAGCACATTGCCATCGGCCTTGAGGCTACCAAAGTAGGTGCCACCGGGCAGGTCGAGCTTGAGCTCAAACTGGCCTTGACCAGCAGTGAGCGCTTGCGTATAGATGCGCTTGCCGAGCAAGTCGCAGACCTCAAAAGTACCCGCGACCACGCCAGCACCGAGCGCAAAGCGCACCGTGCCATGGTCGCCCATTGGGTTGGGATACACTTTGAGGCTAGCAGCATCGGCCGATGGGTCATGCACCCCCACGAGGCCGCGCTCCACGACATCAAAACCGTCGATCGCAGCCTCCACGACATTGCCCTGGGGGTAATCGCCAGCGATGAAGCGGATCTCCATATTGTTGGTGAGCGCGATGTAATTGCTCACAATAAATGTGTCTTGGTTCCAGGAATTGGAGAAGACTCCGAAGACGCGCTTGAGCACGACCATGGAGCTACCGTTGCGCAACTCGATGCGCAGGGTGTCATTGGGCACCCCATTGCCGCCCCCATTGGCAAACCAACGGTAGTAGCGAATCACGGGCACAGAATAGGTCGATAGGTCCATGGAGGGCGAGCGCAAGGTGACCTCGCCACCATCGACGTCGTCGTCGCCAACCGCGCCGCCGCCGTTGCCGGTCATGTAGCACTGGTCTGAGAGGTCGCCAGTAAGATCCACTTCAGGATTGAAGATCTGGTTGCCAAATCCAAAGGTGCCTACGGGCTCGCCACGCACCCAATCGCCTGTATTGGCATTGCTGCTTGTGAGCCAGCCGAGGTCGAGTGCAAACTCATCGGCATAACCTTTGGGCAATGTGACCGTGATCACATTCACACTTTGGTTGATGTTCACAATCACTTCCTGTGTGTGCCAGCCCCATTTGCCAGCGATCACGCTGTAGTTGCCACCGATGAAATTGGGGTCCACCACCTGCCCGGCGCCATTGGCGACATAAGGCTGTTGATTGCCAGCGGTGGTCTCGGTCATGAGGACCTGGGCATTGGGGATTGCGTTGCCAGTGCCCGCCTCGACGACATTGACGGTCATGCTCACGCGTGCGAGCGGCCTCAGGGGGATGTTGCGGGTGACCAAGGTGCCATTGCTCAAGGCGACGGTGATCGTGCTGTCATTGTAGCCAAATTTGGAATAGGTCACCGTGTAAGTGCCAGCATCGGCGACGCCGGTGGCATAAGCACCTGCGACATCGCTCAGGTCGGCAGCTGGCGTGGTGAGGATCGTGACATTGGCGCCATTGATCGGCAAGCTGGTGCTCAGGTCGGTGACTTGGCCTTCCAGATAGCAGCCGCGCACGTAGGTGGGGCCAAGGATCCAAAGGCCCTCGCTCATGTCAGCTGCGATGATATTGCCGCTGGGGAGGTAGCAATCAAGGCCCCAGACACCGTCAAAGCCGCCGCCACTCAGGGGCTGCGTGTCATAGTAACCGACCTCGATGAGGTTGTGGGGGCGGCTGCAATCGACGATGTTCACGCCATCTTT
The DNA here is from genome assembly GCA_031415375.1 of Bacteroidota bacterium. GTDB lineage: Bacteria > Bacteroidota > Bacteroidia > J057 > JADKCL01 > JADKCL01. The sequence continues at coordinate 5,959 of JANORP010000396.1, read as the reverse complement.
GTAATAGGCCGTGACATGGAAGTCGTTGCGCACCTTCACGTTGTGGGGGATGGCTTGGCCCGCGCTCAGGCTAGAGCGAAAGCGAGCAATCTCAACGATGCTGCTCGGATTCGTAATGTCATAGGCTGCCACGTAGGCAGCATTGACTTCGTCGGTCGTGAAGACCACGGTGCCAGCATCATTGAGCCAGGTATTGTGGGTGAATGAATTAGGGGTCGTGACGTTGCCGAGCGAGATCGGATTGTTGAGGTTGGTGAAATCCACAATCTGCATAAAACCATCGTTGATATGGCCTAGGTAGGCAATCTTGTTGCGTACGTATCCATCATGTACATAGAGTTGGGTCCAGGCACCGATTTTGACGGGTTTCCAAGGATTGGCCAATGAAAAAACGCTGACTCCACCGTTGTCGATGTTGGCACCGAACACATATAGGCGGGTGCCCTCGATGAACAGTGTGTGACCAGTGGTCATCCCATCGATGATGGTGTCTTTGTAGGAGACCGCGCCAGGTAGGCCTGCGAGGTTCACGATGCGCAGCCCGTCATCACCTTCATTGACGATATAGGCATAGTTTTGATATACGTCGATTTCCCGCCAGATGGTATTTACCCCTGGCAGATCATGTAGCAGCACGGGATTGGAAGGTGTGGCCATCGACACGATGCCGACACCACTCTCATGGCCTACGATGGCATACTCAGTGCCACCGGGAGCCGCATAGCCCATCACATCGGCGCAGCCGTCTGGAAATGCCAGATGGCCAATGAGGCTCATGTTTTTGGCTGCTTGGCCCCAGACCGCAGAAACCGAAGCCAGTACCATTGCACAAATCAATAGATATTTTCTCATAACCTTACTGTTTCCTTATTGCAATAACCAAGTGGCAAATTAGACATTTTGAGTGGAATGTCGCGGGCGGCAATTGCGTAACTGTCCTTTTGCGGACGGAGTGGACTCACGTTCACTGCGTGAATGCTCGCTTTGGGGCAAAGAAAATCCCATTGAAGAGCAGTAACAAGGCCTGCCCTTGGAGAGAGTAGCCTTTGGATTTCAGACATTGTAAGCAGTACCGTCAGGAACTTAATACCATTGGGATCCAAATTGCCTTTGCTGTACGTTCAATAGTTTTTAAGGACAAAGGGCGCCTCTAATAACCCTTGATGCTGCGTTGCTCCGTTTTTCAATCGCTTCCTTTTGCAGTAGCAAACATCGGCTCAAAAAAAACGAAACGCCTTCCCGTTGCACGAAGACGCAGTGCATGATGAGTTATTAGAGCTGCCCTAAATAGAAATTACCAGCCCCCTTCTTACCATCATAGCCATGAAAGATCGTCGTGCAAGGATCAAGACCGATGAAGGTGCAGATCAATCGCTGGCCTTTTTGGAAAGAACAGCAGCGTGATCCTGGGTGATTGCAAAACAAGGTGATGGAGATAAATGGTGCCGTCACACCTGTAGCAGTAGCAGCACAGCTTGTGGCATACGGGCGATTTGCAATCATATTCCCCAAAAACAGAAGGTCTCCGCTGACTTAGCAACGGAGACCTTCCCATCGATCAATAAAAATTATGGGTTTGACTGACTGCCTACCGCATGCAACGGCTACTCTTGGCAACGATCACAGCTCATAGTAGGGTGTGTACCCCTTGGCTGCAGCAAACTGGTCGGCCGTCATGAGGCCCGTGCGGTCATCGGGGTGGTGCATCTGGATGTTGTGAAACACATACTGATAGGGCTGATTGTTCACGCTGTAGATGTGGTTCTCATATTCTGGATCGAGTACAATATCTCCAGGCACCTCGATGTTAAACTCCTGCACACGGCCGCCTGAATCCTGGAGGGTCCAGTAAGGAGCGCCGCGACGTGTTTCAAATTCTAGGATTTGTACGCCTGCGAATGCGCCCCAATTATCCTGCAACCAGTCAGAAATGCCGACTTCGGCCACGCCATCGTTGATTCTGTACCAGAAACCATCCTTGTTGTACCAAAGGTCCTTGGGAGTGTGAAAAGTAGCCATTTGATTTACGTTTTTAGTTTTAGGATAAATAATGAATGCTCGCAAGCATAATGCAAGGCTTGCAAAGCGGTTACAAAGCACGGGCTTGCCCTTGGCATGGGCTTGCACACCTGTAACAAAATCTATACAAGGTGTAACAATGGGCAAAATAGGATGCAACCCGAAAGAGACGATGCGCCGCTAGGACAGCTCAGATGGCGCAATGCCAAACTCCTTACGAAAGGTGCGGGAAAAATGGCTGGGTGCTGTGAAGCCCGTTTCGTATGCGACCTCTGAGACCGTGAGTTGCCCCTCGGTGAGCAAGCGCTTGGCTGCCGCTAGGCGCTGCTGCCTCACAAACTCACTGATCGAGGTGTTGGTGAGCGCCTTGAGCTTGCGGTGCAGTTGCATGCGGCTCATCGCAAAGTGGTCTCCGATGCGGTCGCCGTTGAGGTCAGGGTCGCTCAGGTGCGCGTCTATGTAGGCGCGCAACTGCACGACAAATTTGTCCTCGAATTGAAAGGGCAGCAATTCCGCAGGCTGCGCCTTCTCCGTTTCAGGTTCTTCATTTGGCATGGTCGCGCTGCCATAGCGCAGCCGCAGCAACTGCCGTTGCGCGATGAGCTGAGCGACGCGCACTGTGAGCTCTGCCGGGCTAAAGGGTTTGGTGAGATGCGCGTCTGCCCCAGAGGCGATGCCTTGTAGGCGGCTATCGAGCGAGGCCTTAGCAGTGAGCAAGATGAGGGGAATGTGAGATGTGACCACGTGCCCGCGTATCGCCGTCGTGACAGCGTAGCCGTCTGCGCCGGGCATCATCACATCTGAGACGATGAGGTCGGGCACTTGCGCCTGTGCCATGGCGATGCCTTGGAGGCCGTCTGTAGCCTCGAGCACGGCATACAATTCGGGATCGAGACAAGAGCGAATGTAGGACCGCATTTCAGCATTGTCCTCGATGAGCAAGATCAGTAGGCGCTCTGGTTGCGCTTCATTGATCGCTAGCTCCACATCTTCTGCTGAGTCACATTGGCTGTATATCTCAGAGGAGATTTCCTTTGCACTGATTTCCCTGTTGGCGATGGATTGCAAGCTTGGAGGCAACACTGCGGCCTGCGTAGCCCGTGGCGAGGCTGCTTGATCGGCTCTGATTGGCAATTGCAGGATAAATGTCGTGCCTTGCCCCAAGGTACTTTGGACGCCGATGTGGCCACCCTGCAATTCCACCAACTCCCTTACCAAGGCAAGCCCGAGTCCGCTACCCTGGCGCAAGCGCTGCGTCGAGCCATCGACCTGAAAGAAGCGCTCAAAGATCTGCCCCTGATCGGCCGCTGCGATGCCGATGCCCGTGTCTTGCACCTCCAGCACTATTTGCTTTTGCGCGTCTGCCTCGGCCAGGCGCAGCCGCAAGGTCACCTCGCCTGCAGCCGGGGTAAACTTGAGCGCATTGGAGAGCAGGTTGAAGACGATCTTATCCCATTTGTCGCTGTCATAGAGTAAGGTATGTGTCTCCAAGGGCAATTCTAGCCATAGGCAGATATCTTTTTGCTCGGCAAGCGGTTGCAGGCGTTGCACCTGCTCATGCGTCTGGGAGACGATATCGCCATAGTGCAGATCGACCTGCATCATCTGTTGCTCCAGCTTGGAGAGATCCAGCAATTGGTTGATGAGGGCCAGCAGGTGCTCGGCATTGCGGTGTACACCACTCAGCTTGCGGTGCATGGTTGGCGGCAGGTCGTGGTCATCGAGTATTTGGCCCACAGGCCCCATGACCAGCGTGAGAGGCGTGCGAAACTCATGGGTGATGTTGGCAAAGAACCGAGATTTGACGCGGTCCATTTCCATGAGGCCCGCTGCCTGCTGGGTGATCGTCTGCTTGTCACGCTCGATCTGTGCGGTGCGCTTGCTCACCTCCTGCGTGAGGCGATTGCGCTCGCGCTCGAGCTGCCGCACGCGTAGCCTGAATGCTGCGAGCACCAGTAAGACCGCCATCAAGACCATGGCTGCGATAAACGGCCATCGCAGGTAGTAGGGCCGTAGCACCGTGATCGGTATTTTGAGCAGGTTCGATGACCATTGACCAGACGCACCGCGGCCTTTCACTACGAGTTCATGGCTACCATTGGATAAATTGTTGAATACAAGCTGATGGTCATGGGTAAATGTCCAATGCTCGCTTGGCCCGTCGAGTTGGTAGGCAAACTCATTCTCCTGGATGTCTTCAAAATCCATGAGGGCCAGGTCGATTTCCAGCATGCGCGTCCCTGCCGGAAGGCTGATCGCATGATCTTGCATAAAGGCTGGGCTATAGTCGGTAAATGTCTCCGCATCTGCCTCCAAGACATGGACTTGGGAGGCATGAATCAGTGGAGCAATGGCCTGGGAGCGTTGTATGTCGCGTGGATTGATGATAGTGACACCATTCAAACCCCCAAAATACAAGGTGCCGTCTGATGCTTGGAGATGGGAAAATGTATTGAATTCCTCGTGGGCGATGCCGTCACGTGGCAAGAAGTTTTTGATCGATCTCGTTGTTTTGTTGTAGGCCATGAGGCCGTAATCGCTGGGCAACCACAACGACCCAAAGTCATCTTCATATACTGCATAGATATTGTTGTTGGCGAGGCCATCTGCCGTGGAGATTTGCAGCCATTGATCAGCCTTATGATCCCAACGTAGCAAGCCGCCATCGCGTGTGCCAATCCAATAGACCCCTTGCCGATCGACATGCATGTGGTTCAAATTGTCGGTGGGCATGCCAGTGTTGCGCGACCAATACCGTCGGAGCGTTTCTGATTGTGCATCCAAGAGAAACAACCCTTGGTTGCTCAATATCCACATGCCCGTGTCGTTTTGGAATATTTGCCTGATCTGCAAAAGTGGATCACGCGACGGCAGTTCAAAGGGTAGCGTGTGGTTTGTATGTGGGTCAAAGCGTAAGAGCCCTTTCTCCGAGCCGATCCAATAATGCTCTGTGGCCGCATTTTGATGCACGAGGTAGGGTCCATAGCCCAGATGCAAGTCATGCTCGATAAATCGATGATTGCCAGTGTCATAGGCATAGACAAGGTCCATGCCCGTGCCTACCCACATCTGGCCTTGTTGATCTTGATAGGCAGACATCGCCGTGATACCAGGAGGCAGGAATGGTTCCTCAGCGCCAGTTTTGAGGTTTTGGACCACATTTCCAAAATAGCCGCCCATCCACAACAAGTCGCCAGATTGGTAGATGGCACGCATGCTGTTGCCTGACTGGGTTTGATGAAATTGATTGATGTGCGAAGTGATTTTAAGCAAGCCATTGCCAGTCGATGCCCAAAAGGTCTGCATGTGATCAAGGATTGGCGCAATGAACCGCCTATTTTGAACTGCCGAGTCGGCATCTCGATAGTCATATTTGTAGATCAGTCGGCCATCAGCATCTTGGATGTGGATCCCTTGTGCAGTAGCGACGCAATACAGACCTGTTTGAAACTGGCATAGCGCTTTGATACCGGACCTGCTGGCATTTAGCAGGGTGAAGGGAATGACTCCCGAACTATCGAGACGCACGTAGTCCAATTTTTGCGTGGAAGAATTGTAAGTCTCTACCACAACATGGCCATCGATCATGATCAATTGGCTCACACCGCCTATTAACGACCAATATTGCTTCTTTTGACCATGGACGATCTGTGTCACGGCATCTTCATCGGCGATCCAGAGCTGCCCTGGTGTGACAAGGACGCTTCGCAGCAAGCCATTCAAAACCTTGGGAAAATGATAGACTTTCTCAAGGCGCGTTTTATATCGATACACACCACCATCACGCATCACCACATACATTGCCCCTGCATCACCGCTGGCATTGCTGATATGGGCAACCTCGTTGTTTTTGACCCGCCCGCTTGTGAGCGCTGCAAGGCTCAGCACCTTATTTGTTACGAGGTCGATAGCACCCGCGGTTGCGTTGCCGCCAACGTCG
>JANORP010000395.1:0-16093 GCA_031415375.1 Bacteroidota bacterium | reverse complement strand
AAACCTTTTTTCTTAGCCATTTTGTTTACTTCTCCTTAAAAAGTGAATACTATCAAGAACAATTTCAGTGAATTCAATACGATGTTATCCCAGGTTCTTACTGAGCAGGGAAGTGGCTTTCTGAGTTCTATTCGAAATCATTTCCTAACCCAAGCCCGGGGAGGCTACCTTCTTGATCAGAAGGCAGCAGCTCCAGAGCGACCGATTTGGGTGACCACGGAACGGAAGCCCACAAAGGACTTAGTCGTGTCGGAGTACTCATAGGTACGGGTACCGCAGGAGAGGAAATATCCAATGTCTTTCCAAGAACCGCCGCGGATCACCTTGCGGATATTTGCTCCGCCAGGAACCCTTTCCTCAGTTTTGTAACGAGGATCGCGATAAACAGGGTTCAAGTCATGGGCGTAGATGTAGCCAGACTCCTCAAAGTCGTCTTCACACCACTCGGCTACGTTGCCGGGCATACACCAGAGACCGTAATCATTTGGCCAGTAGCTACGCACTGGGCAGGTATATTCGTAGTTGTCGGCGATATAATCACCGCGACCTGGCTTGTAGTTGGCCAAGAAACATCCTTTTGAGTTACGGATGTATGGACCTTCCCAAGGATAGATTTTGTGCTCAAACCCACCGCGTGAAGCATACTCCCACTCGGCTTCCGTAGGAAGACGAAAGCGTGGCATAGGAGGCATTTCAATGGATGCACGGTAAGCATTGTAGTGGGCGGTTCTCCAGCGGCAGAATTCAGAAGCTGCATACCAGTTTACACCTACAACAGGATACTCATCAAATGCTGGGTGCCAGTAGTAGTTTTCCGTCAACGGCTCGTTGTATGCGAAGACGAAGTCGCGCATCCAAACAATGGTATCAGGGTAAACAAGCTTTGCAACGTCAGCCGCGAGGGTGTCCATTGCAGTTTCGATGAACTGCCGATACTCATTGTTTGAGATCTCGGTGTCGTCCATGTAGAATGCGCTCATGGTAATCTGACGGTTGTGAGCTACTTGTGAGTAGTTCACGTCCTGATCATTTTGACCCATGTGGAAGCTGCCGGGGGGAATCAACACCATGCCGTAAGGTGTCGGCTGATCCCAGTCCGGACGGTCCATTACGCCTGTCAATTCGCCGTTTTTGCCAGTTTGGTGACCGCCCAAAAGGCCGCAACCACTCGCAAAAGCAGATACTGCAACAAGAACAAATAATAACCTTTTCATAGCAGACAAATTGAAGAATGTTGCAAATTAATGCGCCTAGAATTAACAAACCTACAGATTGTCGATCAAACTAGCAAGGAGCCTACACTCTCAAATTCAAACAACTCAAAAAATAAACTTCTTTAAGCGTTTGGCCTATCTCATTGATAGTCTAGGAAACCCAAGTATTGAAAGATCGACAAAAACTCTTATAAACCACCAATCCTCCAGGATTAGATATTGTTGATGTACAAGGTACGCGTACCGCGCCTTGGAGGCAAATTCTTGAACTTGGAGGGGAAGGTATAGGAAACAATCACCTCGTGTGACCCAGTCGTAAATGAACTCAGGCCAGAGGTGGTATAGTCATAAGAATATGCAATGAACAAGTAAGTGGATGCGTTGAAACCGACGATCCCTGAAAAGGAATCGGCTGTATTTCCGATCAAACCACGGTGGCTGATGCCAAAGACCATCGGACTTACGTACAGGTTCAGGTTGATATCAAACTGATTGGTAGGACCCGCCATTCTAAAGTTGACGTTGGGTTCCAAGAAAGTTGTGGGCCCAAGTGGGAACACGTAACCTGCAGAGCCTTGAATGCCACGTGGCAACACGGTCTTTACTGCATTTGGGATCGCCATCAGATTCTCCATTGACGGCTCCAAAAGGTGCGTCATAGATGCGCCAATGTAGAACTTGTCTTGCGGGAATGCGCTTGACGAGGCATTTTTAAGTGGGACGTGAAAATAAAGGCCAGCGTCCAAGTCAGGCAAAATCAAATTTTGCTTGTTGGTTGGCAGCACTGGATCCACACCACCGCTCTGATTGTAAATCCAGTCGCCATTGAGTGTCTTTTGATAGACACCGCCAGCGACACCCACGTTCATGAAAGCCTTACCCCCGCCAAAATTCATGTGGAAGGAATAGGCGGCCTTGGCGCCGACAGTGCTGAGTGGGCCGAGCCGGTCACCAATCAAATAAGCGCCCAATCCACCATGGAGTACCTTGCTGTACCCGTTGATGCTCGCCGTGGTCGTGCTTGGAGCCTGCGGTATGCCGACCCACTGAGCACGTCCCAAACCAGTAATGTTAGTGGCTTGAAGCGCACCAGCATAGGCAGGATTTTGGACGAATCGATTGAACATGAACATTGTGTACTGTGGGTCCTGCTGCGAAAATGCCGCAGGCGATAGTACAATCACCAACAAAAACCCCAGTATTAAGCTCCTCATGTATGCTTTGAATAAATTCAGGTGTTGAAATTGGGAATTATAATTCAAAGTTACAAATTTTTTTAAGTCAGGAGCCGATTACCAAGTATTGGAAGATGGCACTTGCTCCTGCAAATTCAAATCGGTAACACATGTGATTTCAGGCAATTGAAGATTTTTTTTGACCTTCGCATCGCTTGTCATCTACCTTGTAAGTGCAAATTTACAAGTCTTTCCGACACTTACTAGCGACATTTTCAAGGTCCCAAACCCTGCGCTGCCGCAACAACACATAATATCTATGTGCTACTTGTTATTATCCTTCAAATAAGCCTCGATCGCCGCAGTCATTGATGGCATATTGGGCATCGGAGCCTCGATATCTACGCGCAGGTTGGCATCGCGAATCGCCTTGGAAGTCGTAGGACCGAAAGCCGCGATGATGGTATCGTTTTGCTTGAAGTCCGGAAAATTTTGGAACAAAGACTCGATCCCCGAAGGAGAATAAAAACAAAGCATGTCGTAGTACACGTCTTTGAGGTCGCTCAGGTCGCTGGAAACCGTGTTGTAAATCACAGCTTCGGCCAACTGATATTTGTGCTCCACCATCCAATCGGTCAAGGCGGTTGTGTGAATCGCGCTACAAGGAAACAAATATTTCTCCTTGGGCTGTTTCTTGACCATATCGATCAAGTCATTGCTCGTGCGCTCTCCGACGTACAACTTGCGCTTGCGAATCACGATGTACTTTTGAAGGTATTTGGCAGTGGCTTCGCTCACGCAAAAATACTTCATCTCAGGCGGCATCTCGATTTTGAGTTCCTTGATGAGCCTGAAATAGTGATCGATGGCGTACTTGCTCGTAAATATCACCGCAGTGAAGTCCAGGGGGTTGATATTCTGCTTCCTGAACTCATTGAGGGTCACTCCTTCTATCTCAATGAACTTGCGAAAGTCCAACTTGAGTCCCCATTTCTCCGCGAGCTTCAAGTAGGGAGAGTTCTCGTCGGTCGGATAGGGCTGTGAAATCAGAATAGACTTAACTTTCTTTCCCATGGACAATTATTCTGGCTCCTTTTTGCAATAAAATTTGGGCGAGCTGCACGCCTGTTGCTTCCGCATCGGCTTTTGCAGCATCGAGGTTGGCCCGTAAAACTTGACTTCCGTCTTGGGCAGCAACGCCTCCTGAGAGACTGAGCGATCCGGCTACGACAGTGCCAAGCGCAAATATGGCTGAGTGGCACCCACCTTCAAGCGTACGTAGAAACGCACGCTCGGCAAGTACCGCTGACTCCGTATCATCATCGTTGACCACACTGCGCAAGCGTTCGGTCGCTGGATGTCCTACAGGCATCGTGATACCGATTGCGCCTTGCCCCACTGCTGGGGTAAAGGTGGACACGTTGAGCTTGCGCGTCACCAAGTGCGTGAGACCCATCCGCTTCACTCCAGCATAGGCTAGTATGAGCGCGTCACAGTCTCCTGCAAACATCTTGGCCACGCGTGTATCTACATTTCCACGCATGGGCACGAGCTCCACATGTGGCAAATAGTGCCGCAACAAGGCTTGGCGACGCAAAGATGAAGTCCCTACAGTAATGCCTTGTCGCAGGTTGTCGAGGTCAAATTCCTCTCCACGGCTCAGCAATACATCCCTCGGATCTTCCCTGCGCATAATCGCCGAGAGGGCAATACCCGCAGGCAACTCTGTCGGCAAGTCCTTGGCGCTATGCACGGCGATATCGATCTCATCTCTAAGCATCGCGTCGTCGAGCGCCTTGGTAAACAAGCCTTTGTCACCAATCTCATGCAGTGGCAATGACAACTGCAAGTCTCCGGTCGTTGTATAAAGAACCAATTCCGCCGTGAAACCATTCGCTTCCAGCAGTTCTTTGACATGGTTGGCCTGCCAAAGTGCTAGCTTGCTTCCCCTAGTTCCGATTTTTATCTTCATCGGGCTAATGCGCTAAATCAGAATTATCCACGGCAAAATTTCAAGGGTGCAAATATACAAAAATTTCAGACTCCCTGAAATCTGGTATAGCTTCCCCAAACCACTATATAGTACCCAAACTCGTCGCGCTCCATAAAGCACAAATAGGATGGCCCAAACCCTTAACACAATTGATCCCGCCGTCGGTTCCAAGAAAAATATGAACGTAGCCGGCAAAAAAGGCACCAAATTGGATGGAAAGGCGGCAAACACATCCAAATTTTGAATGGATGGACCCAGGGTGTACACCCTGAAAATCGTACCAACACCATTGATCAAAATGTATTTCAGGAGATTGAGTGCAAAAATGATCGCTAACGCCCAAAGAAAAATTTCCCACAAGGGCAAGGCAGATCCATGCAAGGCACGGTACAAAACACTATGACTTCCAAAAAAATTAAGAATCTTCCATGACTCCGAAAGTTGAACGTAGTACAGAAATAACCCAAAGGTAACCGACGTCAAAATCATGCGCATAGCGTTCATCAACCAACGCTGCTCCACTTTCAAGAACTTGTTGTCGGCGATCAGTTCCAGATAGATTTTCGTTTTGGTCAGGTACTCCCCTAAACTACCATAAGACCTGGGAACCAATAATTTAATCAGCAGCATACAAATGACCGGAAGCAACAAAAATAGCACCAGGATAGCCCGGTTGGGTTGGTTGAACTCCGTTCTTTCGACGTCGATCATTCCCTGATAGTGTCGATAGGCAGCTGTGGGACGCAATTCTACATCACGCCAAAAATGAAGATTTTTGTGCTCGGCTTCAGTTGAAAACAAAAATGCATTGTAGGCCGCCAAGCTGTCAGCGGCATCGGGTGAAGCGAGCACAGGCCAGCCCAAAGCTCCCAGAATTGCCATCGATTGATTGGATGGCCTGAAGGGCAAGGCAATGGGTATTCGGTCAGGAAATGAAAACAACCCAGATGCCAACTCCCTGATGATCAAATCATCACGAAGGTATTGATCTTCTGGTGACCAAGCTGCCAGAAGCGCAGCTTTCTGGGCAGCAGCCACAGTGATTGGAAATTTAGGGAAGCTGGGTAGGCTATCGACCTCCAACAACAACAGTTGGCGAAAAACACCTAGAAAACGCCTTGGGTACCAGGGAAAACTCAATCCAGCTGTCGAAAGCCTGATTGTGAGCACATTCGCAGAGGGTTGCAACCACGACTTCTGCAGCGGTAAAAGGTGCTCCGCAAAAGGATCGTCGGTCACTGCAAGCAACTTGCCATTGAGTAGAATCTCGCTCGACCAAGCTACTGATTCACAGTATAGAAAGATCGTGTCTTGCAGTTGCTCATAGTTGTGCAAATCGAATTTGCGCGTGAGCTCCATCTCGTCCCGGTCAAAATAATTGAACGGAACGACGTGCCGATTGCCATTTTCATCAAACCAGATGCCCTGCAGGTTCATCACTGGCCTAAGCCCCCCTGTGAGCGGGCTAGGATAATAGGATATCGGAGCCTGTTGAGACCAGCTGGTGCCGAACCCTAGCAGCCATGCAATCCCTGCGAGCCCGAGGGACAAAAATTTGCATCGATACTTGTTCACATTAGCTGATTTTGCCTCCATCTAGGGCCAATAGGGCCGCAAATATAATGATTTTCGTCGAAAAAATTGGGGGCAATGGCAGTGATCTTCGAGAGATTAATCCGATAGGCTCTGTCCCACAATGTTCAAATCTGCATGGGATTGCCACGTCGCCTGATCCACCAATAACCGAAACTCAATGCAAAAATCAAGAATTGGGTTGCCATTGCGATCCAATACCCGAATATCGGCCTAGGCAGCAATTTCGCAAAGAGTGGTATTTGGGTATCATGGTTGCCAATCACCCAAGCACCATAGATGCTGAATACGAACCCAAACATACCGCAAAACACCAAGAATAAGGGCTGTATCGGCCTCCTTGCTAGCGCCAAACCGCCTAGCCCGAGGGTGATGACGGCCAAGCAAAAATAAAAGCTTGGCACAGCGACCATCATGAAAAAACCCAGGTCATCTAAGATGCGTGCCGGATTCGTATCCTTCCTCAAAAAATCTGAAATAAGTTTCGGACCCGTGATTTCCAGACTTGCCACTGTGAAATTGGGCAGGAAAAAAGTCAAAAATAACAATGCCCCAAGGCCGACCCATAGGTATCCAAGCAGCCTTTGAGGGTCGGGAACGGTGAGTAGAAACTGTCTGGGTCTCGATTCTTGGCTTTCCATCAGCGCAAATTTCGACAAATGTTCATACAATTGAATCGCCGAGTACATCGATACGGACGAATTCTTGCTATTTTTCCAGCATGAACATTAGAATCGGTTTTGGATTTGACACGCACCGCCTAGTCGAAGGGCGCAAACTTATTTTGGGGGGCATCGATATTCCTCACGAAACTGGCCTGCTTGGGCACAGCGATGCCGATGCATTGCTACATGCAATTTGCGATGCCCTGCTGGGTGCGGCAAATCTCCGCGACATCGGCTTTCACTTTCCCGATACCGACCCCACATATAAAGGTGCAGATAGTCGCACCCTGCTCGCCGATACAGTGGCCCTCCTGCGTGAAAAAGGGTGGCAAACGGGAAATGTAGATTGCACGATTGTGGCAGAGGCTCCCAAGATGAACCCTCACGTGCCCGCGATGCAAGCTGTGATAGCCCCACTGCTCAATGTGGAGATTGATTGCATATCTATCAAAGCAACGCGCAACGAGGGCATGGATGCGATCGGCAACGGCGAAGGCATCAAGGTATATGCGGTCGCACTCATCCATAAAGGGTGATGCCCCTCAAATAAATGATCTTTTTGCAATTATTTTTAGATTAATTGCCTTCACTATTTGCTTTTTGGCAAAAAGGTTGTAGATTTGCATTGTGTTCGCATGACGGGGAGGCGATACGGATTCGCCTCAGGAGATGCGGGGATTGAAAATGTTGAAACACTATGAAATCTATGCGCTTGCAGACGGCTTCAGAAGCCTTTGTTTATCACAATCCAAAGGTTGCGATTCCTCGCATGCCGACAGGCTGCCTTTCTGGACCATCGTTATTGAAAAACCCTAGAATCACGCGATTCTTAATCTGTCCAGGCAGCGAAGACCACTCGGATTGTGCCCGATTCCCTGGGAATCGTGAAATCACCCCTTGGCCTTGGAAAAAACCACCTTCCTAGCCGTGATAAGCGCGCATCATTTGTGCAACAAGTGGATTTTGCAGTCGTTCGCGGCCAATCGTCGTTGCTTGCATATGCCCAGCATAGACCTTTACATCGTCTCCTAAGGGAAATAGCTTGTTCAAAATAGAGTCGATGAGCACCGACGCTGAGCCTCCAGGCAGATCTACGCGACCGACGCTGTCATGAAACAAGACATCGCCACTGAAAACTTGCTTGGATGCCCGATGAAAAAAAGAAACATGACCCTTGGAATGGCCCGGGGTGAAAATCACCTCCAGCTCCGTGTTTCCAAAGGAAATGACTTCTCCCTCCACGATAAACCGATCTGGCTGGGGCGATGCATCGATATGGAGGCCATACATGCGTGCAAAAGGCTCAGCACCCACAAGGTTGTACAAGTCGTCTGCGTGGGCCAACAAAGGCACTTTGTACCTGTCCACCAGAAATGCATTTCCAAGGATATGGTCGATATGACAATGCGTGTTGAGCACCATCGCAACCTTGAGTCCGTTGTCATCGATGTACCGCGCCAACTCTTCGCGCTCATGGCGATGGTAGCAGCCTGGATCGATCACCACACAAGATTTGCTGTCATCTGAAACCACATAGGTGTTTTCACCAAAATATTCCGGAAAAAAGGTAAAGCTTTGGATAGTCAACATGAGAGAAACGTAATTTGAGCCAGAATACTGCAAGGTAAGTGAAATTGGAAAAATGGTTGCGCAACTTGCGAAACTATGCGGTTACTAAACGATTGTAGCTAGGGATTGTTGGAGAATAGCATGCTGGAAAAAAAGAACATATTGATCGTAGGAGGTGGCCTTGCCGGATGTTTCATTGCGGCTGAGACAGCATTGCGTGGGCACCAAGTCACTATTATCGACCAATACAGCCCCAAATCTGCTAGCCGTGTCGCCGCTGGCCTATTCAACGTTGTCACTGGCCGCGAGGCTAGCAAGACATGGATGGCAGACGAAATGCTCGCCGCCATCCACGCGTTTCTCGCACAACCCGCATTTTCGGGACTTGGTGTGCATTTTCATTTCATGCCTATTTTCAGACCCTTTCCTGACGGCGGCAACTACAACGATTGGATGGCAAAGCTCCAAGAGCCTGGTTATGAAACACTCGCCAAGCATGTTGGCGCACCGCAATCTCCTCAAGTCGTCGCCAATCCCATCGGAGGATTACGAATCATGACTTGCGGCTGGACAGAGGTTGAACCCCTCTGCAATGCGATCAAGGCCACACTCGCTGCCCATTTCGGAATGCAATACTACGATCTACCTTTTCACTATGACCAATTGGATCCCGTCACCGGCGTGGTAGATAGCCTCCCACTGCAAGGATCATTTGATGAAGTGATTTTTGCAGAAGGTATGGGAATATTGAAAAATCCTTGGTTTCCCTTTGTCCAGATCAAGCCCCTCAAAGGCCAAATCATGGACATCCTAATGCCCCCGATACTCAACGAGGAAGAAATTTTGCTCAAAAAAACTTTTCTCATCCCTAAGGGTAATCATTTTTACACTGCTGGATCCACCTATGAAGTGCATTTTGACGATGATGAGACGACGCCCGAAGGCATCGAAATCCTAGAAAACTCCGTAAGAGAACAAGTGGCCCTCCCCTTTGAGAGGATCGCGACAAGGGCATCGATCAGGCCTACCACGCCCAATCGTCGCCCCATTTTGGGAAGGCATCCCGACTTTCCGAAATTGGCAGTGATCAACGGTATGGGCACCAAAGGTGTTTTGCATGCACCCTTGATGGCCAAGATGTTAAGGGATTGGCTTGATGGTGACCTTGCGGCATTGCCCAAAGACGTCAATTTAGAACGTTTTCTCAAAAAAAAATCTTAGCTTACACTGAGTAAAACATGAAGCAACTCAGATATATCATCCTCCTTGTGCTGCTTGCCTCAGGCCTGAAAGGGACTGCCCAGACGAATATGTTGGGCACAACCAACATTCCTCACAACCTCCGATTTGATTGGAAGCATATCACGACAGAGACCTTTGACATCCATTATTACAGCGATGATCCCGTCATGGCAGGACTCGCGGGCAAGATGGCAGAGGAAGCACTCTGGGATATCTGCAAAACATTTGACTACAAAAACAAGGCACGCTATGCACTCTACTTGTTTCTGAGTCCAAACGATCTGGTGCATTCCAATGCCTACTTAGTCCCAAATATCAAAGACAACGGGCTCACACCACTGCAAACGGGAAGCGCTAATGTGCTATTCCCAGGCAATTATCATGACCTGCGCGAGCAAGTCAGGGCAGCCGTAACCAGGTTGCTGATGGATGATTATTATTTTGGAGGTCCCATACAGTTGAGCATCCAGAACACTGTCCTCATGTACCAACCCGAATGGTACAGTGAAGGTATGTCTGCTTATCTGGGCGAGGGCTGGGACTATGAAGATGAGTTTTGGCTAGCGGGCCTCGACAAAGCGAACCTGCTCACCTTTGCAGTGGAGGGGGATGGCCCCATCTTTCGTACCGCACGTAAATCCATTTGGTACTTCATTGCCCAAAATTACGGCCCAGAGAAACTCGGCGAGATCTTCTATATGACACGGCTCACCCGATCAGTTGAAGATGGGGTGATCCATGTGCTCGGCGTCACACTCAAAACCCTAACCGACCAGTGGCGTGAATTTGTCGTGCAGCGCATCCACGACAACGCATCCTTTAGAGAATCGCTCAAGGAACATAGCCAACTTGTGGAATTTGGAACCAGCGATCAAGTACTCAGTTTTGCTCTCAATCCCAAAGAACCCAAGATTGCCGCCTATCTAGAGCGGGGCGGAAAGCAACAGCTTGTCATTTACAACTTGGAGAATGGGAAATACCGCGAAACCCCCATCAGTGGAGGATTTGAAACAGAGCAATTTGGCAGTCTGCGTCATGAATTCCCCATGGCATGGAGCCCCGATGGTACACAACTCGTCACTACGATGTATGAGAAGGGCAACGAGTTTCTAGCTTGGTACGACATGAAAAAGGGTAGCGCCAAGTTTGTCAACTTCAGACCTGGACTCTCACAGATTTTCCAAATCGCTTGGTCGCCCGATGGTACCCAACTCGTCTGTTCAGGTCTCAAACAAGGCCAAATCGACCTCTACCGATTCATTCCCAATAGCGGCAGTTTTGTTCAATTGACCAATGATCTCGCCGACGACCTCTATCCTGTTTGGAATGTCGAGGGCGATCGAATTTATCATGCCTCTACACGCACCAATGCCAACAGCGGTTTCGAGGTCGCGAGATTTGATCAAAACCAAAATAGTTTCAATATATGGGCGTTTGAAATCTCTTCGGGAGAATTGAGCCAAGTCACGCGCAGTCCTGGCATGAACGAATATCCCGTCGCGATGCGTTCTAGTTTTGAGCTTATGACGCGTTCTGACCAGACAGGTCTGCTCAATCTCCAAAAAGTCAATGTCTTTTTGGGTGATTCGAGCTATCAAACGAATGCCCCAATTGGCATGTACCGAGCGGCCATGTCTGATTCTCTTTTGGCATTTACGATCAATTCCCTTGGCGCCTTGCAAATATGTGTCGCACCGACCGACCTTGTCGTACACGAGCAGGTCGCGACGCGCGCGCTCCTGAGACAGCAAAATGACAAAGCCGCCTCCATCGCGAAACTCAAGAAAGAGGCAGCCTCCAAAATGGATTCTTTGCGCAATGCTTTGATCAATCCGCCTGCCTTTCAAGACAGCGCGCAGACAATCATTGGTGCAGCCGATTCCGCCAAGACAGATGATAAACCCGTCAAATACTATGTATTTGATGACGATGATGATAAACCGCAGCCGAGGAAGCGGCCTAGAAAAGGAACTTCAGACTTCCTCTTGAAGAAAGAACCCCAAAGACCCGATTTCAATGAGATTGAGGTTGGTAGCGCTGCGCGCACACGCAATGCATGGGTCGCAGACCGCATAACTGCGAGATTTGGATATGATCCTGTTTTCAAACTCAACCTGCTTGGTGAAACTAGGTTGAGGGATCAACAAGGCGATCAGCAGCTCACGATTGGGCTTCGGTCCTACATCGACATCAAGAGCAGCGATGCCTACATCCGCTATACCAATTTGAAGCATGCCATCGATTGGCAGGTCGGCCTTACGAGATCCGGCAGATACCTCAACAAAAACGAACTTGGTGCCCGCTACAATTGGACGCGACTAGATGGAGCTGCGGTATTGCCTCTCACACGCTACCTGAGTGTGGGTGTGGGTGCCCATGCAGCACTCATAGAGCGCAGAAATATCACACTGCTCACTCCCAAAACGATCGATGGAAATGCATTTCTGGTCGGTGGGAAGCTGAATCTCACGTATGACAAGACTGTAAACAACGGCAATTTTGTCACCAAGGGAAGCTTTGCGACCGTCGATATCTACAATGCATTCTCCTTCAGCAGCTCAAATGACAAATTCATCACTGCCAAATTCGACCTCCGCGAGTACTTGCCGATCAAGCGGAGCGTCTTGGCAACGCGCCTCTCTGGCGCCTGGTCACAAGGCCCTATGGAACAACAGTTCTTCCTCGGTGGCACGCCCGATGCATTGTTGAGCAAATGGAACAATCCTGCCAACTTCCCCATTGAAAGCGCCCATCTACCCGCCTTGCACTATATGGAGTATGTGACCCCAATTCGTGGCTTTCAATTCAATGGACGAAACGGCACCAAGTACGTCGCCGTCAACGCTGAGCTGCGCATCCCTGTGTCACGCATTTTTACCAAGTACCTCAATTCCAACCCCGCCTACAATATCGAGATCATTCCCTTCTTTGACATCGGATCCACATGGACCCAAGGGAATCCACTCTCACAGAAAAACCCGATCGACACCGAAATCATCAAGTCCTACCCACTCACGATCACAGTGCAGACACTCAAAAGTCCATTTTTGATGGGATTTGGTGCAGGAACGCGCATGCAGGTGTTTGGGTACTCGATGCGGGCAGACTTAGC
Organism: Bacteroidota bacterium; assembly: GCA_031415375.1. Taxonomy (GTDB): domain Bacteria; phylum Bacteroidota; class Bacteroidia; order J057; family JADKCL01; genus JADKCL01. Next base: position 3,530 of record JANORP010000395.1, on the reverse strand, counting down.
TTGGGGCGTTGATGACTACACCGTACTTAGCCCGCGACTTCACCTGTCATTGGGTAAAAACTTCTAGCCTAGTCGATTGGAGAAGCGCCCATCCGAGTTCCTCGCCCATCTGGCTTTGGCTGCCGTTGCGCTTTTCTATGGCGTCAACTATTTCACGCTTAAGGTTGTTTTTGAAGCAGGCGTGAGCAGTTTCGCCGTGATGGCCATCCGATGCATCGTCACCACGGCATTTTTTTGGCTCCTCCACCACTTTACGGTAAAGGAAAAAATCCATAACCGTAAGGATTTCATGCGGCTACTGCTCGCAGCCCTATTTGGGATCTCCATCAATCAAACCTTTTTCCTTTGGGGCCTTTCCCTTACAAGCCGCGTCAACTCGGCCGTTCTCATGATTTTGACCCCTGTTTTTGTATTCCTCGCAGCATGGCTACTGCGCGAGGAGCGATTTACTGCGCGCAAGATCGTGGGACTCCTCATTTCCTTTGTCGGTGCCGGCGGCCTGATCCTAAGTGCATCCAAACAAAGCATTCAAATTTCGGGAGCGAGTATCGGTGGCGACGTGATGATCATGGTCAATGCAGCCTCTTACGGCCTATACCTCGTGTTTGTGCGTCCGCTCGTGATGCGCTACAACACGATCACCATCATCAAATGGCTCTTCTTGCTAGGCTCCATTCCCAACATAGCCTTGGGAATCGGGCCGCTATGGCAGACACCGATAGCACTATTTACATGGACTGTCATCGGTGGAATCGCTTTCCTCGTGATTTTTGCCACTATTGGAGCCTATGGCCTCAACGCTTGGGCCATGAAAAAACTACCCTCCTCCGCAGTCGGCATCTATATATATGTGCAGCCTGTTTTTGTAACTCTAGTGTCAGCCCTTTTTGGTATGGGCGAAGTCGGTTGGGTCACGGTTCCGTTTATTTTCCTGATATTTGCAGGCGTCTGGATCGTGAGTCGGCCACAGCATAAAGCCGTGCCTACCACGTGCAACGACCAAGGTGGATTGTGAAAAAAAATAAACCACTTTGAAACGGAAAGATTTCGGTATTTTTAGAATGCTCGGTTTGGTTGCAGCGAAAATATAGATCACCTCGCAACACCAAGCCAAAAGCGCAGGACAGCAACTTTAGGAAATGCTTGTGCGTTGAACACTGAATGGAAAGATTCGAAGATTTCGGACAAGAAGATCAAGGCGAGCAACGGCTCCAACTAGAAGCAAGCCGCTTTGAAGCTATGCTCAAGGGCGAAGCTTTTCACTTTTTTGACCTCATGACCCTTGAGGACATCTTTTTTTATTACCTGCGTCACAATAAGCTCAACAAGGCCCTGACCCTCGTCAACTATAGCTTGAAGCAGCACCCTAACAATGAGGAGCTATTTTTCAAGCGTGCCACCGTCCTCAGGGAAATGGGCAAGTTCAAAGAGGCGCGGCGCGAAGTGAAACGCGCAATGGAGATCAATCCTACCCAAATGGATTATGTCTTTTTGGATGCGGAGATTCTCGCCGAGTTGGGACATTACAAGGATGCCATGAAGGCCCTTGAAAAATACCTCGACCATACGGATGCTGCTTGGGAAGTATGGTTTCAAATGGGCAATCTCGCCCAAACTTCGGGCCACCTCAAGGACGCCGAAAAATGCCTCCGCAAAGCCATCGAGCTACAGCCAGGCTTTGAAGAGCCTGTCTATGAACTCGCCTATTGCCTTGAAAGCCAAGACAAGCTCATGGAGGCAATCACCCTGTACGATGAATTTTTGACCAGGGATCCTTTCTCTTTTCCAGTCTGGTACAACCTCGGCATCCTATATGGCCGCATTGGCCTGTTTGAAAAGGCCATCGACGCCTACGACTTTGCCCTAGCCATCGAAGACAGCTTTGCCTCGGCTTGGTACAACAAGGGCAATGTACTCATGGACCTCGAGAAGTATGAAGAAGCCCTCAAGTGCTTCTTTGAAGCTTGCGTCCATGAAAAGCCCGACCTGTCGATCCACTACAACATCGCCGAATGTTACGAGCACCTGGGGCACTACCCTATGGCGGTGAAATACTATTTCAGGTGTACCGACACCAATCCTGAATATGCAGATGCATGGATCGGTTTGGGTTATTGCATGGAATGTGAGGACAAACACTCGGAGGCGATTCCTTTTTACCGCAAGGCCGTGGAGAATGATCCTGAAAATTTTGATACTTGGGTTTCGCTTGCAACCTGTGAATACATCGTCGGCCACAATATCGGCGCCTATGAAGCCCTTGCTGAGGCGCTAAAGCTCAACAGCAATGATCTCAAAATGTGGCAGGAATGGTCGAGCCTGCTCTGGAATGAAGAAAACACCGACGGTGCCATCTCATTTCTAGCCGAAGGCATCAAACTCAACCCAACGATGGTCGAGCTCTATTACCAAGCTGCAGCATATTGTTTTGCACAAGGCAAGCTCAAGAAAGCTGTCAATTTCTTGGAAAACGGTCTGATCCTGGATCCGTCCAAACATGCCATCCTCTACGAGACCATCGAAGAGACCGAAAATATTCCCGCAGTCAAGAATCTGATCGCACAATACGTTATAGAATGAGTTTCGAACTAAAGAATTTACCGCATAGGGCTGCAAAGCCCCGCGAGGCAGGCTTCACAATGTCTATGGACAAGGGTCTAAGCGTGCGCGAAGCCGAGGATTTCATGGATGTCGCAGGACCCAATGTCGATGTCGTGAAGCTGGGTTTTGGTACCAGTGTTGTCACTGGAAACCTTCCCAAAAAGCTCGAAGTCTATCGCGCCACCGGAATGCCCTACTATTTTGGAGGAACCTTGATGGAGGCTTATGTCCTCAGAGGCCAATTTGACGACTATTGTCGGCTCATCGAGCACCACAAATGTGCATTTGTAGAGGTGAGCGATGGCAGCATGGACATGAGCACCGAGGACAAGTGTGGCTACATTAGCCAGCTTGCCAAAAACTTCACCGTCCTTTCAGAAGTCGGCAGCAAAGACGCCAATGTGGTGATCCCGGCCTACAAATGGGTCGAACTCATGAAAATTGAGCTTGAAGCCGGCGCATGGAAGGTGATCGCTGAGGCACGCGAAAGCGGAACCGTCGGGGTCTTTGAAAACTCTGGCTCCGCCAATGGTGGACTCATCGACGAGATCCTCCATTACGTTCCATCTGAGAAAATCCTTTGGGAAGCACCTCTGAAATCGCAGCAGGTCTGGTTTATCAAATTGTTGGGCTCCAATGTGAATCTCGGCAATATTGCTCCCAACGAGGTGATTCCCTTGGAGACCCTGCGCCTAGGTTTGCGTGGCGATACCTTCTTCGATTTCTACAATAAGTAAGCTCCTGCTTACAAAAAAGCTGCTCGGCATCCCAAGTGGATTGTTCAACGCGGCCAGGTTTGCGCTGCTCGCCCCACAAAGCTGGGGGTGGGCAGCGCATTCGTTTGAAAATTATCCTGCCCACACACCTCCTACAATCAGAAAGCGGGCTGGCGCCCGCTTTCCTTACAAACCAAACTCTACCAACAAACA
>JANORP010000394.1:0-26164 GCA_031415375.1 Bacteroidota bacterium | reverse complement strand
AAATCTTGACGCATCTGCAACGCAAAGCGCCACGGGGTTCTCCCGTGGCGCTTTGTATTTTGGGGCCGATTGGGCTATTTTAATGCTGCCAGTGCTGCCTCGGCTTGGGTTTTGTATTTGCCATCGCGGGCGATGACTTTTTCCAGCTGCTTTTTGGCTTTTGTGCCTTCCTTGAGCTGCAGGTGGGCGAGGGCTTTGTACCACTCTGCATCTTCAAAGTGGCTGTTGCCGGGCACGGCCAAGACGCGCTCGATGTGAAAGAGCGCAGCTTGGGGTTGGGTGATGCGCAAGAAAGCATCGGCAGCATAAATGTGGGCATCGAGATTGTTGGGGGTAAGCTCGGTGGCTTTGCGCAGCTCTTGCGCAGCGTCACTGTACTTGCCCTCTTTGTAGGAGATCAAGCCCTGGTCGTAGCTTTGCTCGGCAGAGGCTGCTTTTTCCGCAACGGCGACATCGGTGGAAGCGCGCGACATCGGCATCACAGCTTTAGATTTCGCATCCTTCGCATTCTTGTCGGAATGTCCTTTGCGCTCAGGCGTGATCGTGCTCATCTGCTGGTTTTCAAAACGTTCGATATTGGCCAGTGTCGTCACATCGTTCACGACGATTTCATCATCGAGTCCGTCGCTTTCTTCTTCTTGATAGACCTCGCCACTGAAGTCATCGGAAGTTGGGCTCAAACGATCTTCCTTTTTAGTGATGCCGCCACTGGCGAAGTCTGCGTCCTGATTGCTGCTCTTTGCTGGCGCATTGGCTGGCTTGGGCTTGACACTTTCCTTGGTCATAGACTTCCCACTGGATGGGATTGACTTCATATCACTCTTGCCCGAGATAGGCGCGGGTGCCGTGGAAGGTATATCGCGATAAGAATTTCCAGATCCTTTGATGGCATCTTTGCCGCTTTTGATAGCGTCTTTGGCGGCATACTGGTTGTCCATCGAGCTATTGGACTTCACCATATCCTTGGCCGTAGTCACCGATGGTTTGGCCACTGGAGACGGCAAGTCGAGCTCTACCCCCCGCTCGTCTCCTAGCATGTCCTCTTCCACAGGGTTTGCGGAGACAGTCTTTTGGACGCCATCATAGGCTTCCACGACCTCTCTTGGCGCTTCCAGCATCGCGATGCTGGCGTCGGTGTCAGGGGATGACACGGGGAGCGGCGGAGTTTCATGCATCGCCACATCGAGTGAATGCGCCATTTCGGTGGCTGTCGGGCCACGCATCGTGAAGTAGCCGACGGTCACCAGCAAGATGACAGCGGCTGCACTTGCGATCCAAGAGATGGCCCAGCGGCGCTTGCGCTGCGCCTGCTGCTGCACGCGGTCCCATACACGATCACTCACATCTGCCGCGCCAGCTATGATGCTCTCGGGGGAATGATCTGCGAGCGATTCAAAGGTCATCGCACAGAGCTCACAGTTGAGGAGGTGCCGCTCTACGTGGTTTTTTTCCTGACCCGCGAGCTTGCCTTGCTGGTAGGCAGCCATCTGCTCCAGCTGTAGGCAATCCTCCTCCTCGGCAGAGAATATATTGGCGATATGTGGGTCTTTACGCATTGCCTTCAGTGAGGCGGATCTTGAGATTCCGCTTTCCGTTTTGGATAAAACTCTTTACCTGGTTGAAATTGTATCCCGTGAGCTGGGCGACTTCGTCATAGGACTTGCCCTGCAAGAAAAACAACTCGACACAGGTCTTCTGCTCCTCGTTGAGGCCCCCGAGTGCGGCTTCAAGCTTTTGCAGCTCTAGCTCCTTCTCATTGGCTTCCATCTCAGGGTGCAGGTCTTGGACGGATTCCATAACCGCCATTTCATTATTTTTGAATTCCTCGACCTTGCCATCGATCGACTTGCGCTTGCGAATGCGCATCAGGCAAAAGTTGGACACTGCACGGGCCAGCCAACTCTTGAATGTCGCGATGTCATATTTTTTGAGCTCGGCGAGCAGGTATTCAAAAATCTCCATCGCCGCATCCTTGGCCTCATCCTCGTCGCGAAAGTACTTGCGACAAATGGCGTAGATAGGGATCGAGTAACGTTCAAAGAGTTCACCTACATACACCGACTCTCCTGAACTCCTGTAATGGGAGATCAGGTCTTGGTCCGCCATGCCTTGGCGGGTCGTGTTGTGCCTTTGAAACAGCATGCATGAGCGGGCACGGGCCCGAGTTGGTAAAATTAACTATTTTTTTGTGTGGTTTATTGTATTTGCTCGACCGTGCAGGGACTAGTCGATGCCCATTTGCTGAAAATCGATCTTCGCGGAGGAAGGATATTGGATGGAGTGGATGGTTTGCTCGCTGGCATTCGTGATGGCGAAATCGAGCTGGGAAATGATGTCCATGCCGAGGAGGACGTGGTGTTCATCTGTGATGACCTTGGCTGCAACGACTTCCATATTGGCAAATGCAAGTCCTTTTCCTAAGCTAATCGACACACCGTAAGTCCTCAAATGCGCCATGCCATGAAATCCCGAAACCAAGGCCCTGCCCAATGGAATCAAGCCAAGAACCTCTACCACATGTTCGGAAATCATCGAATTGGAAGCTCCCGTGTCCCACAATCCCTTGGTCGAAAAATGAACTTTTGCCTCCGGATCGCCAACCAAAATCGACGTCTCTAGAAGAGTGGTTAAGCCATTGTAGAAAACCGTATTTGAAAAACGTTTCAAGGTTGTTCAAATTAAAACGGGAGAAAAAATCCTTACGGTATAGTCTCGTTCGCCTGGAGAGCATTTTTGGATAACAAAAGTTCCCCGCTCGAAGTGCTCGACAGCAAAATCGTAAGCATCTGAAAATTGTTCAAAAGCCCCTGCGACCTTGTAATCATGGATAACGAGCACCTTACCATTGTAAAGCGCCACGTATTCGTTTTGCTTCGCCAAATAGTGTTCGAACAGCGCATCGACATCTGGCCATAAGGATTCTACTACTTTCATCGTATGCTCTATAATGCTCCTGATACTCAAAAATAAAGAAAATTGCCTTCAGGGAAACAAAATTCTACACCCTCGGCGCACGATAGGACTTGAATTCATTCACCAAACGATTCAAAACCGCCGAGGGAACGCCAAATTGGTCATTGACCGATAGATCATTGATTTTGCCCATTGTCAAAAATAACCCTTTCTTGTAAAAAGAATGAGGTTTGGACAAAGAAAAGGTACGATGTCCCTTATTTTTCTAACTTTCGGTCTCAATACCTAGTGAATGCAGCACTCTCGCAAAAGCTTCCTCCGCCTTTCCATGTTCGGCCTCGGTGTCATTGCCACGGGCTGTAGCCCAACTGTAGCCCCCAAAAAAGAGGAATCAGACCGCGAGTCCCTATTGCCTGTCTTCAATCCTGCAAAGGCACCGATCGTGCTCTCGACTTGGAACCATGGCATCGCTGCGAATGCGGGTGCTTGGGAAGTGCTCGGCAAGGGTGGCTCTGCGCTCGACGCGGTCGAGCGCGGCGTTATGGTCACCGAGAGTGACCCCACCAACCGCAGCGTGGGCCTCGCTGGCATGCCCGACCGCGATGGTCACACGACGCTGGATGCCTGCATCATGGACCACGAGAGTCGCTGTGGTGCCGTTGCATTTTTGGAATATATCGAGCACCCGATCTCCGTCGCCCGCAAGGTCATGGAAGACACGCCCCACGTGATGCTCGTGGGCGAGGGCGCATACCAATTTGCGATCGAAAAAGGCTTTCCTCGCCGCGAATTTCTCACCGAGGCTAGCCGTGAAGAAGTGCGCCTCGCCTATGAAAAATGGCTCGAAACCAGCCAATACAAGCCGATCATCAACCGCGAAAACCACGATACGATCGGCCTGATCGCCCTCGACGCCCAGGGCAACCTGAGCGGAGCCTGCACCACGAGTGGCATGGCCTACAAGCTGCATGGCCGAGTAGGCGACTCCCCGATCATCGGGGCGGGCCTTTTTGTCGATAATGAGATCGGTGCCGCCACGGCGACGGGCGTGGGCGAAGCGGTGATCCGCATCGCAGGTAGCCATACCGTCGTCGAGCTCATGCGGCAGGGTTATACACCCGCCGAGGCCTGCCAGCAGGCTGTGGAGCGCATCATCAAAAAGCACAAAAACCTCAAGGACCTGCAAGTTGGCTTCCTCGCCCTCAACAAGGCCGGCGAATATGGCGGCTATGCGATCTATGAAGGCTTCAACTATGCGCTGCGCGACAGCAAGCGCGACGAGATGGTCGATGCGGCTTATAAGATGAAGTGGTGATCGCAGCATCTGAATGCAGCCATCTCCGAGTGGCAGGCAAACTTCCGCTACCTTTGCACTAAATCCATCTTTCCATGCGTCGGTTTATCCTCTCCGCCCTCACAATCACCCTCTCTCTCACGCTGTGCCCTGCCCAGCTCGATCAGCTCATGCCTGTGCCGCAATCTCTGAAGGAGGCCAAGGGCAAATTCAGGCTCAAGGACAAATTTGAAGTGAGCATCCGCGAAAAGGAAACGACACGTGTGGACGAGGGCGCCAAGCGTTTCTTGCAACGCCTCGATGGCCGCACCGCGCTCAACATTCCCGACTACGCCACCAAGCTCAATTTCCCTGTCGATGGCCTCAACATCATCGTGAACCGCACGGGCAAGCTCAAGCTGCGCGAAGACGAATCCTACAAACTACAAGTCACGGCTTCGCGCCTCATGTTGGAGGCAGAAACCGATCTGGGCGCCCTGCATGGCCTAGAGACGGTGCTCCAATTGCTGAGCGTCGATGAGGACGGGTTTTATTTTCCCGCTTGCACGATCCAGGATGCGCCGCGCTTTCCATGGCGGGGATTGCTCATCGATGTATGCCGCCATTGGCAGCCCGTGGAGGTGATGCACCGCAACCTCGACGCGATGGCAGCCATGAAACTCAATGTCTTTCATTGGCACCTGAGCGAAGACCAAGGCTTCAGGATCGAAAGCAAAAAATTCCCGATGTTGCATCAGATGGGCTCCAACGGCGATTTTTTCACGCAGGAACAAGTCAAGGAAATCATCGCCTATGCCGACGCGCGCGGCATCCGTGTCGTACCAGAGTTTGACATTCCTGGCCACGCTACGGCCTGGTTTGTAGGCCATCCCGAACTTGCGAGCGCACCTGGCCCCTACCAGATCGAGAAAAAATTTGGTGTGTTTGAACCAGCTTTCAATCCCGCCAATGAGGCGACGTACAAATTTTTGGAAACTTTTTTGGCGGAAATGACCGCGCTATTCCCCGACGAGTACTTTCATATCGGCGGCGACGAAAACGAGGGCAAACAATGGGACAAAAATCCCGAAGTCGCCCAGCTCAAAAAAGACAAAGGCTTGAAGGAAAATCATGATGTGCAAGCCTATTTCAACCAGCGCCTTCTTGAGATCCTCACCGAGGATGGCAAGCGCATGGTCGGCTGGGACGAAATCTTGCAACCCAGCATCCCCACCAGCATTGTGATCCAAAGCTGGCGCGGCAAAGAGGCGCTCAAAAAAGCTGCCGAATCAGGCTACGACGTGATGCTGAGCGCGGGCTATTACATTGACCTGAGCCAAAGCACCTCCTATCACTATGCACAAGACCCACTCCCGGCAGACTTGAAGCTCGACACCAAGGCGCAGAGCCATGTCCTCGGTGGCGAGGCGACCATGTGGGCAGAACTCATCAGCCCAGAGACGATCGACAGCCGCATCTGGCCACGCACCTGCGCGATCGCCGAGCGGTTTTGGTCAGCTGGCACGGTACAAGACGTGGCCGACATGTACCGTCGCATTCCCAAGATCAGCCGTGATTTGGAGGAATTGGGACTCATGCATCTGCGCTATGCGGATGTGCTCATACGCCGCCTCGCACGCAGCGAGAATACCCTGCCCCTCCAGACGCTGCGCTCGGTGATCGGCCCCTTGCAAGGCTACAAGCGCCATGGCAAAGGCATCCCTTACAGCACAGAAACCCCGCTCACCCGCTTGCCTGATATCGCCATTCCAGACCCCGATTTGCCCCGCGAATTTGCCGCCGCGGTCGATGCCCACATCGCAAAAGCCGACGAGATGCAAGTGTTGGTGATCAAAAACTGGCTCGAATTGTTCAAAAACAATCATCGCACCATCGAGCACCAAGCCAAGACAGCGCCCGCGATGCGGGCAATCGTGCCGATTTCCCAGCAATTGCAAGCGCTGAGCATTGTCGGCATAGGGCTTCTCGACATGCTAGACAAAGGCGAGCCCGACGCCGATCGCAAGGAAGGCTACCAAAAGACGATCGAAGCGGCCCGCAAACCCGTCGAGGAATGCGAAATCTTGATCGTGGACCCGATCCAAAGGTTGTTTGAAAAGGTTTATGGGAAATGATTTGCCTTAGGTGATCGACCTCAGCATATCTTGTGAGGGCGATACCGCCTGCCCCAATCGTCACAACATAAATTTTTACGCATATTTGTTGTACCAATTCAGCGGTACATGCGCCACAAAGAGCAGGCTTCACAGGATCAAAATTTAGGCGTCGGGGAATTCCTGCGTTTGCAGCGCTATGCGATCTCGGACCCTGAGGAGATCTCCCTCTCGGCAAGACTGGCCTTCAGCGCGATGAAGTATGGCGATGCCGTGGCCATCATGGCCATCGCGCAAGAAATCGCGCAATTGCTCCAAGCAAATCCCCCTATCGCAGCGTTGGTAGCCTCCAAGGGAAAGCTCTTGCTGGCGTCATCGGCTTATGGGGCGGTGCCCTCTGCGGCCTCTACCCTCACGGATGCGGTCACCGAGGCCCTGCGTGCGGCGGGTTGGGAGGTCCACAATTTCAAGATCGACCGTGAAGGCGGCTTTCAACGCACCAATTATGGCGCATTGGGGCACAGTGCCCGTGAAAAAGCCATTCGCCACCGCAAGATCAGCATTACCGCCGATGTCGCCCTGCAATTGCGCGACCAAGTCGTGGTCGTGCTCGACGACCTGCGTTGCACGGGTGCACATGAGCGGGCGATCGCTGCCCTGCTCAGCACAGAGGCCCATGCAGCCCAGGTGGCCTTTGTCTATTGCATCGCATTTGAGGGTGAAATGAAGGCAGAGCAAGAGGAAAAGCTCAACCATGCCAAGATCAAGCACCTGCAAGATCTCTTGCCCATGTACGATTCGCAGCATTTCGGGCCAATCTTGAATGCCCGCTTGCTGAAATTCATCTTGCGGCACCCCGTGATGAGCCTGCAGGATTTTTGGCCGAGGATCGGTCGCGCGGGTTGCTTGGCGCTGTATGAAGCCGCAATGAGCAGAGACGGCTATTATGACATGCCCCGGTTCCAATTGGGTTTTGCTTCCTTGGAAGCATGGCTGCATCCCGATGGCCATGGTGAGCGGTTGTCGCATCGCTATCGCTGCACAACTGAGGGCAAGATTGTCGCCCACCACCTACAGCAACGCCCAGATGGCCGATTTCAATGTGCAGAGACTGGCCGCGACATGCAGGCACAAGTGGCCATGTACAGCCGCTTCAAGTTTGGTGATGTTCCCGCCTTGCATGCCATGGTGCAAATGCTCACAGCGGCGATCATCTCCGATCTGGAAAGCGGCGGTCAGCTCAGCAAGGTCTTCGAGCTAGCCCGCGACAACGGTGACTTCATCAGCCTCACTGCGCCCGGCGTGCGCAATGTGATCAGCGCGAGTAACCAGCTTGCCCGCGAGGTGGGCCTGCGCGTGAATGCTTGGCTGGCCCTGCAAGGGATGCCGACCATGATCATTCGCACCCTCGGGCGCCTCAGTTCAGGTCGCGCCAACTATGCAGCACTGAGCGCCAAACAGCGGGCCACCGAGGCCAAAACGACGCAGACGATCATTCCACGCAGCGAATACCAAGATTTCCCCAGTCATGTCATCTTTTTGGACGATGTGGAAGTGACCGGCACGACGTGCAATCGCGCCCGCCAGAAGAGTTTGAAAGCAGGTGCGCTGAGTTTCCATGCGATTTTTGCCTTCAAAGTCGATCCAGCACAAGCATCTCATGATGCCGGCATCGAGCACCGAATGAACCAATGCGTGATTACTGGACGACTTGATACGGGCTTGGCGGAAGTGTTGCAGGATGTCGATTATCAGCCAGTGCAACGCATGTTGCGCTTGCTGCTACAACCCGACAACCGCGCGACGCTCCAAGATTTCCTCAAGGCGCATGTCTCAGATCGCATCTTGCAACGCCTATTCCTAGGTGCCATGGCCAATGACTATCTCTGGATACATGCTGAGGCGCTGGGTGAACAGGGGGAATATGGGCCATCTCTGGAAATCATGACCGATGAAATGCGGGCGCGCCAGATGCTCGATGCGAGCGGGCGCATCGTGAACGCTTATTGATTGGATTTGGACTCTACAAAATCCTTCCAACGCACGAGGCCCATTTCAAAATCCTTGCCAATCGAGTTTTCCATGCTCACGAACAGAAACATGATGTTCATGGGCATCCTAAACTTAGCCTCAAACCCCCAGACGACTTTGCAGCCTTCGGGATCGTTGCTGATGCGCCACGAACTTTTATTGATCGCCTTGAAGGGCTTCATGAACCGCAATTCCGTCTCGATATAGGTATTCGGTTCCAGTTTCTTGATTTCTTGCTCGCCTTCCCCAACCTCTTTGTTGCCTTTCCACCAAGCCACAGAGCCGATTTCGCCATCGGTGCCACGGTAGCCACGGTCTTGCATGGGATCGCGGTCACTCCATGGACCCCATTGGTCAAAATTCTTGAGGGAACGCAAGGAGTCAAATGCCTCCTTCGGCGAAATTTTGGTCACGATCGACCGCTCGACCATGGCCCCCTTGGGGGCGATCAACATCAGAACTGCCAACAATGCGACGAGGCCGGAGAGGATATATACAATGATCATAAATCTCAGTCTCCAAGTAAATGGAATGCAAAAGATAGATAAATTTTGTCAAGAGACAAGGCTATTCTCCCGCCAAGTACGCCTCCATGTCGATATTTATTGAAAAAAGAGCTTCTTCTGCACCTTGCTCCGCACCTCTCCGCCAGAGATTGCTCACTTTCAAAACCATGGCACTTTCGAAAAATTGTTTATCTTAGCTCTATCAACGGTAAGAAAATCAATATGAATGCTAGAAAGGCGATCTTTTACCTTCCGCTCTTGTTGGCCTTGGAATGTGTAATGGTATGCAGCAGTTGCAAACGAAAACCAGCCTCTCCTGAAGGTCGTATCTATTGGTATCAATCATTTTGGGAGGGTGGCCCCAGCGATTTCAGCCCTTATGGCGAATTCAAGGAAGGTGGCGCCTTTGTGCACCATGACGACACTGCCACATTTACAGGCACGTGGTCCAATGTGGAAGAAACCGTCGTATGGTCGATCAACAATCCTCCCAAAAACACCCGCTTCAGGGGCACCTTTGAAGACAAAGGCATCAACGGCAACATGGAAGACGACCTTGGTGGCAAGGGCTGGTTTCAGGGTTCGCGCCGCGACTAAGGAAGAATAAAATTTTATAAGCCTGTCGTTGCCTTTTCCGGTCGGGACAGAGGACGCTTGCGTCTCGATAAAATCAAGCATCTCGCTCACGTTCGGTGGAGGGGGGCCGTGTGGACCTGAATCGCATCACTGAAGCAAAACGTGAATCCTTAGCTCTGAATTGTAGTATTCATCTGCGAGCTTTCCGAGGCGATCGGGACGATTGCGCTCGACAAAATCGATGACAAACAGCAAGGCTTCGAAGGGGAAGTTGCAAGGCACGGCCACGAGGACTGTGCATTACACTTCCTGAAATCATAAATCCAATTTGTGACCTAGGAAGCTTTTCAAAGCACTCCTCAAATTCCCTCAAAGAGGTGCTTACACATGCAATTCTCAAGTCAGGTCCTCCTGTGAGGACCGACCTGATCAATGCGCATGTAATGCACTAGGTGCGGCACACCCGACATTCAAACCACAACTATCGTATTGACAACGAGATCAATGGCAGCAGGGGTGCATTTTATGGCAAGGGTATTTGCTCACATAGCCATGGTGTTGGCTGGGGCCGCAAGCAGTTGCAACGAGGAGTACGACGGCCATCACGGCAAACAAGATCTTCTTTTTCATCAGCGCTCTTTCTTGAATTAAGCCCATAAAAATAGATAAAAATCACAAACTGGAAGTGAGTTTCTCTCATTTCCGAAGAAATCTTGCCCAGCTGGTACTTTGTACGAGAAGGATTGCCATTCGGATTTCCCTGAATCGACCCTTTCTCCAAAATAAAATTCCGCAAATTTTTTTACTCAAAGATTTGTAATGAAATTGAGGGAAAATCATCCGAGAAAAATTCATGAAACACGTCGTCATCATTGGAAACGGCATCGCTGGGGTGACTGCTGCGCGCTACATACGCAAATGCAGCGACTACGCGATCACGATCGTTTCGGCCGAATCCAAGCACTTTTTCTCGCGCACAGCACTCATGTATGTCTATATGGGTCATATGCGCATGCAGGAAATCACGCCTTATGAAGAAGGTTTTTGGGACAAGAACCGCATCAACCTCATCCAAGCCTTTGTGGAGCGTGTCGATACGACGCACCACAAGCTCATTTTGAGCTCGGGGAAGGATTTGCACTATGACGTCCTCATCATCGCTTCTGGCTCCAGTTACAACAAGTACAATTGGCCAGGGCAGGACCTCATGGGCGTGGGGGGACTCTACTCTTTGCAAGACCTGGAGTACATGGAGTATTGGAGTAAAAATGCCACACGCGGCGTGATTGTCGGTGGGGGATTGATCGGGATCGAGATGGCCGAGATGCTGCTGAGCCGCCATATCGATGTGACCTTTTTGGTACGTGAGCCGAGCTATTGGAACAATGTGATCCCAGCCGAGGAGAGCGACATGGTCAATCGCCACATTCGCGAGCACCATGTCGATCTACAGCTGGGCACCGAGCTCGCTGAGATCATCGATGACGGTGCTGGCCGTGTGAAGGCCGTGAAAACCAGCAAGGGCGAGATCATCCCTTGCGAATGGGTCGGCCTCACAGCTGGCGTGCGCCCTAATGTGCAATTCCTCAAAAACTCCGACATCCACCTCGGTCGCGGCGTGATGGTCAATGAATATTTTGAAACCAACGTCCCCAATGTCTATGCCATCGGGGACTGTGCAGAGTTTCACAAGGCGCTGCCTGGACGCCGCAACATCGAGCAAGTCTGGTACACTGGCAAGATGCACGGCGAGACCGTCGCACTCACGATCACTGGTAAGCGCCGCGCCTATACGCCGGGCATTTGGTTCAACAGCGCAAAATTCTTTGACATCGAGTACCAGGTCTATGGGGAAATACCGCCCACGCTGCCGAGTGACGAGGACACCCTCTATTGGGAGCACAAAGACGGGCACAAAAGCATCCGCATTAACTATAAGAAGGAAGGTGGCGTCGTCACGGGTTTCAATCTCATGGGGGTGCGATTTCGCCATCTGGTCTGCGATCAATGGATCCACGAGGGCCGCACGATCGAGTATGTGCTGGAACATCTGAAGGCTGCCAATTTCGATCCAGAATTTTTTGCGACCCACGAGCATGAACTGCCCAAGCTCTACCAGGCGAAAACGGGGAAACAAATTCGCCAAAAGAGCCGAAGCGGCTTGCTTTCGATGATATTCAGGAAGCATAGCCTCGCCAAGCCATCCACTACAAACGTTTCAAAATAGATTTCCAAAAGCGTTGCAATCATGAGTACGACAGTCGATCATTCACTTTCACTGACCCCACCCTCAGAAATGAGTCCTATGGAGCGCGTCGGGGCACTGCTGGCTGGCCTAGGCATCCTAGCCCTGCTGGTTTCCTTTTTGGGTGCCACGCCACTGAGCCCATGGATGGTCATGGGCTTCACGGGCACCTTTGGTGTCTCGGCGGGACTATTGGCCACGATCAACCTCAAGAAGTATAAGATTTTTGTGGGTGTGCTGCTTGCCGCAACCGTCTTGGGCTTGGCATTGCTGGCCCTGCGGGTGAACCTCACCGGCTGGGCCATGTTTGCGCTGGTATTTGGGCTTACAGCCATCGGCGGGGCGATTTATTTTTGGGGTGCTTTTGGCAAAGGGCCTGCAGGGATCAAAAACAATGGCCTTTTTCACAGCGAGGCGACTCGGCAAGCGGGCGTTTTGAGCTGGATGCTGGCGATTGCCTTTACAGGGTTTTACATCTTGCTCTATTGGTTTCCCGACCAATTGTTTGGTTTGGTGGCTGCGGCCGATCCTTTGTACCACGCGATCACCGGCAAGAGTAGCTATTGGATCGAAGACAATGGCATGGCCCACGTGACCAACCAATGGTTTGCCTACGGCTTGGTCTATACCGTCGCTGTGATCGTGATGGGCTTCAGGTTCATCCTCAAGTACCGTCACAGCAAATACCAGATCGTGCGCACCCTGTCGGTGACCTTTTTCCAATTGGTGCTGGCGTTCAGCCTGCCCACGGTCTTTGAGTCGCTCAATGAGCAGCAACGCATCGCCTTTGAGCCTGCGGTCGCGCAGTATCAGCCTGTCTATCAAGGCTACGAATCTGCCAAAAACAATTTCTACGCCGCCAAAGACAGCATCGACAAGGGTGCCAATGCCGCGTCTTATTCCTCGATTCTACCAGGCTTGGAAGCAGAATACAACAAGGCCAAAACGGCAGCCCTTGCAGCGCAAAGCCCCATGCTGGAGAAGCGCCCACAGGTGACGGCGCATTACTTTACCTATTTCTGGCCGCTCGGTTACGACCGCATCATGCCAAGCTCTATCGAATACTATGGCGGCGTGGAACCCTATGACGGTGTGCATGTGCCAAGTGCTGATGGGAAATACCTCACTTCGACAGCTGGATTTGGCACATTTGGCTGGGTTGCGATCGGCTTTGGGATCTTTATGAGCACGATCGGCGTGGTGCTGCTCACCTATTTCTTTGGGAAACGCTGGTATTGCTCCTTCGTATGTGGCTGCGGCGGCTTGGCCGAGACAGCGGGTGACCCGTTCAGGCAGCAGAGCGACAAGTCGCTGCGCGCCTGGCAGATCGAGCGCTGGACGATTTATTCGGTGTTGGGCCTCGTGACATTGGTCACGCTGCTGTTGCTGATCGACTGGAAGGCGCACTTCCTGGGCGACGGCCTCAAGGGCAATCTCAAAAGCGGCTACGGGTTCTTGATCAGCTCGATGTTTGCTGGCGTGGTCGGCACGGGCTTCTACCCCATCCTTGGTTCAAGGGTATGGTGTCGTTTTGGCTGCCCACAAGCTGCCATTTTGGGCCTGCTCCAAAAATACTTCAGCCGCTTTCGCATCACCACCAACGGTGGACAATGCATTTCCTGTGGCAATTGCAGCACCTACTGCGAAATGGGCATCGACGTGAAAGCATACGCGCAGCGTGGCGAGAACATCGTGCGCGCGTCATGTGTAGGTTGTGGTGTCTGCAGCAGCGTGTGCCCACGGGGGGTGCTCAGCTTGGAAAATGGCCCCAAAGACAGCCGCTACAATGGTCTGAACCCGATCTCGATTACGATGGACGAGATCAGAATCTCCAACTGAGGTTTCGGTCAGCCATCGCTTTGGATTTACAGTATGGGCAGCCTTGTGGCTGCCCATACTGTAAATCACAGGTTCATTTGATGCGAATAGCCATTAAATCTGAAATTCTTCACTAGTTTTGAGCCATGCAACCTAGGGTTTTGGTCATCATTCCTGCCTTCAATGAGGCGCACTCGATCGGCAAGGTCGTGGCCGACATCCCGAGGTCACTTGTGCAAGAGATTGTGGTTGTGAACAACAACTCGACCGATGAGACCGAAGCCAACGCACGCGTCGCTGGTGCGACCGTGCTGCGTGAGGACCGCAAGGGATATGGCCAAGCTTGCCTCTGCGGCATTGCCTACGCCGCTGCAAAAACCAATGCCGACCGCCCGACCATCATCGTGTTCATCGATGGCGACTACAGCGACTATCCTGGTGAGATGGATCTGCTGGTAACGCCGATCGTGGAGGATGGGTATGACATGGTGATCGGCTCACGGGCGCTTGGTGCACGTGAAAAAGGCTCCATGACGCCACCGCAAGTTTTTGGAAACTGGCTTGCTACGACCCTCATCAGGTGGTTTTACCGCACACGGTACACCGATTTGGGGCCGTTTAGGGCGATCAAGATGGATCGCCTGCTGGAGCTGGACATGCAAGACACGACTTATGGATGGACGGTGGAAATGCAGCTCAAGGCTGCCAAAAAGCGTTTCAAGACCACCGAAGTCGCGGTCACATACCGACGCCGCATCGGGGTTTCCAAAATTTCAGGTACGGTCAAGGGTACTATTCTTGCGGGGTACAAGATTCTTTACACCATTTTTCGATATTTATAGCGCTAAACAGCTGAATTGATTAGGATGGGAATTGCCTTATTGGTCTTATATATAGCTTCGCTGACATTCATTTTGATGTACAGTGTCGTGCAGGTGCATCTCGCAATCCTCTACTTGCGCTTCCAAAAAGGCAATAAGAAGGCCCATGAGGCCCTCCCACTCATGCCCACTGACCATTGGCCGATGGTCACTGTGCAATTGCCGCTGTACAATGAGATGTATGTCGTGGAGCGCCTCATCGATGCCATTGCGGCATTTGACTACCCTCGGGATCGATTTGAAATCCAAATTTTGGACGACTCCACCGACGAAACCGTGGAGATTGTCGCGCGCAAGGTGATCGAATGGCAAGCGAAAGGCATCGATATCGTGCACCTGCACCGTAGCAATCGCGAGGGCTACAAAGCCGGTGCCCTCAAAGAGGGTCTTCTGACCGCCAAGGGCGAATTCATCGCCATTTTTGATGCCGATTTTTTGCCGCACGCCAATTTCTTGCGCACGACGATTCCGCATTTCCACGATCCCAAGATCGGCGTCGTGCAGACGCGCTGGGAGCACATCAACCGCGACTATTCCATCCTCACCCGCTTGCAAGCTTTTGCATTGGATGCCCATTTTTCTGTAGAGCAACAAGGTCGCAACTCGGTCGGATATTTCATCAACTTCAATGGTACGGCTGGCATCTGGCGACGGGTCGCCATCGACGATGCTGGCGGCTGGCAGAGCGACACACTCACCGAGGACCTGGACCTGAGCTACCGCGCCCAACTCAAAGGTTGGCGCTTCAAATTTTTGGAGAATTTGGATTCGCCTGCGGAGCTGCCTGCGGCGATGGGAGCGATCAAGAGTCAGCAATTTCGCTGGACCAAGGGTGCCGCCGAGACCGCACGCAAAAACCTGGGAAATGTCTTGCGTGCCAAGCTCCCGCTAGGGACCAAACTGCATGCCACCTTTCATTTGCTCAACAGCATGCTGTTTGTGTGCATCGCCCTGAACGCCTTCTTGAGCGTTCCGCTCGTATTTTTCCATGAGATCGATCCAGGGGTGCGCGAGATTATGAAATATGCCTCTGTGTTTTCAGGGTCGATGCTAGCCCTTGTGCTTTTCTTTTGGGTCTCGCGCAAAAATCGTGTTGGTGGCAGGGGCGCCAAGGGTTTCTTGAAATTTGTCATGACCTTCCCGATTTTCCTTTGCATCACCATGGGCCTGAGCCTGCACAACGCCATCGCTACCGTCGAGGGTTATATTGGCCGCAAGACACCGTTTGTCCGCACACCCAAGTTCAACATTACCACTGGCAAAGACAGCTGGGCATCGCGCCCCAAATACAGAACGCGCCGCATATCGATGATCACAGTGCTGGAGGGTTTCATGCTGCTGTACTTTGGGTTTGGCGTGGGGCTGGAGATTTACTACAACAGTTTTGGGATGCTGCCATTTCACATCATGCTCATCATCGGGTACAGTGCGATTTTCTTTTTCTCGGTGCGGCACTCCCTCTTTGCAACTGAATAAAGGCTGATGCATACCAAACGCATCTATGACTACGGCTGGATCACGGTTTTTGCGGGCAGCCTATTGGCGATGCAGTTTACGGTGGAGCGGCCAGATATCGGTCATCCTTGGACTCAGGGCTTTTGGTGGATGGGCTTGTTGCTCGGCTTGGCCTTGGTGAGCTACGCCGCCTTGCTACGACGACCCGACGACGACGCTCGCCATCAACTGCTTGTGCGTTTGGGCTTGTTGCTACGCCTGAGCATGCTCTATAGCCTTCCCTTGCTGAGCGATGATTTCTATCGCTACGTCTGGGATGGGCGCGTGCTCGTGCATGGCGCCAATCCCTACCAATATCTGCCTTCACAGTGGATGACCCACATCGGCGTGGTCCAAAGCCAAGATTGGGCCGAGCTGTATGCGCACCTCAACTCCAAGCAATTTTATTCCGTCTATCCGCCTTTGTTGCAGGGGCTATTTGCCTTTGCGGCTTGGTTGTCGGGCGGCGACCTGTTTCGGGCTGTCGTAGTGCTCAAGTGCTGCGTGGTTGCGGCCGAAGTGGCTTCAATTTGGCTCCTCGGAAAGATCTTGACGCGCTTGCAATTGCCCCGCATAGGCGTCTTGATTTATGCTTTGAATCCGCTCGTAATCTTGGAGCTCTCGGGTAATCTGCATACAGAGGCGTTTATGATCGTCTTTTTACTGGCGGCGATCTGGATGCTCATGCATGAAAAGCTTTTAGGAGCCGCCTTGTTGCTCACGCTTTCCATCGGCTCCAAGTTATTGCCCGTTCTTATTTTCCCCTTTCTCTGGCGACGCCTCACCGCCAAGCAGTTTTGGATATTCGCTGGCTTTACAGCCTTGTTTTGCTTCTTGCTGTTTGCGGTCATGTTGCAGCAGGAACAATTGGCGCACTTCATCGCGAGTCTTCGCTTGTATTTTCAGTACTTTGAGTTCAATTCAGGCTTGCACAATTGGGTGAAATCGGCGGCTGGCGTCGATGTACACCGCATATTTTCCTTGGCGTTGCCGTGGGTCATGATGGCCCTGATCTTGGGCAGTGCCGTCTTGGAACGCAAGCCTGATTGGAGCAGCCTGCCCACGATGCTACTCGTGGCACTCACCCTGTACCAACTTCATTCCCCTGTGGTACATCCATGGTACCTGACGCCGCTCGTTGCTTTGGCGGCATTGGGGAAGTATCGCTATGCCATCCTTTGGACTTGCTTGATCCCATTTACTTATGTCGCCTATTTCTACCCGGGCATCCAAGAGCAGCCCTGGTTGGTGAGCCTGGAATATGTTTTGGTATTTGGTTATATTGCTTATGAGTGGGTTTTCAAGCGCCCCAACATCAACTTATCTGAATGGCTCCTGCACCGCGATTGGTTTCGTGGCTTGGTCATGCGCAGTATTCCGGCACGCTTGCGCATCAAGCAGGCACGCATTGCGCGGCACCTATCGCGCGATACCCGCATCTTGGACATCGGCAGTGGCCATGGTGGCCTCTGCAATGCCCTGCGCATAGAGGGTTTTGACATCACGCCTGTCGATGTCAAGAATCTGAGCTTCTTTCCTGAGGTTGTCCCCATCGTGTATGATGGTGAACGCTTGCCGTTTCAGGACCAAGCATTCGACACGAGTATGCTCATCACGATGCTGCACCACACGCCTTCCCCCTCCCATATTCTCCAAGAAGCCAAGCGCGTGACCAAACATCGGCTGGTGATCATGGAAGACATTTATCGCAACGCAGTGCAGCGGGAATTGACTTTTTTCATGGATTCCCTAGTCAATCTGGAGTTTGATGGCCATCCACATACCAATATGGATGATGCTGGATGGTTGGCGCTGTTTTCATCCATGAACATGAAACTCGTGTACCGGGAGGATTTCAGGACCCTGCTTTTTTTCAGGCAGGTGATCTATGTCGTGGAAATCGGGGAATGATTGCTGTGCAGCATTCTACAGCGCAGGGCATCCAATTGCCACGGGGCAATCCAGTATCGTTGAGAATCTAACCCAGCAGGAAGCTATTCTGCGATCCGCATTTACAGAATCCCTGAGGCCAGCTTCAATATTCGCCTTCAGCGCGCTCCAAATCAGTTCTTTAGGATTTTGTGCATCCATTGGCGCTCGCCAAGACGTATGGAAATCAAGTACAGACCTGGGGCTAAGCCAGACAAGGCCAAGCGATGAGATCCACTTCCACTCTCAAACCGACCATACAGCATCGAGCGACCGCTGGCATCGTAGATTTCATATTGCATCGGCTCAACTTGGATGCCCCTGTCGGCAATCCACAAGTCGTCATGGAACGGGTTGGGCCAGACACCCACCGTGGAGGGCTGCACTGCAGTACTTCCAAGCAAGGAGATGTTGATTGCTTGGCAAGAGGCGTCGCTGCCACAGGTATCGGTGGCGGTAAGACAGACATTGTAAACACCGCTGTTGGTGTAGGTATGGCTAGGGTTTTGCAGGGCACTTGTATTGCCATCCCCAAAATCCCAGTGCCAGCTTGTGGCGAATTGGCTCACATTGTTGAAGGACACAGTGAGGCCTGCAATCGTATAGCTAAATGCTGCGAATGGCTGCACATTTACCAAAACCTCCAGGGAATCCACGGCTTGGCAATTGCCTTCGGTCACTGACCAGAAGAGGGTATAAATTCCCGGTTGCAATCCCCCTACTGACGCCGCAGGGTCATTGGGGTTGGTGAAACTCACTGAGTTGGGCTGGGCGACCCATAAACCGCTGCCATTGCCGGGACTACTTCCCTGTAATTGCATGCTCGTTCCACAGATTAGGGTATCTGGCCCAGCCTCTACAAAGGCTGTGCTGCTGACCCAGATGCGCACCGTGTCGGCGGTGGCGCATTGGCCGTCATAGACGATCCATGCGACGAGATTGGCCCCTGATTGAAGGTTGCTGATCAGGGAATTGGGGAGATTCACATTTTGAATCAGGCCGCCGCCCGAGATCCATTGCCAGTGGCCCGTCCCTTGTAGCGGTGCTTGCGCTTGCGCGAGCAATGCATTGTTGCACAAAACGGTATCGTTGCCAGCATCAGCAATTGGAGACGTAAATATGGAGGAAACAGTAAATGTGTCGATCTGCACACAACCCAAGCTGTCGGTGATCGTGACACTGTACTGTGCCGCAGTGAGGCCATTGAGGTCTTCAATGAGGTCGCCTGTGCTCCATAGATAGGTGTAGCCTGGCGTACCGCCAGTTGTATGCAAGTCGATCTCACCATCGGCATTGCCTGGGCATGTCTCTGCGGCGACTTGAGGGTTGCCATCGATCGGTGCAGGACCGGCGATCGTCATTGTCTGCACGATGTTGTAGCCATAGCGGTCACTGATGGTGACAGTATAAGTTCCAGGCAGCTGTGCTGTGATGCTCGGGGTCGTCTGCCCAGAAGACCAAAGGTAGGTATAGGGAAAGGTTCCCCCGTGGGCAGTGATGCTCGCACTGCCATTGGCGGTGTAGCTGCAAGTCGCTGACGAAGTGGCTGTCACAGCAGTGATGGGACGGGGAAATGGAAAAGGCACGCGAAATGCGAATAGGCCATTGTGCACGTCTGACCCCAAGACTGTGCCTGAAGGCAAGAAGGGATAACAGCCCCAAGCACCATACCAGTCGTTGTAATTGGTATTGTTGGGCCAAGTGTCATAGCCTGCCACATGCACTGGCGCGGCTGGATTCGCAATATCAAAAATTTGCACGCCATCGTGGTAGTAGGCCACACAGGCATATTGGCCTGTAACGAGCGGGTTGTGGGGAATGCTCCCTGTATCAGCAGGTGCGAGCAAAGCTGATCGAAACAAGGAAGCGACATTGACGTTGCCCAGATTGCGCACGTCCACCATTTTGCAGCTTTTGTTTCGCGTCTCGTCACACATGGCCAGGTATTTTCCATCCTCAGTGAGCCAGCAACTATGGTTATAGCCCTGTTGTGGATAGCTTGGCAAGACAGCAAGCGTGACAGGCGCAGTGGGAATCGAAAAATCTACAATTTTGAGGCCATCAAAGCCGTTGTTCATATAGGCCGTGTCGTTGCGAACCGATAGGTCATGGCTGTAGTTGCCGAGGTTCACACTCGCAAGCAGGGTGGGATTGGTAGGATTGGAGGCAATGTTGAGGATGATGACCCCGCTGTTTTGCGTATTGGATCCTGCAACGTACAACCTACCGCGTGTCGTGTCTATAAAAATGTTGTGTGCTCGCTCGAAAAACGAGGCACTGTTGTACACCACATGGACCGAGTCGGGCAAGTAAGACATGTCTATGATCTGCAAGGTGGAATTGCCTTCATCTGCAACGCCATAACAATAGTGACCATAGGTTTTGAAATCGCGGTGGATGGCAATGGGATAGGTGCCTTCGACACTATCGCGCACGATTGGTGCCGCCGGATTTGTGACTTCAATGAAATAGGTGCGTTGATGGGAGCCAAGGATCGCATATTCGCGCCCCATCGGTCCAGCCCAGCCAAATACTTCGTTGTAAACCAAGTTGTAATTGATCGGCAGGTTATTGTTGTCCCAATTGGACAATAGGGTCAAATTGTTGCCGACCTGGGACCACAACAACGACGATATAAAAACAGCTACAGCAAGCAGGAAACTCCTCAACCAATATTTTCTCACAACCAATTCTATTTCAGGATCAATTTACGCAAAAACAGCATTCTCTCCCAAAAGAAGTCCATCGAAGTAAACCCTGCGACTCCAAGGGCCACTTTACAGGATTGTCAAGATCCGAAGAAGACCGAGGCAAATTGGATAATTTGGGTATTCATCATGACCTCCCAGTCAAATATAACCCTCATTGTCAACGACTTGATTGAATATTGAAAGATTGGAGGTAGAAACGTTCACGACTTCAAAAAAAAGACGAACTTGACTGTAACCAATATCCACCGTGTGGAGTCTAATTCGGCAATGGAGGTTCCTAACGAGGCATATCACATCGAGCGCGTGCTCAAAGGCGATACCAATGCATTTGCATTGCTCGTGGAATATTACAAAGATCTGGTCTTCACGATCTGCTACCGCATTACAAAAAATGCGGAGGATGCAGAGGAATGTGCCCAGGATACGTTCTTAAAAGCTTTCAAGAATCTGGAAAGTTTTCGGCAAGAAGCGAAATTCTCCACTTGGCTGTTTCGCATCGCCTACAACAATGCGATCTCCAAACAGAGAAAACTCAAGCTGGAATATCAAAGCACCGATGAACGCCAAGTGCAGAACGTGAGTTTTGACGATACCGAAAGCGGCCTCAACAACCTCGGAAATGCACAACGCAAGCACTATATCAAGCTTGCATTGGCCGAGCTGCAAGGAGAAGAGGCCAATCTGATCGGACTTTACTACTACAATGAGTTGAGCCTCGCCGAAATCCAAGAGGTGACGGGCATCGAGGTTTCAAATATTAAAGTTAAATTGCATAGAGCACGTAAAAAGTTGAGCGTGATCTTGCAACGATTGCTCAAAGATGAACTGGAGGAGATACTATGAATACGGAAGAGGATCTTTTAGACGATTTTATGCGTGACTTGATGAAGGAGTCTGGCCTTGAGAAGGCACCTTCCAACTTCACGGTCGCCGTCATGAGCCAAATCACGGCCGAAACAGCCAAGGCCAAGCGCATCGCAAAGCCATTCATTTCGTTGCGAGGATGGATCGGTATCGCAGCTTCAGTAGTAGTTACATGCATCGCAGCCATCATGACGCTACAACCTAGTACACGTGAACTACCAGGTCAACAACAGGTAGAAAATGCCGCCAAAGGTTTCAATAGCCTCTTCGCAAATCTCCAATTCCCACTCGTGCTCGTTATGAGCCTGATGGCAATTGCCCTCCTCTTTGGACTCGATCAATACTTGAGCCGCCGCAAGAATATCTCGCTCTAATGCAAACGGGAATTTGCTTTAGCCTTTTGGGGTTTGCTCAAGCAGTGCAATCGAGTGATCATCGACGGTGACGATGCCCTTTTTCATCAGCGTTCCCGCAGCTTTCTTGAAGGTCTTCTTGCTCATCTGGAGTTGTCGCTGAATCTCCTCAGGGCCACTTTTGTCGCCCAGTGGAATCGTACCACCAAGGACCTTGAGTTTGGTAAGCAAGAGCTGAGCCTGCACCTCTATGTTTTCAAAGCCTTGCTGTTGTAAACACAAGTCTATCTTGTTGTCGAGTCGAATGGCCTTCACAAAACCTTTCAGCTTATCACCGATCCGCAAGGCTTGAAACAGGTCAGACCTGTACAAAATCCCCGTGTGCTGGTGATTTACGATGGCCCTAAAGCCGATCTCGGTTTCTTCGGTGATGATCAAATTGACCTCATCGCCCTCGGCGACCTCCAGTTGGTCATTGCTCAGATACCTACGGTATCTATTGGTAGCGACAAGCCGCCCAGTGACCTCATCCAAGTACATGTACACGATATAGCGCTTCCCCTCTTCCATGCGCGGCTCCTGCTCCTTGTAGGGTGCCAAGAGATCCTTTTCCAGTCCCCAGTCCAAGAATGAACCCACAGTCGTAATTTGCCTGACACGTAGATAGGCAAAACTATTGAGTCGAATCAGAGGGGTCAGATTGGTTGCGACAAGTCGCTGCTCGGAGTCACGGTAGATAAATACCTCCAATTGATCGCCGATTTGGGCGTCTTTGGGGCAATATTTATTTGGCAACAAGACATCATTGCCAGCCTCGTCGCCGAGGAAGAGTCCAAACTTGGTGTCGCGAAGCACCGTCAAGGTGTTCCATTTCCCGATGTTCATCATGGCTGCAAAATTAGACCAAAAAGCGATGCGAATCGCAATTCCTTAGTATCGATGTCCAAAACACACACCTTTAGAGTTCAAAAAAACGCATCAAAAAGAGAATATAAACAAAACAATGAGTAGCAAACGCAAAGCGGGGAGCCAAGGCTCCCCGCATATACTTTTTTCAGGAGAAGTTATCTCTTGCTCAGTAGCACCAGAGGTGGTGCTCAAACTCTACGAGTTGATTGCGGCGAAAGTCAGACTCCTCAAGCGTCCTGACACCACGACCAGAAACGATGATAATGTAGCTGCTGAACAAACGCAATTCAAAGATCTCACGCATGTTGCGGTATTCGGCATCATTGAACTTGTTTTTCCATTGGGTATCCTCAAGCGTCTCAAGGATATCTGCATAACGGAAACAGACGAAGTTCTTATCAGGAAGCGTTTCACCTGGATCAACCCATACAAGGCGCAAGAATTGAATGTCATAGATCATATCTGAGCGGTTCTTATCAAAGATCCGGTCTTCAATGAATTCCAAGACAGACTCGTAAGCAGCTGTTGAGAAGTCGCCTTCTACAGCAGAGCCACCGGCGGTTGCTGCTGGGTCGCTGTCACCTTCAGTGCCACCACCCAAATCATCGCCAAACTCATCGCCGCCACCAAACTCATCGCCGCCAAAGTCATCACCGCCATCGAATTCATCGAAACCGGAGTCTTCTTCGTCGAAGTTTTCGCCGCCGCCGCCGTTGCCTTCGATTTGCTGAGCAATCTTGACTACGTCTTCGTAGGTGAGCGATTTGTTGAGGCTATCTGGATGGTAAGCAAGATACTTGCCTGACTTCAAGCCATTGACTAGCGCTGTAATGATGCCTTGGGTTTCGCCGTAAGCAGGATTACCATAGAGTGCAGGACTCTCGGAATAGGTCAGCGGCTCGTTGATCTTTTCAGTAAGATCGATACGGTTCACGACTTTCCTTCTCCAAAAGTGATCATCGACACGTGGAGGGATGCGTGCGCCAGGTATCTGAGCGACAACCTCCATCATGACTCCACTCAGGAGCAGCATTAAGGAAAGAAAAGCTAATCTTTTCATGACAGATCAATTAATTATTTAATAATTGCGCCGATATACAAATCCCTATCCCCGAATTGTTCTTCAATCCTCTTGTTTTGGAAGTTCAGACGGTACACAGTACCAATCTTGAAGAAAACCTTCGTTCCAGGAGGATCAGATTTAAGAGCATTGCCTAGAGCGCAGGAAACACCTGCACCTGCGTCTTTGCCGTTTCCACTGAAGTTGGCGACTTTGGTAGGCGCACCCAATGAACGCTGGGAAAGCAAATCGATATTGTCGATTACATACCTTGCATCTTTAGGGAGTGCGTTACGGAAGTCGTTGTCAGCACGAATCTTCACTTTACAATCAGCCTTACCAGGGATTGGTGAAGCACCGTTGTATTCTTTGCCCAATACTTCGAGTACGATCTCTGGACGTGGTGGCTTAATCACCTTGTACTTGATATCGTCAATCTTGATATTTTGGCCATTGGTGAGTGAGCTCACGCCCAACACGCATGTTTTGCCAGTAGGTACGATCGTGATCACGCGCTTGTCTGTGCTGCTTGGCAACACTTGAGCTTCAGTTGCCGTGAACCGAGGGGAGTAAAACTCGCCAAGTGCAGGGCAATCAACGTTGATGGTATTACCGCAGTTGGAGTACAAGTTTTGTACGGAAGCTGAAGTGATCACCACTTCAGGTTTGCGCACTACGTACTTGTTTGAAACCTTCAACTCCTCGATGCCACCGTCTGCACGGGGAACCTTAATGGTAGCACTGTAGCTGACTTCCTTTTCAGTCTGACCTTTGGCGAAGCCGCCAGGAGCGGTTTGGGTAAGGGTACCAAACGTACCACTTTTGTCGGTAGTGACACCGCCACCCAAAAACTCTGGTGTAATTTCGCTGGAAGACATCGCCACAAAGAGCTTGGTCTCAAATTTCATACCAGCTGCAACCACACGTGAAACCGGAGCATCAACGGCGATCAGTGAGTCAATTTTGAAGGTAACTGCACCAAGTTTAGCCTTGACATAATTCAAAAGGTCACTATGGACTTCTTGTACATCAAGCTTGAACTTCTCCATCAAGGCCAAGTCAGCAACGACAGGCTTACCGTGGAAAGTATGATACTCCCAAACGTGGCCACCTTTTTCGTCTTCTGCCAAGTTCTTGAAGGGTGACTTTGCCAAATCAGACATCTTAGCGGTGTCATCCTTAGCGATAAAATCGTTCGCCCACTTCACGAAACCATTGAGTTCGTTCTTCATTTTGAATGCTTCGCCTGCGCCTCTGCCGCCATTGGCTTCTTCGCCGCCTGAACCCATCCAATATTGGAAGTTCATCTCGGTTTCTTTCATATTGGCCATTTCACCAGTAGCTGGATCAAGCCCTGAATAACCTTCCAACACTTTGATGCGCGTATCGATCGCGCTGATCACTTTGTTGGCTTCTTTTTCGACGAGATCTACCATTGCACCAAGGTGTGCATTTTTGGTATTGCCTTGACCGACTTCTTCAGCAATTTTTGCTTTGATGCCGCCTTTGGTATCCTCGTTTTTTTCTGCAAAACTTTGGGCAGATTCATGCAACGAGTCGCGGAGGCTTCGGAAAGCATCCAGAATCTCAGCACTCACGTTGAGCGCAAGTAGCGCTGTGAGTACGAGATACATCATGTTGATCAATTTCTGCCGGGGGGATAGATTACCACCTGCCATTTGATTTACTCCCTTCTGAGATTTTAATTGCTAAAAATTCGCGAAATGAATAAATCAAGCGCGGTTGCCCATGGCTGACAACATGCCACCATAAACCGCATTGAGATCACGAAGGTTCTTGGTGAGGCCAGCGACCTCATTGCGATACGCTTCGGCATCTTTCGATGCTTCGACCATATTGGTCATTGCACCACCGAGGCTTTGGTAGAATTTATTGATGGTGGCAATATGCTGATGAGCATCTTGCAATTCCATTTCATATACAGCATTGAGCGAAGCCAAGTTTTTGGTCACGCGCTGTACTTCTTCATGGTAAGCATGTGCCTGCGTAGCTGCGCCACCGACACTGCTGGAAAGGCTAGACATGGCATCTACAGTAGAAGCATAGCCGTCATTCAATTGAGACATTTTGCCAGTAGCGCTGCGCACGCTAGCTGTGTACTCATTGGTAGCGATTGTTGCGTCTTCGATTTTAGCCAACTTATCAACGTTGCTCTTCAAGCCTTCAAGTGAACCCGAAAGGGAATCAAACAAGTCTGAGTTCAATTCAATTCCATCCATCCCTTTTGCAGCGATTGCAAGCGCTTCCTCTGCCGACATGCCAGATTTTTCGTCAAGAGCCTCAGGAATGAAATCATTGTCTTCGTTCAATTGGGGGTAAACACGTCCCCAGTCCAACTCCGAGTGGAGTGGCTCGAAAGCTGAAACAAAGAACACCACGACTTCTGTACCCATGCCAGCGATAAGCATCTCACTAGCGTAGGGCCAGTGCATAATCTTGAAGAGTGCCCCGCCGATCACGACCGCA
>JANORP010000393.1:0-14144 GCA_031415375.1 Bacteroidota bacterium | reverse complement strand
GGCTTGTGCTCCATTGATAGGCATAGGGAGCAAGGCCTTCTGAGGCAGTACCAGCCATATAGGCCGTAGGATTTTGGCAAATGCCATCAGCAATGCTGTCGATCGATAGCACAAAGTTTGAGCAGGCATCTTTGCTCCACTTGGCTACGAATCCATCGCGCAAAGCGCCGGCAGAGAGGTTGGCAACGCCGCTTGAGGAGGGATCGAAATCGACGGTTTGTTGCAGTTCTCCCAAAAAGTAAATATTCTCGTCTTGGTCCACTTTCAGTTCATAAAACCACTGGTTGCCAGGCCCTTCTATCTCTGCGACCCAGACCATCTCGCCAGCAGGATTGAGTTTCAAGACGGCAGCATCACCGTTCCCAAGCGAGGGAACGCCCAAGATGCTTTGCCCGGGTCCAGGATCCATGTCGATGTCGCCCGTGAAGATCGACAATAGGTAAATCATGCCCGATGGGGTTACGTGCAATCCTTGGATTTCATCTCTTACGCTGGAACCAATCCGTTTGCCCCATTGAAAAACACCATTGGTATCGATTCTGATCACTACCATGTCACCGCTGCCAAGGCCGTTGGACATTCGGACATTTGTGCTGGGGTCCAGGTCCAAATTGCCCTCGCACCGCAGGCCGACCACCACTTGGCCAGCAGCATTTGTTTTCACGTGTGCGTAAGGTCCAAAGCCGTTGAGATCCCATTGATCGGCCCAAAGAAAGCTTCCATCTTGCCGATAGGCCGCGAGGTAGGGATCTCCAGGCCCACTTGCATTCACGAGCATCGTGGTGCCGACCCCAGGATCGACGTCCACCTGACCCGATACAAGGGCGGTGATATAGACCCGACCAGGGGCCACCTCAACAGAGAAGCCCCTATCGTCGGTGGAACCTGACAGGGGTACGACCCATTGCAGGGCAAAGGCCGAATCATACTTGATCAGGCAGGCATCACTGATGCCATTGCAAACGAGCGTATTGACACCTGGCCCCAAGTCCACATCCACGCTGCCTGAAAATTGACCCAAAAAATAGAGATTGGCTTGGTCATCCACAGTCATGATGGACGAAGGCTCTATCGAAGAAGTCACATCTTCCAAAATTTTCGTTCCGAGGTATTGTCCGTTGGCGGAATAGCGTACAAAATAGGTCGCTAAATGGCCAGGCGGTGGCCCCAGGGTGTCTATGCCTGGGCCGATGTCAAAATCGGCAGTGCCTTGCATCTGTCCAGTCACATAAATATTCCCTGCAGCATCGCTCACGACCGTCCTTGGACTAATGTTTGAGCCGGGTGTACCCGTGAATCCACCGCCCCAGAGAAATAAGCCATTGCTGTCGAGTTTGACGATGAAATTGTGCGGATCGGTCACGATGTAGGTACCCAGTCCAGGGTCAAGATCGATGTCGCCACTGGATTCACCAAACAAGACGACGTTTTTGTTGTCGTCAATGGTCATGGAAAACGTCCACGATTGGGCTGTGGCAGAGAATTGCCGTGCCCACTCGTATTGCTGCGCCAATGCCGTGCCCGACGACGCGATCAAGATCGAGAGCAAGCAGGCCATGAATTTGAAACGAATCATCATACAGCATTTGTTTAGGAATCGACAGCGAGCCTAAAGTACTCATATTGAGATTCAATCGCAAATCGTCGAAATGGGACCACAGGCGGTCAGGGACACAAATGCTACCTCCATCGTCGCGTGCAAGGTATTCGTGCGTCTAGCCGATCGTCCTCACGCAAGCGCGCTCAAGCCTTTCGCACAAACTCAGATTTCAAAGCCATCGAGCCGAAGCCTTCGATCTTGCAGTCAATGTTGTGATCGCCATCTACTAGGCGGATATTTTTCACTTTTGTGCCAGCCTTGATGGGTTTGGGAGCCCCTTTCACAGGCAGATTTTTCATGATCACGACGCTGTCGCCATTTTGCAAGACGGTGCCATTGGCGTCTTTGACCACCAAGCCTGTCGCCTCGGGGATTTCATTGGGATCCCATTCATGGCCACAGTCGGGACAATTCATGAACGGATCGGAGAGGTAAGTGTATTCAGAACCACACTTGGGACAGGGGGTGACATCAGCCATCATCGTGCATTGATATAAGATGAACGCGAAACAAGGCTGCGAAGGTAGCGTTAGTTGCTGCGAATTCCGATTTTGCGGGAAGGAATCGAGCTTGGAAAGCAAGCTCGATTTCGCAAAGGCGTCTCCTAGTACCTTCGGTTGCGGTGCGCGAAGACCGAGAAAAGATATAATATGCCTATCTGGAAATTGACCAGTAGTTAATACAAGGCTTGTCTTTTCGACCGGAGTGATCGAGGGAGCGTAGCGCTGCGCCCTCGCAAGGCGGGGACCCGATCACGGAGCGGTCCCGCACGAAGTGCGGGATGAACCCAGAAACACCTCCCGCTAACCCGAATCGCATCAGAATTCCAACTCAAAGCAAAATTTGATGCGTTACAGCTAAGCCATTGCTCAACTGCAAAGCCGCTGAGTGCAAGGTGTTTCTACACGCTAGATTTCTCCGCTACGTCTTTTGGTATTTGCTACGGCTCTTTCTGAGCCTTGCAAATACCAAAAGACTCCGGTCGAAAAGACAAAAAATTTGGCTTACTGGTCATCATCCCAATAAGCATAAATTGTAAAGAATGTTACTTGATCGCATTAGAATCGCAATGCAGTTGAGTAGTTTCCTCATATTTGAAGAATGAAAATTGAAAGGAGACTGAGGGATAAGCCCCTTGTTAAATACACCTCGGCCGTAAATTGGAGGAGAAGCGCGTGGACAACTTGTTGGCTTTGGATCATTTTCCTTTTGGTTCCCCAGCACGACTTGTTGGCCAGCACAAGCAAATTCACTGAATTGGATTCTATCTTTAAGGTGCAACTTGAAAAGGCCAATCTCCAAGAGTTGGAAGGTCTCTTGAAGGACATGCAAGCGAATGTGACCAAGCCCCTGGAATTGGGCAAATACCATTACAACCAAGGGATTTTCCATCTCAAAGCTGCTGAATTTGGCCTGTGTCTTCTTTCGATGGAAAAGGCGCAAGTCCAATTTGAATCGGTAGGCGCCACCAAGCTCGCCATGGAAAGCCAAGTCTATCAGGCCAATAGCCATCATTTCAATGGGGAAACCGATCAGGCCTTGGTGATTTCCAAGCGCTTGGTCGCACAATGCCTACATTTGCCCGCAGATGAAGTACCTCTCAAGGTCTTGCGGCTCCGAGCCAACTTGCTCCGTGATTTTGGAGAGCTTGACTCCGCGCGATTTTTTCTGGAGAAGATTGCCCAATTGGCGTCGATGCGGCGGGACTCGACGGAATTTGTAACCGCAAAATTGGATATTGCAACGACCTGGCAAATCCAAGGAAACCGGAAAAAAGCACTCCAAATTGCCTTGGATATCGAAGAGCAAGTCATCAACCTTCCAAACTTCCAGCTTCAAATCAGGTATTACAACTTTATGGGGATGGTCTATCTCGCTTTGGACCAAGGAACACGCAGTATTGAAAATCACCAAAAAGCACTAGACTTGGCACGGAAATACAAGCTCAAGCAACCAGAGGCCAGCGCACTGTCGGCACTCGCCCTTAGCCAAAAAGTAAGTGGTGACACTGCTGCTGCCATCCAAAATTTCAATGAATCACTCGTCATCAGCATGGGTATCAATGACCTCAATGTTGCAAGTTCCAACTACACAGGTCTTGCGGATATCTACATTGGCCTCAAGCGGTGGTCGGAAGCGGAGAAGTATGCAGAGAAAGGACTTTACTACTGCCAAAAATCCAGAGAAAACCGCAAAATCTCCTATGCCCTCATGCGCATTGGCGAAATTAAAATCGGCACCTCGCATTTTCCAGAAGCGCTACAAGTCCTTCAACAGGCCGACTCGATTACCCGCCTGATTGGGAATTGGTACCGCGTGGAAACCATCAACCGACTCATGTCTGAGGCTGCCGAAGGCATCGGAAATCTCGAAAAAGCCCTCGAATACGAGCGCCTCGCCAACATCGCCAATGACAGCGTCGAGTATCTCGATGCCAAAAATTATGCCGATTCTCTCCTCATAACCCAAGGCCCAGCACTTGCAACCGTGGAAACCAAGCCTTCTAAACCTGACCGATCGAGATACATTTTACTTGCAGCCCTGTTATTGATTGCTTTGGCGGGCGGCACCTTCTGGAAAATGAAACAAGTTTCCAAAATTGAAGCGGCCAAATCCCCAAACCCGATGAACCTCGTCGCCACCACGCAAATCGAAGAGGCTGAAGTCAGCGAATCCGATTCCGAAGACCCAGATGACCAGCCGCAAAGTGCGAAAGTCGCGCAAGAAAGCATTCAAGAGGTCATCAATGCCCTGCGCCAAAACAAAGATTGGACCACTTTCATGCTGCAATTCGATGCGATTTACCCTGGCTTGATGGAAAATATCGCAAGTCGCGTTAGCGACCTTAGTCCCACCGACCTCCGCATCCTGGCACTCTCGCGCCTTGGTCTTAGCACCGACGAATTTGCCGATATCCTAGGCATATCACCCGATAGCGCCAAAAAAGCGCGCTACCGTACCCGCAAACGCCTGGGCCTCGCAAGCGGCCAAAGCCTGCTACAGTATATGCTGCAAGGATAGGGTAGTGGTGCTGCGTCCCAATAGCAAGTGATTTCGGACCCTGCTGGGACAAAAGCCTTTGATGGGGACATCGTGCTTCGCTGAGCGGGCCCGATGGTGAATGCCCGCTCTAAATCGCGAAGGCGGGCAATCATTTTTGGGAGCAGTGGCTCAGGGCGTCAGGCGACATGCGACGAATTCTCTTTCACATTCAAACGGAACAAACGACGATCGGTGCTACCTGAATTTGGAAGCTTCACCCAAGGAGCAAGTCCATTCAAAATCAAATTTTGCGTGTTTGGATCATCCACCCCATGCGGCCATTTCGCTTGGTCAGAATGATGTTGGCGGCATTCATTTCCCACCCCGCCCGCTTGCTGCTTCCATGCGGGTTCCATTTGTCACGGACAAAGCGTGGATCAGGCCTTGTCTAGCTCGGACAAGAGGTGGACAACCCCTCAAATTTAGCCTATTGGGGCCATTTTAAGAATTTGCCCATCTTTTGGACCCTTGATTTCCTGGAAATCCGCCCCAATCTTTGGTGCATTCGATCTCCCATTGATCACATCATGTACAACCCGATTGGATGGTAGGTCGCCAAATTTTTCAGTTGATGGGCATGACTTGATTTGTCGAAGACTGCTGGCA
Organism: Bacteroidota bacterium; assembly: GCA_031415375.1. Classification (GTDB taxonomy): domain Bacteria; phylum Bacteroidota; class Bacteroidia; order J057; family JADKCL01; genus JADKCL01. The sequence goes on along the minus strand of JANORP010000393.1, from coordinate 8,896 downwards.
ACGACTATGTATTTCTTGATTTATTCACTTATAAAAGATCTATTTATGAATTATTTAAATCGAACGATTTTCACTTTCATGTTGCTCTTGCTCACGAGTCCCATATTTGGGGCTTATGATTGGGCGGACGCAGGCGTAGGTATCGCAATGGATGAAGCCACTGGTATAGCGACCGATCAGTTGGGCAACACCTACGTGGTCGGTAATTTCACAGGTGCTTCAAAGTCGTTTACGACGACTTCCGGAACGGTGACGATCAGCAGCTCCGGCGGATCAATGGATTTCTTTGTGATCAAGTATCTTGCAGGTGGCGCGATTGAATGGGTGCGCGGTTTTGGCGGCACGGGAATCGAGGAAGTGTACAGAGTGAGCACGGCTACAAACGGACTGATCGCCATCGTCGGCGCATTCTCCTCGACGACATTGTCGATTCCCGGCTTGGCCGGGCTACCCAATACAGGTGGCTTGGATGGGTTTCTGCTAGTCATGAATGAAGCTGGCAACCCCGTTTGGATCAGAGGGGTAGGCGGTGCCATGACCGACCGGTATCTGGATGTACACATGACCGAAACCTCCATCGTGGCTGTGGGATCGATGACCAGCTCCTTCGCAATGCTTGGAGGCAGTCCGCTGGCCAATTTGGGCGCAGCTGGCAGCTCAGATATCTTGGTCGCCAAGTATGACTTGGATGGCAATGTTGAATGGAGATTCAACTATGGAGGCACCGGTGATGAGCAAGCCAATGGCGTGGCCGTCAATGGCAACAAGGTTTATATGGCGGGCAGTTGGGCACCCATATTTGCAGGCCCACTGACCATGGGAGGAGCGTCATCTGGCGTGAGTTATGGCGGTGCAGACGCGTTTTGTGCAGCATTTGAGATCCTCAATGGCAGCACTTTCCATTGGGTCAGGAATGTCGGAGGCGCAACCACCGACAGGTTTGATGATGTCACCACCGACAAAAGTGGTGGCGTGTATTGTCATGGCACGTCTAGCAGCCCCGTGTTTAGCAATGGCCCTTCTGTGGAAACAAATTCAGGTTCTTCAGATCTCTACATTTTGAAATTTCGGGAAGAAACTGGCGCGTCACTTTGGATGAGGCACCCCATAGGATCTACTGCTGACGAGGCCCGTGCCATCGAGGCAGATGATTGCGGCAACATCTACATCACAGGATTTTTTGGTAGCGCTGGGCTATCATTTGGTCCCGGCATTTTGCCTAGCGGGGGTACCAACAATATTTACTTCGCCTCCTATGACGCCGCTGGCATCCTCATTTCCGGCACCACATTTCTGAATAGCGGCAACGCATTAGGCAACGACGTCGCCATCGATTTTATGCACAACCCAGCAGTGGTAGGACGCCATGTCGGCACACTGACCGTAGGTGGTTTGGGATCCATTCCCAATCTAGGTACTAGCCATGACTTCTTGATCGTGCATCGCAACGATATAGTTCCCACCGATTGGCACCATACATCGTTTGCAACCGTCGGCAAGGCAAAGGGTGTCGATGTCGCAGTCGATAGCCACGGCGACATCTATGCAACGGGCACATTTTCAGGCACTACGATGCTGGGTGAAATAGGTGCATCAGTCACGTTGCCGGGCGAGGGAATGTATGTAGCCAAATACTCCAGCTGCGGCAAATTGTTGTGGGCAGCCCAAACCAATACCGAGGGGCTCGACTCAAGGGCCATCACCATCGATGAAAAAAATGGATGGGTGTATGTCTGTGGGAACCGTCTGGCAGGTTCCCCAGCCACTTACGGTTCAGGAATCAGTCCCGACGGCGAAACATGTATCATCGGTGCCACTTCATTGGCGGGACCGACATCCTACATTACCCGCTACAGGATGAGTGATGGTTGTTTGACGAATTACCGTGTATTTTCAAGCGCCACGAGATGCAACGCAATTGATGTAGATCATGATGGCAATGTCTATGTGGGGCAGGAGTTTGATCTAGGCATTTATCAATACATCAGAGTCATGAAACTGAACGACAATTTGGCCACCGTTTGGGATCATCAATCAAGCCCAGTCGTCGGGGGCAATACCAAGGCTTGGCTCAACGATATCGTCGTAGAATACGCGGCTGACAATGCGCTCCTCATCTATGCAACGGGCAGCTTCAGTGGAATGCTCAATATCTCGCCGCTTTTGGTCACAGCCCTTTCCAGTGCCCAGCGCGATGCCTATGTGTGGCAGCTCACCGATGGTGCCCCCCACACGAGCAATTGGCTTTCACAAGCTAGTACCAGCTTTTTTGCTGAAGGGATGAGCATTACCACCGATCAAGATGCGAATGCCTATGTGATCGGTAGCTGGAAGGGCAATTTGGTGCTGCCATTTGGAGCCGCTGCCGTTGCAGGATCCACCACGGTTTCCAGCGCATTTGTAGGGAAGTTGGAAGCCGCGTCTGGCGGCCTAGCCACCTGGGTCACACCAATCAAAACAATTGCGAACAGCGTATATGGCACGGGTATCTCAGGCGACCGCAGCGGACTTTACCTTACCGGCTATTGGCATGGGGGGGATGTTGCCAATCCACTCGTTTTTCCTGCAAGTCAAGGAATTGCACCGCTGGCATGGCTGGGGGATCCAGACCCTTTGAAGCACCATTTTTACCAAGCACGCTACAACTACAACAATACGCCAGGCGGCACTTGGGGTAATACTTCCATTGGTCTCGACTTTCATCGCTCCTACGGCATCGCAGCCAACAACGCTTCATTTGTATATACCACAGGGGAATACAAAGACCTGATGACCATGATCCCTACATTCCTTACAAGTACGGTTGGAATGCAAGACGCTTTTCTCGTGCGCACCAGAAGTGATGGCGGGATTTTCATGAAAACAGCTCCGATTGCTGAAGTCTTGACAGAATCGGTCCCTCAAAATGGCTTGACCGTTTACCCCAATCCAAGTACGGGCATCTTCGAGATTCGCTTTGCCGACGGCCTCAATGGCACGGTGCAGGTGACTGACCTCCAAGGGAAAATCCTCCTCGGAAAAACCACCCTGGATGGACAATCACAGCTCGTGCTAGATCACCTGCCCAAAGGCGTCTATATCCTCAACTGGATCTCAGAAAAAGGACAACGCGGCAGCAGGAAATTGATCTTGCAATAGACGTAGGAATTCCCCCTGAAATCAAAGGGGTGAACGATCCCCGCTTTGCTGCGGGAGCAGCTGTTCGTCGGTTCACAACAACGTTGTGGGCCGACGAACGCGCATTTTGAGCATAGATTTGGCGTCGCCGAATCATCGCTTGGCGGCCAATCTCGTTGGCCGGTCCTCTCCCGACGATGTCGGAATGGGGACGGCCGACGAACAAGGTCATTCCTGTGCCTGTTCCCGCTCTTTAAGCGGGATCGTACACCCAATCAAAGCGGCCGCCGAGTTCCAATCGGCACTCCTGGAAAAATGGACGGGCCAATTTTGCAACGCGGTCAGGAGGCTGTCCGCCGGTGGAGGAGCCAAAAAGACAAGCATAATGTTAGAAGTTATTTGAAAATCATTCCTAACACGGCAGCAAGCGCTCGCGAGAGGCCTCCCAAGCCACATGTGCCTTGAAATCGGTTCTGTAAAGTTTGCATTTTGCTTTCACAACCTGAGCAACAATTTAAAGTGCGATTTCCACCATAAGTTGTGTTCCCGTTTTTGGGGGGAAGCTCCGAAATGCCATGTCCTGCACCGTACGCACAGTGGTTTGAGAGGACGAAAATAAGGGCGATCTAGTTGCCGCCCTTATTTTCTCCTAATCGCTTAGGTCACATCTACAAGTCCAACCAATAAGTATTCACGTTAGACACAACTTGTGTGTAAAGGTCGTTTTCACCACCACCGCAAAATCCTGGATCGGCTTCAGAGTAACTGTAATACGGATTTGTGGCAAAATTATGAATCCTCCAGCCTGATGACATTGTGATTTTATACGACTTAACAACGTTGGTTGCAGAACCGGGTATTGTTGTCGAAAAGTTGCCGGTGCTACCTGCAGCTAGCGTCTGGCTCGTGGTAATTTGAGTATATCCGTTCCCGTTGTAAATATAGGAAACCAGCAATTGGACAGAGGTGCAGCTACTCCCTGCAACCGACCATGTTTCATGCTTAATGCTACCTGTCACCACTTGTGGTTTCTGAGCAAAGCTTGCCGAACTCAACATTAAGCTCACACCCAAAAACAATAATGACATCAAGCAAAAATTCAAAAGATTCTTTTTCATAATAAAAAATGATTTAAATAATTCCTACTCACTTATGGCTTTTCGGAAAACTCCATTTCTCATTCGGTACGGTAGCGATTGCGTTTTGCATTCATGCCTTGAGCAACCAATTAAGGTATGAATTCCACCTTATGTTTTATTCTCATTTTTGGGGAAACTCACTACCAGCACAATTTTCTGCATTCAAGTGAAGACTCAATGCCTCTTGCATCGAACCCGTTGTTGGATAGACCAGTTTGCCCACCGCTAGCATATCGCGCTCCGCCGAGGCGGACTTGGGTGAGTGTTTCAGTTTACGCGTTGCCGCCCATGCCGTGCGCAGCAGACCAAAAGGCTCATCCCTTGAGATGAGCCTTTTGAATTCGGATGAAGCACCCACTATCGCCTGATCAACTTTTGCGTCTCAACATGGTCATCCGCAACAAACCTTACGAAGTAGATTCCTGGTTCGAAAGGAGAAGCATCGACAGTCGTGTAGGGCTCGCTTGCATCGAACTTCAGGATGGTCTTGCCAAATGCATCAAAGATCATCACAGAAAATTTCTTTTCCCCCCAGCCAGACTCGACCGTAAACTGGCTCTCAGTTGGATTGGGATAGATCTTAAAATTCGAGGTATTGCTCGTGCCCAAGTTTTTGGTTGCATCCATCAAGTCATTGGGCATTTTAGGCATATAGTCCGTGACGGTTTCGATCATAGGTTGTACAGGCCCGCTTGACCGTTGAACCACATCCATAAACACCGTCTTGGTCACCGTCGTCCAATCGGTACAAGGTCCCCAAGTGCCACGTGTGATGCGGTATTTGTGGCCGAGCAAAAACGTACCATTGCCGGTAGTTGGGAGACTATTACAGCAATATCCTGGAAATGGATTGGTGTAATACAAATTGCTAGCCCACCAATTGGTGGGATTGTTCATGGTGGTGCTTGGGATGACTGCGCCAGTGTTGACATCGACCTCAGACACATCCCAATAGAAGCCTGAGTATGCTGGCACAGAAGCGACAGTGGCCGTGACTTGATAGCTGGTCTGATTTCCAGAGATACTGGTGGCCGTCAAGCCAAAGTCAGCACTGATCGGCGTGTTGCCAGGCACCAAACTCACATCATCCAAAAAAGCAAATCGCCCGGTTGTATTGGTAGCTAAACTAGGATTGGCCAAATAGCGGAATTCGATTCGGTTATAGCCAACAGCTGCCTCGGTTGCCGTCAGCGTGAACTGACCACTGTATTGCGTCCAAGCGGAACTGTTGATTGAGGATGAAACGAACACCGATTTGACGGTATTGCAATCGTTGGCCTTGCGTAACACGACCTCGATTTTGTTATAGGTTGGATCCGGCGTGCCGAATGAGCTAACGAATACACCTTGGCAATTGTATCTAGCCGAAATTTTGGCCGCATAAAGTGAGATTGTATAAGGGCAATTTTCGACCAACCTATCATTGATCGTCGCCATCACGGTTTCAGAATAGTAGTAAGTATTGGTTTGGGGATGGACGGATCCACCATCAATACTAACATAGCGATTGCCTCCCGTTCGCTCAGGTAGGTTTGGCGTCCACTTATTGGTGAAATCATAGCACGAATTCGTCGATCTACCATCAAAAAGATCGGGAGTGCCGGGATTGGCAAATGCTGGCGCACCGCAATTGCCACAATAAAATGTACCACAACCCTTGCTCCAGCCCGTAGCAAAAGAGACCTGGTCTTCGTTGTTGGGAATAGAGCCAGATTCAACGCTGGGATTGGTGATAATGTTTTGCCCAAACACAATGGTGTAGAGCATGGCCATTGTAGCCATTGCAAAGAATTTTTTCATGATAAAAAAATTAAATAGTACTGAATGAAATGGGCTTTTATCGGCCCGAGATTGGTGATTTGAAAACGAAAAGCATTGATTTATTTCTCAATTGGTCATCACGGGGCAGATCTCTTGTTTAAGTTGAAGAGAAGGATCTGGATGTTCGTGCTCCAAATAAACAGTTGTGTTAAAATTGTTGAAGCTGAATAATCTGTCGAGAATTTTGTGCGTCGGTTCTGGACATACTCCCCCTAGGCACCCTTGTGGGGTGCTTCGGGGGAAATGTCAATATGCTCTTGCTAGATTAGGTCTGTCGGATTGCGCTGCTCAGGCTTCTCTCGGTTATTCGTTTTCGCCTACCGGTTCGGGTTCTTGGGTGGGTGGACGGGGATCGGTCACAATCCCGATGATGCAGATGCCGCCATCCGTGATCTGGTCCGCTGTCGGCAATGAGTTTCCAGCATTTGCGTTTGTCCATGCAAACTTGGCCTTGAAAGGCAACTTTGCATAGATCCCATCTCCATTGGGGATAGTGTCCCACCAGATCGGCTGGTCACTCTGATTGGTGACCTGGATGCTTTGGAAATCACTGAAGCTGTAGTTTTGGTTGAATTCCAAGAAGTAACGTTTTCCTGTGCATTTACATTCGTTGCTTGGGAGATCATATCCCTCCATTTCACAGTCACCAACCTTACTTACACTGGCTGAAAAGCCCGGATTCTTAACGTTTTTAATGCCAGGCACATACTGAAGGTTCATGGCTGTGCCAAAAGGGGGTGGTGGCGCTGTGCAGCCACAGTAAACGACTTCCGAAATGAGATCTTCAACTGGAACGGACATTGCTAGCTGTGGAATTGGCGATTGGCCACGCACTTCTTCCAAGTGACGTTCGCTACAGGAGTTGAGTGTGAATCCCATTGCTATCATAAGCAAAAGGGTGATGTTCAAAATCAATTTGTGTGAATTCATTTTTGCGTTTCTTAAATGTGAAAATCGAGTTTACATCACAAACCTACTCCCCTCAGTGGCCCCCACCAATAACCACTTTTTCCAATTTTTCCCGCATCCGAACCTTTGCTCGAAACAAAAACGCCCATACAAGCTCATTTTGGGCTATTTCCAAAAAACTAGGCCTTCGATTTTTCCTGAATCCGATCCAAAAGCCATTTTTTATTTGTGATAAATTTTAAATTTTTGATCTGGGTATGCATGGTTTTGGGGTAGGCCTTGCTGTTTCCATGCTCCTCCAGGTGTCGCACCATCTGGTTGAAATAGTGGATGAAGTTGAGGTAGCTCTTGTGGTGGAATTCAGAAAGCTTGCTGTTGCGGCGCACATACATCCGAAATGAATCGATCAATCGGTGCAGGTCCTCGTACTCCTCCAACGTCAAATCCTCGAAACGGTGAAAATACGATTTGAGCAATAGGTTTCTACTTTCAAATCCCCACAAGTGATCGTCAGGGTCACGGTGTATGATATCACGAAAGATGAGCGCAGACTGCACGTGATTTTGTGAATAAAAATGCACCAATCCCTTGCAATAGCTAGGCACCAAACTTTGATCTTTCAGGTGAAGATGCTTTTGGAAGGCATCGATGAATTCCAAGCACCATTGATACTTCTGCAAGCGGCAATTGAGGGAAACGATGTTCTTAAACGTTCGCGATGGAAGGATGCCATCCATTGTCAAGAGATCCAATTCGATCAAAAGGTCATACATCTCCACGACAAATTCCAGAAAATACGGCTCTCCTAGATCCAGCCGTACATAGCTCAGATTGAGCAAATAATTGAACAAATCGAAGTTGTCTTCCTTGGAAAGTGCTTCTTGATGGCGCTTGAGGAACTCGTAAGTGTCCTGATACTGCTCAATGGGCTGTGCAGAATTTTCCAAAAGGCCCAAAACTTTCCAATACGCCTGTCCATAAAGCGGCAAGTCCCTGGTTTGGGAATTCATCACGGCCTTGATCGCGGAAATTGCTTCATTTGGAAACGGTTGATTCAAGATTGAGGCCTCATTGACCGATGCGCAAAGGTATTTGAGCTTAGTCAAGATGTAATTTTGATCAATCATCACCTGCATTTCCTCAAAATAGCTGCCGCTGATCTTTATGCCGTCGTCGATCCGTGCCTTGATCATAAATGCCTCCAAACTGCTCAATTGTTGGAAATGCTCAGTGGACTCGGCATCATTGTTCAGCTTTTTTTCCAGTTGCCGCCACTTCTTTTCGATGGTTGCATAGTCGATTTTTAGCTCGCTGTAGGCTTCGATCGTATAGCTGTGGTAGCGCTGTGGCCGCTGCACAATCTGCTGAATCGCCAAAAATTGATCCAATTTTTGGTGCAAATAGGTCTGTAACTTGTTGAGCTGGGAGGATTTGATCGCCACCCTTTCCAAAGCGTCATCCCAGCTCTGCTGGGGTTCCTTTTTGCTCAAGAAGTACAGATCGATCAAATGAAACAATTCTGCAAGCTTCACGCTTGCCTCAAACGGCTCAAAATCAAGATGCAGACGGAAATGGTCGAGCTGCTTGGCAGACATGGCCTTCAATACAGCTATCAAGCCTTTGGATACTAATCCTTTCCCTTCCATTGAACGCTAAAGATATCAACTTTTCGGTCAGTCCGCAACGCACTGCTTTTGGAAACAGCAACAACGAACGCGTAATTGATTTCCCTATTCTAGCCTCTATTGCATAATTTTTGCAGGTTTTGGTCAAAATCCTCCTTTGCCTTTATTGCCTATCCGCAACTTTAACAGTAAGCATAAAAGGTGGTCATGTCGATCATGGCTAAAATCCAGGGCAAGTTGGAGAAGCGATGACAAGCCGCTTGGCAAGGTATCCCCTGCTCCAAA
>JANORP010000392.1:0-12295 GCA_031415375.1 Bacteroidota bacterium | reverse complement strand
AACTCTTTTTGAACATCGATGCAACTTTGATTCCCTTGCAAGCTATTAGGCAATATCCATTTTAACTAATTGATTATTAACATATTGGTGTGGATATTGGTTTTCGGAGTGGACTCAAGATTTGTTTTCGAAATCGAGATAGCGACCTACGTTGGATATTTGAAAGTTTGCAGTGCTTCTAATGGGGAAATCAACCGCACAGTGCTCCCAAAGTGTGAACGAACAATATCTTGGTCGCCATCTAGCCGTGATGTGGTAATTTCCCGGGGAATTGTATAGATGTTGTGCGCTTCTGCTGTCATCCCAACCTGAGCCATCACCCCAATCAATAAACATCGAATCCTTGCTTTGGTCCATCCAAGCCTCTGTAATAGTGGCTGTGTCACAACTAGGGACAACTTTAAATTCTGTATTTGAACCGCAAAGCGTATAAGAAGTTTCTGCTCCACCTGTCCGGGAACCACTCTTGCCGATCATTCTGATGGTGTAGGTTCCCAATCTTGGATATGTGTGTTGAAAAGTATCTGATTTCACTACAACTACAGGCGTTGAATCGCCACAATACCACAACCATTCATCTACTTGTGCAGCATCTTCACCATCTCCACAAATGAGAACCGTTAGGCTATTACTTTGCGGTCTTTCAACCTTGATTTGTAGCTCTAGTTGATTGCCGCAAGCTGCAAAAATGCAAAGCAAGAGCAGGACAAAAGGAAGGTGCTTAGTTACCATGATATTTTCTTGATGAGTGTAAAAAACAATAATGGTCTCTGAATCCAAAAATCTTCCTGGAGAATAGAAATTACTGGACCAAGAAGATTGAAGCAATACATTGTGACGGTATCTCTACAAAAATGATAATGCGCTGTAAATTCAAGCTTTGTTCTTTTTCCTAGACCAAGTTGAAGGCCCGCGAAAATTCGATAATTCCTTGGGGCAATGGCAAATCCTGACACTAGCTTGATCCCGGGGATGAGCCGGGGTCCCAAGAGATATTTTGCATTAAAAGATAAATACCTTTGCCGAATCGTATCCGCACTCATCTTTTGAACGGTTGTGCCAAGAACAAGAATCGTGTCATTAAATAAAATCTGCATTTTTTGATAGCCGATACCGACAAGCAAATTCGGAATCTGGCGGATTCCAATCATCAAATCCAAATTGGGGTACAGATATCTTGACCAATATTTGAAGGAGATAAATGGTGGAGGAAGAGGCGGTTTATTAATCGGATCCAAACCCAATCCAAATCCAAAATTGATCTGACTCCGCCACTTTGCGGCTCTGGATTTGGGATCGATGGCAGGAAACTCGACCAGATTTTCTTGGAGGATTTCGGCGACTAATTTTTGCTGCTCTCCAGACGTATTTTGGTCGTCCACGAAGACTGTGATGGTTTTGGCTTTGGCAATTCTATCTCGGGGAATGCTGATTTCCCAGTTGCCAGATTCACTTGCCTGAACTGTGGTGACGATTGTGGAATCGATTTTGATTTGCACTTGCAACAGTGCCTTCTTGGTATCTGCGATAGTGCCGTACAGCTTGATGTGGGTCGAACGCAATTCAAATATCACCTTGTTGTTGGAAATCGGCACTGACTGTGCGGTGCCACCATACCCTTCCCTGAATACCTGTATATCAAGGCTATCATGCAACTTCGAAAATCGTGACTCGGTCTTGTAATAGCCATGCACAGTGGTATTTCCCTCTGCAAGCAGGCGCCCGGCTTGGTAGATGCGTAGATGCGCATTCGCGAGTGGATTCCCGATGAGACTGTCTTTTACCTCCACTTCCAAGGTCACCAATTCTGTCTTGGGAACGAGCTGGAAATTGGCGAGTTTATAGTGTGCCTTGGTGGAAATAAAGATGTCTTGCGGTTCAAATCGGATACCAGCATAAGCAGCGCGAACTTTCAATGAGTCTTTCCCTGCAAGATCCTTGTCAGTCAGCTCCTTGTGGAAGAATCCATTTTGATCAACCTCAACATTGATCACGCCGTTCAGCGTGAAAATGCGGACGCTTTCTCCTTGTACGACTTGACGTATTCCGTCTTCCATGAAGCTGAGGTCGCCTTCGATCACCAACCCCACCGTATCGACGGCGAGCGGCAAGAGGCGCACATCAATGCGATTGGCCATATCGTCAAGACTCACGACATGTTGCAGCACATGGCGTTGGAAACCTGGCTTAGTAAGGATAATTTCCAATTCAGAACCAACGGGATAGGGGTTGGTTGGGAAGGCGTCGGTGCTAGTGCCATTCATGTTTTCAATCACGACGACCCCTGTAGTGCTGAGTTTGCAGCTTACCAGTGCCTCACAGCCGTTCAATGGTTCACCCGTGGCACCATTCAGCATGAAAATCCTGGTGACATGCTCAGGGACTACTTGCCCTTGGGCATGTAGAAAAGTAAAAAGCAAGGCAGCGAGCATTCTGATGGGTAGAAATTTTCTCATATCCTTCTCAATAATAGTTGACGTTTTCTCATGTCACTTTTTGGATCCATGGGGATGATTCTGCTGGCATATCCTATTGCACTTCCATCGATCGCGACATCAATATTTTGCACATTCCCAGCAGTAAATTCGATTTCATAGTGCCCAAAGGAGTTCGTCGTCACACATGGAGGGCTGGAGATCGTTTGCCCTTCGCTGTCATAAGCAACGGCGCAGGCTTTCACCCCTTGCAATTTCGTACCACTCCTATCGTCAAAGATCTCCCCTGAAAGGAGGATTTTCTTAGGTTTTGGAATGACAGTATCTTTCCTTGGCGGTGGAGTGGGCAGACTATCAGGCCCCTTAGAAATTGGATCTGGCGGAAAGATTACCGGCCCTATTTGCGCCTGCCACGTCAATGCCGCTGGCAATAAAGCTATTATCCCTGTCAAAAGGATCACAATCACAATGCCCATGATCCAAACGCGACGCCCATTCTTTGGAGCGTGATCGGCCTTGATCGCTGCGCTGTTTCCTTCCCCCGGCATCACCAACCCCACCACCCGATTCGCCAACTTCACCGCCGAGCTCCACTGCCAAGCATTGATCGCGGTCAGCGCTGCTGGAAGGGGGCAATTGTCCAGTAGCACGGGGAAAATCGCCTTTTTGCAGGCCAGTGCAATATTCCATTCATCGGTCACGAAATGCGAGGCTGCGGAGTTGTGTGACCACAATAGTAGCAGCAGGTCGCATTTTGCAATCGAATCCGCTGTCGCCTTGGGAAACTGCTGCGAGGGGGCGATGCTGTCCACATCAAGGAATACTGCGATCCCCCGCGCCTTCATTTGGTCGCTGAGCGCCTTGGCATATTTACCGTCCTTGCGGTTGTAGCTGATAAAGACGAGTGGCATTTCGACGTGGCAATTGGTGCTTTTGATTGATTTAAATTTAGGCTGATTTTGGGTGCATAAGCTCCCTGTTGAATGGGATAAATGCTCCCTTTTTCGGGGGAATTTGATTCCTAAGTGGGCCGGATGGCTATTTGGGGTCGGCTCTTCTGGGCAATTGAATTGGACTGAATCACAGCAAACCCAAATTACCCACTGCACTTCAAACCCGATTTTTGGACATCATTTTCCAATAAAACCGGCCGTTGGGGGTGAGATGGCAGCGGCCGCTCTCGACGGCGGCTGTGAAGAGATGCTTATGGGGTGCGACGGGCGCTATGAGGCGGGCGTCGCGCAATCTTTGCAACAAGGCAAATTCTTCTTCTTTGACGGGGTCGCGTGGTTCTATGGTGTGCTCGTAGGCTGGGCTGAGGCGAATCTCGTGGTCGCTCGTCGGAAACAAGGTGATGAGCCGCAACAACTCTTGGTATTGAAATTGCGGTTGCACGGTGCGAATCGGCAGCATCTGCGAAACATGGGCCTTGTAAAGTGGCCGCTGATCCCAGGCGGTGAGCAGGCCGTCGATATGGTGATAGATGCCCGCCAAGGTGATCTTGCCCGTAATATCGGCGGCCTCGCCGTGCAGGGCATCGATGAGCAGGGACGTAAATATGCCGCCGCTGCTGTTTTCCATGGCCAATTGCGTGGGGTGACTTGCGGCCATGATGGTGATGCCTTCTCGCAATTCCACACGTTGCCCGTTGCCCGTTTCGTCATTGCCAAATGCGCCCGAATAACAGCAGTCCAAGATGATGGTGATCTCCCGTATGGGCGATTTTAAGAGCAAGGTCTGCAAATCGTGAAATGGATACCCATGATTGGTCTTGGTGGCGTCTTGGGTGACCAAATATCCGCCTAGGATATTGCGGCTTCCATGTCCTGAAAAGTAGAAGATGGCAGCGTCGGCATCTTGCATCAACAGCAGCTCCAATTGCGCTTCCAGCAGTCCCTTGGTCACGCAAGCTTGGTTTTCGGAGGTGATAATCCGGGCGTCGAAATTGGGGGTGCCATCGCCATTCAGCGCCAGGAGTTGATGCATGTATTTGGCATCAGCGACACAACCCTTGAGTGGTGCCGTGGGGTAGTCGTTGATGCCAACGATGAGTGCTTTTTTCATGGGGACAATGGGTTAATTTTAATTCATTCCTAAAACATTGCGACTGCTTGGGTTGTCCTGCTTTTCAGAGTCCGTTTCGTTCTGCCATCCGCCAATAAAATCGGCCTTGTGGGGTGAGCTTGCAGCGGCCGCTTTCCATGGCGGTAAAATACATGTGGATATGCGGCAATACCGGTTCAACCAAGTTCGCGGAGCGAAAGCGTTGCAGCATGGTGAAATCTGCCTCGCGCTCGGCATCCCGGGGCTCGGCCGAGGGTTCATGTGCTGGGCAGAGTCTGATCTGATGGTCGATCGTGGGAAATAGCTTGTGGAGGCGACTTAACTCGGCAAAGTGGAAATTGGAGTCAACTGTTCGCAGGGGTTGCATTTGGGAAATGTGGGCTTTGAACAATGGCCGCTGATCCCAAGCAGTGAGGAGTCCGTCGGCATGGTTGTAAATGCTCGCCAGCGTGATGCGCCCTGTAATGTCTGCCGCCTCGCCTTCCAATGCATTGACGATCAGGGAGGTGAAGACGCCGCCTTCTGCGTTTTCCATCGAATATTGGCCTGGCTGGCAGGCAGCCATGATGGTGACGCCTTCCCGCAACTCGACCGTGGTATCGTCTCCAAGCTCGTCGTTTCCAAGACCGCCAGCGTAGCAACAGTCCAAAATGAGCGTGATTTCCTTGATCGGCGACTTCATAATCAAGGTTTGTAGATCGTGAAAAGGGTAGCCTTGCGATGGTTTTTGGGCATCTTGTGTCGCGATAAATCCACCGAGTAGATTGCGGCTGCCATGACCCGAAAAATAGAAGATGGCAGCGTCAGTGTCGGGGATGAGCAATTGCTCCAGGGACTCTTCTAAAAAAGTCTTGGAGACCATGGTTTGGTTTTCTGAGGTGATCAGTTTGCAATCGTAGTTGTTTGATCCATCGCCGTTTTTGGAGAGCAATGCAAACATTTTCTTGGCGTCATCGACGCATCCGCGCAACGGCGAGTTGGGGTAATCATTGATCCCAACAATCAGTGCTCTTTTCATTTTGACTTCGTGGTAATATAGTGTGATTCACCACAAATATCTGCTTCGTTTCGGTGGGGGATCTCCCTTGAAATGGGGAAGGCGACTCCCTATTTCAAGGGAGATTGGGATTGTCCGGATGATGGAATTTGCAAGATGGCTTCACGCAATTTTTGTTCAGAAACGACGATTTCAGAGCCTGAGCCCAAGGCCTCTGCCTGCCCCGCAGCAAGGCGGGGGTCGCAGGGCTATCGATGAGAGGAATGAATCGAATCCGAGCCCAAGGCCTCTGCCTGTCCCGCAGCAAGGCGGGGGCCGCAGGGCTATCGACCCCCGCCTTCTGCGGGACAGGCATTTGCCTCCGGCATAAACGGCTCAATATCAATTGCTATAAGCCGAAATGCCCAGTAAGAAAATGGCAGTGGGCTCCCCTGAAATGTTGCACGCTGAAATCAATCGCCCTTGGGCCAAGGGCCTTGCATTTCTTCGGTTGGAACGCTTCAGAAAACATCGAGCATCACGATGCCACGGCCACCAAGGTGGCGAGGTCGGCGAGCCAACGCTCCCACAATTGTGTCTCGATGGCGACGGCATGGGTGGTCATGGCCTCCCAATCGGGGGAGAATGCTTTCAATTGCGTGGTCATTTCGGCGAGGTGATTTTTTTCCTCGGCGATGATGCTGTGGACGGTGACCTTGCTCCGTGCCTCGGTCAATGCTGCCTGATACACAGGGTACAAGGCGTCGGCGCGCACCTCGATCGCATAAGTCACGAGGAGGTAGGCCGCATATTTGAGCTGCTGATATTGATAGCCAAATTCCCGCTTGAGGTAGCGGCATACGTGCACGTCGAGTGCATTGAGGTAGTGGTAGCTTGTGCTGGGCGCGAGCAAGTAGGCGCGCTCGTAGGTGGGGCAGGCATGGGCCTCGATTTTGGCGATTTGTTTCTTGAGGAAATAGGCGTGCCGCGCCTCCTCGGCAGCATGTTTGAGGATGATCTCATTCACAAAGACAGGGTCTTCGCAAGCCTTGATTTTGCGGGCGCCCGCATTTTCCATCATCGACAAGGTATTGAGCCATCGGGCATGGAGATGGGGGCTGGCGATGATCTGTTGGATGAATTTTTCCATCGGGAATTATGCAGGTAAATATTTGTGGTTCAAGCTGTCGATCAATGCGGTGAGTACCCCATAGACTGCCGTGAGTTCCGCAGTCGTAATGCAATAGGGCGGCATCAGATAGGCGACATTGCCGAGGGGGCGGATGAGCACGCCCCTGGAAAGGCAGAAGTCATAGATTTCATCACGCAGCGGATGAAAATAGGAGGTGGAACCTTGTGTCGCAAACTCGATCGCCAGGATGGTGCCTTGCTGCCGAATTTCCTTGACGATGCCCTTGGCAGCGACTTGGCTGGCAAAGGCGGCGTGTCGCGCGACGATGGCTGCTATTTGCGCTTGACAATTTGCGGCAAGCAGTAGCGTCAGGCTGGCATTGGCGGCAGCGCAAGCCAGCGGATTGGCGGTATAGGAATGCCCATGGAAAAAAGTCTTGGACATCGCCTCGGAATAAAAAGCGTCGTAAATATATTGCGCACAGGCCGTCACGCCCAGCGGCATGAATCCGCCAGTGATGCCTTTGGAGAGGCAGATGAGGTCGGGCTTGTGCTGCAGGTGGTCGCTGGCAAATGTCTTGCCTGTCCTGCCAAAACCCGTCATCACCTCGTCGGCGATGCAGATCACATCCGCAGCCTGCGCCAAAGCCAGCAATGGATCCAAATCCGCTGCGGCATACATCAGCATGCCGCCTGCGCCTTGCACCAACGGTTCAAAGATCAAAGCCGCCACATCGCCCTGGGCCAGCAAACCCGTCATTTGCGCCAGCACCGATGCGCGATTGCCGGGATTGGGAGTCGGCAAAAAGGCGACCTCAAACAGCAGCGGTTCGTAAGGGGCACTGAAGGCACTGCGGCCGCCCACACTCATCGCGCCAAAGGTGTCGCCATGGTAGGCATTTTCAAAGGCTATAATCTTGGTTTTGTGGGTGATGCCTTGGTTGTGCCAATATTGCAAAGCAAGTTTGAGCGCCACCTCCACGGCCGTGGAGCCATTGTCTGAGAAAAATATTTTGGTGATTGCGTCTGGGAGAACCTCGACCAGGCGCTGCGCGAGCTGCTGCGCCGGGGCATGCGTGAAGCCCGCAAAAATCACCTGTTCCAGTTGCTGTGCTTGCGCTGCAATCGCCTGGGCGATCCCAGGGTTGCAATGGCCGTGGAGATTGACCCACCAAGAGGAAATGGCATCGATGAATTGCCGGCCATCGCTGGCATACAATAGGGTGTCTTTGGCGGAGGCAATCTCAATCGGCGGCGCAGCGATTTTCATCTGCGTAAAGGGATGCCATATCGGATTTGTCGCGGCAGCTGTCATAAGGCAAGGTGCAGGTTTTGGGCAAATGTTGCGATCACAGCGGCATCCATGTGTGCAAACAATGGAATGGAGAACAAATGCCGCAACTGTGTGGCTTCCAAGACGAAAGATTCGCTGGCGGGCGTGGCATCCCCGACAAAAACGATTCCTTGCACCTCGATATTGCGCTGCTGCAATACGGCATGCGTGAGCAGGGTGTGGTTGATGCTGCCCAGATAATTGTGGGAGACCAAAATGACGGGCAGGGTCAGCTGCGCGACCAAGTCCACATTGAGGAAACCCTTCGCGAGCGGACTCATCAAGCCGCCTGCTGTCTCGACGATCAAGCCATTGTCGGTCGCAGGCAATGCAAAATCTGCGGCTGAAATGGTGATTCCCTCCAATGCCGCTGCATAATGGGGCGAGGCGGGCGTCTGCAAACGATGCCTTTCGGGATGGATTTTACAGTGTGGATGCGCCACATGCGTCGCCACAAAATGGCTGTCGGTCGCCTCCAATTCACCCGCTTGCACGGGTTTCCAATAGTCATAACCCAGCGCCTGACATAGCACGGCGCTGCACACGGTCTTGCCGATGCCAGTATGGATGCCGACGATGCTATAGCTCATACACGAAATTGGTTGAGGGCTGCAAAAAACTGATCAATTTCCTGAAGTGTATTGTGGGCATGCAGGCAGATGCGTAGGCGCTCTGTCCCCACGGGAACCGTCGGCGACAAGATGGCTTTGGCATAGATGCCTGCAGCCCAAAGATGGGCCGAGAGGGCAGTCGCCAATGCATTGTCACCCACAATCAAACCTTGAATCTGGGAATTGCTGTCCAGAAATGCCCAGTCGGGGAGTTGGCGGGCAGCAGCTCTGAAGGCGACGATCAAGCCAAAGAGGCGCTCACGTGGTGCGCTTGGCAGGCGACCATAAGCCGTCTCGATTTGGGCATAGGCAGCGGGTGGCATCGCGGTGGAATAGACAAATGCGCGTGCAAAATTCACCAAATAGTCGATCAATGTCTGACTGCCTGTGACGGCGGCACCATGCAAGCCCAGCGCCTTGCCGTAGGTGTAAACGCAGGCAAATACACGGTCTTGCAATTGAAATTCGCCGACCAAGCCCTGCCCGTCTGGGCCGCAGACGCCCAATGCATGCGCCTCGTCCACGATCAGGTGCGCCCCGTAGTGCGCACAGACTTCCGCCATTTCCGCGAGCGGTGCCGTGTCGCCATCCATCGAATACAAGGATTCGACGACGACAAAAATATTGCCCTGTGCCCGCGCCAGTTTTTGCGACAGCGCTGCGACATCGTTGTGCTGAAACCTGAATTTGGTGGCTGGGCTCATCGCGATACCATCGACGATGCTGGCATGCACATATTCATCGACAACGAATGTGTCGGTGCGGGTCGCGATGGCCGAGAGCAAGCCCACATTGGCCATGTAGCCGCAATTGAAGATGAGCGCTGCCTCGGTGCCATGAAAGGCCGCCACGGCCTTTTCTGCCGCGATGGCCTCGGCGCTATTTCCCGAGATCAGCCGCGAACCCGTCGCACCTGCGCGGTCATGCGTGCCTGTGTGGGCGTACAGCTCGGGCAGGCGGGCGAAACCAAGGTAATCGTTGGAGCTGAAATCGACCTTGCCTTGGGGCAAGACCAATTTGCGCAGCAGGCCCTTGCTTGCCCTGTCCTCCAGCCGGAGCCTCAAAAACGCATCTCCGGCGCGTTGTTCAGACATTGACATCAGCGATTTCTGGCTGCACGACGGGCTCCTTGAACGGTTTGCGCGCCGTCAATCCCAGCATCTTGAACATCTGCATGTCGGTGTCAAAGTCGGGATTGGGGGTCGTGAGCAATTTTTCGCCCGCAAAAATCGAATTGGCACCAGCGATGAAACAGAGGGCCTGCTCGGCGATGCTCATTTCATTGCGGCCAGCCGAGAGGCGCACCACGCTCTTGGGCATGAGGATGCGGGCTGCGGCAATCATGCGCAGCATTTCGTCGATGCCGACCTTTTCATTGTTTTCCAAAGGCGTGCCTTTGACGGCGACGAGGGCATTGATCGGCACGGAATCGGGATGCTGCTCCATGGTGGAGAGCGTGTGGAGCATTTTGATGCGGTCGTCGTCGGTCTCGCCGAGGCCCACGATGCCGCCACAGCAGACGCTGAGTTTGGCCTTGCGCACATTGTCGAGGGTGCCAAGGCGATCCTCAAACGTGCGGGTGGTGATGATATTGGTATAATTGTCGCTCGACGTGTCGATGTTGTGGTTGTAGGCAAAGCAGCCCGCGTCTTTGAGGCGCTGTGCTTGCTCGTATGTGAGCATGCCCAGCGTGCAGCAGACCTCAAGGCCCATCTCATTGACCTCGGTCACCATCTCCAACACCCGCTCAAAATCGCGGTTGTCGCGTACCTCGCGCCACGCCGCCCCCATGCAAAGTCGGGAAGCGCCATTGGCCTTGGCCAATTCGGCCCTCGCCTTTACCGTCGCCACCGACATGAGCGGTTCCACATCCACCCCCGTGCTGTAGCGGGCCGCCTGTGGGCAGTAGGAGCAGTCCTCTTTACAGCCGCCTGTCTTGATAGAAATGAGGCTACTCACCTGTACTTCAGCGTAGTCGCCATTGGCACGGTGTACCGTCGCCGCCTCGAAAATCAGGTCCAGCAAAGGCTTGTTGTAAATCGCGCTCACCTCGTCAAGCGTCCAATCCGTTCTTATTTTCTGAGCCATATTCAATAGGATAGAGGGCACAAATATAGCGGGATATTTTGGGCGGGCTGTCTGTGTACACGACAAATTGGGCGGAGATGCCCGCCAAGGGATTTTGGGATGAGCGTCACGCTCAAATCTTAGTTTCCTATCCTCAAGCTACGCCGATAATCGTGATGCGGTTTTTGGGGTCTGCGGGATCGTATTTGAGTTTGACGCGGGTGCCGACGGCGTATTTGGCCATGTTGTCATTTGCGACTACGCCTTTGATTTCAACCTTGAAGGCAGGCTTGCCAGGCAGATCGACCTCCACCAAAAACTCCATGGCCGTCGCCATATTGTTCACATTGACATCGAGCGACCACGAACTCAAGATGGTACCCACGGCATCTTTTCCCGAAACCATCATTTCTGCACGGATTTTTTCAGAATCCATGATGAGTTCGCTCATCGCCGCATTGCGTTTGGCATCGGCGCCTGCGTTGACGGTGGACTCGCTCGACATGCCGCCTGTAGAGCCGCTTGCCGTGGCGTCGGGATCGACGACCACGAGTTGCGGATCCTGACGGTCGATCTTCACCGCCACCACCGTCCCCGGCCCATACATCATCGGGTTCAAGCGCGAGACCACCGTCTTGCTCGTGGCGATGTAAGTCGGGCCTCGCTGTGGCGTCACCTCCATTTCGAGCTTGACCATGGGATTGTCATTGATCGTGATGCCTGTTTCAAACATGCGCAGCACCCGCGCCCTGCCTGGTTCGCCATTTTTGAGCACCCGTCGCGTGCGCCACATATCCCTGAAAAACATCATCCACATATAGGTGAAGATGAGTCCCAAGATGCCGATCACCAGCCAAAGGATGGCTATATCATTGCCGTCTGTGGTGAGGATGCCATACACAAATAGGGCAGTTGACAGTGCGACGGCGACGATCCAGATTTTGTTGCGCATATTTTTTTGAAGTCGCGGCTTTGGGCTGCGTGGTCGTAAGATAGGGATTTTTTTGGAGCGGAGGGGAGCGTGGTTTTTTCGCTGGCGGCACAAAATTTGGCTGAGCAATTCATCCAAAGAATTGTCCCGAAAGCGCCTGATTTCGGCATGGATGTAGGGCCATCATTTGCGGTTTGGCAATTGGTGCCTATCTTGACCTCCTATTCCGACGATGCATGCATAGAATTGCTACTTTTTTCATTTTTGCGTGGGTATTTGGCTTGGCGGCAAGCGCGCAGGTTGCCATCTCATTTTGTCCAGCCTTGGATGCCAAAGACAGCGCGATGACCTATCTCGGCAATGAGTTCAAGCCAGCAAGCACGCGGCAATGCGGCCGATGCAATGCCACTTGCGAATTGGCTTGGGTCGATCCGATCGGCGGCTATGCACTCGGCTACTACTTATACAAAGGCAAGAACATCGACCAGTGGAGATTTTATGCCATCACCGAGGATTACGAAAACCTGCTGCGGTCGCCGCTGGAGGAGCATGTGAAATTGCAAAAGCACAAATTGCAAGACAAAAAGACGGGCATCAAGACGCTGGTCGTTCCCTTCAATTCATTTCTCTACCTCCTCCAAGACGAGGTCCAAACCATCTTGAATGCGAGCCGTCATCAGTTTCAAGCTTTGCGGCAATACGATAGACATTGTTGAGACTTGTCAGCTGTCTTTAGTAGCTTCACTG
>JANORP010000391.1:0-9571 GCA_031415375.1 Bacteroidota bacterium | reverse complement strand
CCAGCGCCCGTTCCTTGAGCGGGATCGTACACCCGATGATGAGGTACGAGCATCCTTTGCGGTACAGGAATATCGTTTTCAGCGACGCCTGCTGTCGCGACTGAACTTCGCAAATAGTCGATGGCCTACACAAAATAAATTTGCGTAGCCAAATGGCTACATATATATTTGCAGTAAAATAGTTACTCAATGAAACTCAGACGTGACGTATTTCAAGCGATTGCAGACCCGACGAGGAGGGCCATCCTGCTCTTGGTCGCCTCGCAATCCATGACTGCAGGTGCGATCGCCGCAAACTTTGACTCTGCAAGACCGACGATCTCCAAACACTTACAGATTCTCACTGAATGCGACTTGCTCGCGCAGGAGCAAAACAGCAGAGAAGTCTATTATCATTTCAATCCTTTCAAGATCAAGGAGATCGCTGATTTTATTGAACCCTTTCACAAGTTGTGGGACGATCGATTTAATCAATTGGAAGCCATCATGAAAAAAGATCAATCAAAATAGCCATGGAACGAAAGACTAAAATCGTAGCTGAAGATGGCAAACAGGAATTGATGATTTTCAGGGAATTTGATATTCCCTTGGAATTACTTTTCAAGGCGTACATAGAACCCACGATCGTAGCACAATGGATGGGAACCAAAGTGCTAAAACTCGAAAGTAATAAATTCGGTAGCTACCAATTTGAAACCACCGATCCCCAAGGCAACAAACATAGGTTCAGTGGTGTCATCCACGAGTTTTGCCCGAACGAAAAAATCTCGCGCACATTTGAAATGGAGAATACGCCCTTTCCCGTCCAGCTTGAGTTTTTGGACTTTGAGCAGCTTACGGATACAACGAGTAAGCTTACAATGCAGATCGTTTTTAGATCAGTTGCATCCAGAGACCAATTGCTGAAATTGCCCTTTGCGCAAGGCATCAACATGGCACATAACCGATTGGAAGGCCTATTTCACACCTGAATTTTCGACAATGATGACGAAGCGAAAGAAGATTATTTATTGGATTGCGACGCTCTGGCTTGCATTGGGAATGCTCTCAACCGGAATTGTACAATTGATCAAAATGGATGACGATGTTGCCAACATCCTGCATCTAGGCTATCCCGTCTATGTGCTCACCATCATCGGCGTTTGGAAGCTGTTGGGGGTTGTGGCCGTACTTGTTCCCAAATTTCCATTGCTGAAGGAATGGGCTTATGCCGGCTTCTTTTTTGCCATGGTTGGAGCGATCATTTCGCATATCGCTGTGGGCGATCCCCTCAAGGACGTCTTACCTCCGCTCCTATTGCTTATCCTCACAGTAAGCTCGTGGTACTTGAGGCCTGAAGACAGAAAAATCATTCCCCTCACGCAATAAATGAATAGTATGAATCCCAAAGTTGATTTTTATTTTGACAAGGCGAAGCAATGGCAGGAAGAAATCAGGCAATTGAGAAGTATCGTGCTTGATTGTGAGCTGAATGAAGAATTGAAGTGGGGCGTTCCTAGCTACACCTTTCAGAAAAGCAATATCGTCCTGATCCATGTATTCAAAGAATATTGTGCGCTTTTGTTTTTCAAAGGTGCCTTGCTAGATGACGTTCACGGCATTCTGGTACAACAGACAGAAAATACGCAGGCAACACGCCAAATACGGTTTACCAGCGTTCAAGAGATCATAGCGCTGCAGGCTACCGTGAAGGCCCATATTTATGAAGCCATGGAGGTGGAAAAATCTGGTCTCAAGGTGCAGTATAAGCAGACTGCGGAATTCGCACTTTCGGATGAATTCAAGCAGAAATTGGATGAAAACCCTGCCTTGAAAATTGCTTTTGAGGCGTTGACGCCAGGGAGACAGCGCGGCTATCATCTCTATTTTTCTGCACCCAAACAATCCAAGACACGAATTTCGAGGGTCGAAAAATGTATGGAACAAATCCTCAATGGAAAAGGATTGGACGATTAGGCAATTCTCATACCTTCAATTGATCTAAAAATATTCCATTGTTTCCAGCACATCCACTACAAAAGCATGAATCCTACAGTTGATCCATATTTCACCGAGGGCTGCGGGCGTTGCCCGCTCGGGGGTACACCCGCATGCAAAGTCCATCAACGGCCGGAATTATTGGCCATATTGAGAAAAATTTTGCTGGACTGTGGCCTCAACGAAGAATTGAAATGGGGTGTCCCGTGTTACAGCTTTCAGAATAGCAACGTCCTCATTCTCGCTGCATTCAAGGGATATTGTGCACTCAGCTTTTTCAAAGGTGCCTTGTTGGCGGATGAAGATGGCATTTTGGAAAAACCTGGTGAGCATACCCAAGCTGTGCGTCTGATCAAATTCACTGATGCACGGGAAATCACCCAGATGGAAGCAATCCTAAAAGCTTATATTTTTGAAGCCATTGAAGTGGAAAAAGCGGGCTTAAAAGTGGCGTTTCAAAAGGGTAAGGAATTGGTATTTCCTGACGAGTTACAGCAAATCTTGGATGAAGACCCTGCCTTCAAAGCTGCCTTTGAGGCTTTGACGCCTGGGCGGCAAAGAGGCTATATGCTCTATTTTTCTGCCGCAAAACAATCCCCAACGCGGCTTTCAAGGATTGAAAAGTGCATGCCGCAGATTTTCAATGGGAAGGGATTGAATGATTAGGGAATAAAAATAAATTATGCCGACCGGCAACTTGACCAGTAGTGAGTACAAGGCTTGTCTTTTCGAGTGGACACAAATGGGATTTGCCTTTTGATCGAATGACAAACCCACCTGTCATCCCGAGCGTAGCCGAGGGATCTTGAGCACAGATACACCCCCTGCCCAGCAGCAACACGATCCCTTCACAACGAATTTATTCAATTTTTCAACTTACTGATTATCTGAATAATACATCACTTGTCATTGGTACCGGAGTGATCGAGGGAGCGTAGCGCTGCGCCCTCGCAAGGTGGGGACCCGATCACGCAGCGGTCCCGCATGAAATGCGGGATGAACCCAGAAACACCTCCCGCTAACCCGTATCGCAGGAGCATTCCTACTCAGCGCAAGATTTGATGCGTTACGGGCAAGCGACTGCTCATCTGCAAAGCTACTGAACGCAAGGTGTTTCTACACGCTAGATTTCTCCGCTACGTCTTTTGGCATTTGCTACGGCTCTTTCAGAGCCTTGCAAATACCAAAAGACTCCGGTCGAAAAGACAATAAATTTGGCTTACTGGTTGTCATCCCGATCGTCGAGTCCGAGGCGTCCCGCCGAAGGACGTTCCACCCCCGCCTTCTGCGGGACAGGCATTTGCCTCCGGCAAACCGAAATCCACGCGCCAGCGGCCCGACACATTGCATCTGCGTAAGCCTTCGCACCCACGCAAGGCTCAATCGATCAGCCACGCACGCACATGGCTGACGCTAGGAAATGCATCAGAAACAAACATGCCAAACCCCACAGCTTGTGACTGCGGGGTTTGGATCAAAGAATATATTGCGCAATCGGGATCAGTCCACTTTGCGCACTTGGAGCGACTTCACGCTGCCAGATGCCATATCGCGAACCATGAGCATGTAGATGCCCGTGGTCACGACAGAGAAATCAAAAGATTCGTTGCGGCTGCCATCGACCGTGACGCGCTGCGAGGGGATCGCGATCTGCTTGCCGAGCATGTCGCAAAACGAGAGTTGCAGGTCCAGCGATTGCGTGGAGGTGATGCGCAGATTCAGCAGATCGCCCACAGGATTGGGAAAAATGGTGAAGGTCGTGGCATCAAATCCATTTGCAATTCCGATCAGGGTCGAGCTGCCTTGCTGAAAGCCCTCCGTGACGATGAGGCTGCCGGGAGTGAAGCTCTTGACCATCACTTCGCCGACGGTTTGGGAGACTTGCACCCCTGTCGCGGTGACGGTGTTGGTGCCGCCCGAGGCGATGACCTTGCGCTCGACGCTTTGGGCCATCATAAAGCTCGGGATGAGCAGGGTGAACATTAGGATCAGTGTTTTCATATTCTTGTGATAGGAATGGGACACGATCACTGATTGTTTTTCATCGCTGCGACTTCGACTTTGAGGGCATTGAAGTCGTTTTGCAAGGATTGGATGCTTGCGTTTTTGGCATCGATTTCGGTCTTGAGCTCTTGGATCGCATTCACTTGTGCGATCAAGATCGCGTGAATGTTCAGGTTCAAGTAACCGTCGTCGTCTGTACCGACACACTCTGGAAAGATCTGTTGTACCTCTTGGGCGCTGAAACCGATCGCTTACGTCTTGAGCACCTCAGCCTCAAACTTGCGGCCTTCGGTGTTTTTGTAGTGATAGGCTATCGGGCGCAATTGCATGATCTCTGCAAGGCCCTTGGTATATTCTCCTTCAATGTTCTTGAGGCGGGCATCGGAGGTAATTGTCCAGGTGCTTGTGCTAGGCTTGCGGCCCTGGTCGAGGTTCAATTCAAACAGCCCGCCGGGAGTCGTGAAACTGCTGCCAATGCCCACGCGGGTGTTGGCACAAAAATTCACAAAGGGTTGCACGTTGTTGAATCCAAAGTTCCAACTGTTTTGCACGTTGCCATCGCCAAAATAGGAGTAGCGCAATTCACCTTGGTTGCCTGTCGTTGCTGTGTTCTTACCCATCACATAGACCGCAATACCATTTGTAGGCATGTTGGGGGCTAGGAATTGGATGGCAGCAGCGACTGTTCCAGACAATGGAGAAACGATGTGCAGGATAGAGTTGGGGGTCGCGGTACCGATGCCGACATTGCCAATGGCGCTACCCGTCACAACCATTGTAGGGTTGCTGCCAGCCCCTCCGCCAAAGACCAGTTTCTTGGCCGGATCTTCCACACGCAATACGCCGTCGCCAGCGACCGTGCCGTTCATGAAATTATTGGGGCCATCGGGCACACCCAGCGTCATCTCACCCGTGGTGTTTTTGCCGATTGTCAAAAACGTATTCAAGGTATTGCCAGAGTAGATGCCTACCCCTTGCGCTGAATTTGCGATAATGGAGAGTTTGTTGGCGGGCGTCAAGGTTCCGATGCCGACGTTGCCGCCATTGTTGAAGATGTTGCTGTTGTTCACGACCCAAGCCGTGCCATTCCAGTATGGGGAATTGCCTGCGGCTGCGCCATTGGGAAGCAGACCAGTCGCACCAGTCGGGCCAGTTGCGCCAGCCGCACCTGTCAAGCCAGTCGGGCCCGCAGCACCAGTCAAGCCGGTCGGGCCAGCAGGGCCAGTCGTTCCTGTCAAGCCAGTCGGGCCAGCAGGGCCAACGGCACCTGTCAAGCCGGTCGGGCCAGCAGGGCCAGTGGCACCTGTCAAGCCGGTCGGGCCATCAAGTCCAATCGGGCCTTGTGGGCCAATGGGCCCCGTAGGACCAGCCGCACCCGCCGCACCCGCAGGGCCAGCTGGACCAGGATTCAAGGCATAAGGCACGCTTTGGAATGGGTTGGTACCCAAGCTTACAAAACCGCCCGTAAGGTCGATTTCCGATTCGAGGAAATTGGGCAGCGACCAATCGACGGCGGCAAATGTACCCGTGACGGGTGTGCCTGTACCCAACACGACATTGGCCATGCCAAAGGCATCGGTCGTCGTGGCAAAGGTCTCGGAATAGCGAACGGTGCCGCCAGAGGAGCTTTCACGGAAGCTGAAACGGAAGGTGACCGGACTGCTCGCCGCGACCACACCGCTGTTGTTGCGCACGACGGCCTGGTAATTGATTCCTTGTGGAATCTGTGCGAAAATTGTGCCTGCGGTAAGAAGCAAGGCTGCAATCACAAGGGGGAAAATACGTGTCTTCATATTGATTTTAAATTGAAAAATAATTGTTGGTTCATGCTGGAGCCTGCGAAATGCAAAACCCGCACAGAATTCTCTCCTTCAAATACTACTGTGTTGAAAACGTTGGTGATTCTTGATGAACAACGAACAGTACAAAGTTGAGGCGCGGTTCGTCATTGGTCAATCGTTGATTTAGATGGTTTTGAGGCTGTCGATGGTGCTTATGTACGGTTTCCATCATTGAAATCAATGATTTTTGAAATCTGAGCAGCTTGCCAAGAGGAAGATTTTCATCCCGCCCGCTTTACGAGCACGCAATATTCCATTCGATTTTTGGGGGATCGGCTACCATTTTGACTGCGGGAGGATCACGATAATTGATGCCTGAAATTTTCGCGAGGGGTATGCAATTCCTGGGCGTTGATACGCAAGAGAAATCCTATGCCTGATCCCTTGCTCGATTTTGTAACACTTTTGTCCGCAAATTCAATACAATGTGCCGGGATTGCCATCACCGATTGGAACTGAGGCGCATCCACTTTTCCATGGCTTTTTTGCGGAGGCATCAGGGACGGGCATGCAAAAACCCGCAGCTTGTGACTGCGGGTTCTTGACAGGGAAATTGTTGATCAAAATAGTTTCACATTCTTAAGCAATTGGAGCGACCATACGCTACGGACTTCAATGTCGCAGATCATCGCTGCTGGCAAATTCGGGGCTCATGGTCTGAGAAAAAACCCTTTTTGTCACGGAGATTACTTAGAACTTGTAACGGGTCCTAGCCCAGGCCAAGTCGTGTTATTGATCGAACGCGGGTAGCCTTCATCGACTTTGTCAGCGGCAACATTGTAGCGTGTGTACTGATTGCCCTTGAAAAAGAAGATCTTCCCCCCTGTCCAATTGACGGCGGCATCGATGCCGTTCCACACGTTACCAATTCCGGGCCAAGTGCTTGCGTTGATCGGTTGCGGGTAGCCAGCGTCGGCCCTGTCGGCGGCGATGTCATAGCGTATGTATTGATTGCCTTGAAACATGTAGGCCTTTCCATTGCCCCAATTCACGACGGCATCGATGCTAGACCAAATGTTTCCAACGCCAGGCCATGTGGTCTCGCTGATATATTTAGGGTAGCCTTCATCGGCACGATTGCCGGCGATGTCGTAGCGGATGTATTGGTTCCCCTTGAAAAAATAGGCTTTCCCATTGCCCCAATTCACGACGGCATCGACGCTGGACCAATAGTTACCCACTCCAGGCCAGGTACTTGCGTTGAACGGTTGCGGATAACCCTGATCGGCGCGGTCTGTTGCAATGTCATATCGAATGTATTGGTTGCCTTTGAAAAAATAGGCTTTTCCATTGCCCCAATTCACGACGGCATCGACGCTGCTGAAACCCTGTGCTTTTACGAGAAGACCAAAGGACAGGAAGGCAAAAAATAGAAAAATATTTCTTTTCATCTTGAACTAAATTTACTGTTTCAAAAAGGATAAACTTGATACCACAAAGTTTGGGATTGACACGACGCCCGACAATCGTTCATTCCAATGGTTCTTCAGCTGCAATACAACGATGGTGGCAAAGTCGATCATTGAAATCAATGATTCGTGGCTTTTCCTGGCCCGAAAGGTGGCTTTTACCGATCTCTACGAAGTTGGCAACAAGCGTCTGCGTACTGATCGTACAGCCTGCTTTTTGAGGAAAATGTAGTCTCCTTGTAGGCAGGCTACCCAATGCAATGCGCTACACGGTCTAACTGGAGGACCAAAATATTGGCTACCATGCCTATACGCGCCGGCATGAACCCGATTCCCCAAAGTCGAGCGGCACATTGAGATTCGGTTATTGTAGCAAAGCCTTGGCGTTTCAAACTTGATTTTCGGATTCGACACGCAATACAGGTTCCTTTTCCTACCTTTAGCCCGTGTTTGGAGGTATTCGGAATTGTGTAAAGACAATCTTACTCTTTGGATTGTGGATGTTTGGATCGCAAATCCAAGCACAAGGTCTTCCTTTGCTCAAATCGTTCACTGCCTCAGAAGTCGAGCCGATCGAGTTGCCGATCGAGCTGTTTGACGTGAGCGATGGTCTGTCTCAAGGCTATATCGAAGGCATCGTCCAAGACCAACTAGGCTACCTATGGATCGGCACGCGCGACGGATTGAATCGATTCGATGGCTACGAATTCAAGGTCTATCGCCCAGATCCCAAAGATTCCTTGTCGATCGCTGCCAATTACACGAATCCATTTGTGGATCGTCATGGTAGGCTCATCGTGTCCCCGATGGGTGCCACAATAGACCTATTTGATCCGCGCACCGAGACTTTCCATCATTTTCCAGATATGGATACCCACGGCAAAGGGTTTCGGGACAAGGGATTTGGCCGCCCGAAAGAAATGCCTGATGGAAATATTGTGACATCAGCAGGTGCGAACCTCTGGGAAATTCTTATTCCAAAGCCTGGCGAAAACGATTACGATGTTGATCAGTTTCTCATAGAGCCCTTGGAAACACATTACCCCTCCCTCAAACGGCTATTGGGGCCAAACCAACTCATCGGTGATATCATTGTTGCGCCCGATGGAGAGATATGGTTTTGGCGCGAAGACTCGATTTTCAGGATGTCGCCTACCATGCTCGCAACGGCTGCGAAGCCGGTTGGCTATTTGAACCCCGCGCAATTGGCCATGGCACGAGAAAACACAGCTATATGCAGACGCAAGCCTTTTTTTGACCGCAACAGCGACACCTACCTTTTCATTGCAGATACTTTGCTCAAATTTGATCGACGCGCTGACCAATTTATACCGATGCTCGTGCTGCCTGCTGGATATATTTGTATCCAGTCATATATGTTTGGCGATGGTGGAAAGCTTTGGGCGATAGATGCACAATATCGCCTCTTGCGGATCGATCTTCAGAAAATGGATATCGAATCCGTACAGTTCCGGGGTAGCCGGGAGGCCTTGGAAGCCATCCAAAATGCTAGCTTAGGATTTGAAGATCAAGCGCACAATCTATGGTTCAGAACAAATGGCTATGGCCTTTTGAAAATATCAGCCAGAGGGCAATTGTTTAAGAGTTTGCCCGCCAACCTACCGACGTATGATCGTCAATTTTATGTGCATCGTGTGGTGAGCCCCCTTGACAAGACCATCTATGACCCAAGGATTCGGCAACAATGGTTGGAAATTTCAGCGAAGCTGGTGTTTCCTGAATCGGGGATGCATACGCCAGCAGAGCATTCACCAATTGCGATCGATCGGGACGGTAATTTTTGGTGCGTGGGTATCAAGGCGACCATCAACCCCTTGGATCAATGCAGCTACCTCATTCGCGTGGATTCGACGCTGGGCAAAGCGGTGATTGTGGAAAAGCTTGTGGGCCTATCTGGGAGGTTCATGCCTTTCCTGTTTCCCGATCGTCACCATCGGCTCTGGATGGTAGTCAAAGCGTTTGGTGCAAAAAAGGCATATTTTCAAAGTTATGACCTTGCTTCAGGTACCACGAAACGGGTCCAAATTCCCACGCGCGGAGAGAACTGGAAAAGCCTGCTAATCATGGATTGGTATGAATCCCCAGGGGGAAAGATCTGGATGGGTTCGACTGAGGGACTGTATTGCATTGATCCAAACACTGGAAAATCGCAAGCCTTTCATCCGATCCAAGGGGAAGATCACGCCTTATCAGCGGATTATGTCTATTCCATCGAAGGCGACCCGCGTGCGCCTGAAGGCATTTTATGGGTAGGCACGAATGGCGGCGGGCTCAATTGCTTGGACATTCAATCTGGAAAATTCCTTCATTTGACGACCG
>JANORP010000390.1:0-7148 GCA_031415375.1 Bacteroidota bacterium | reverse complement strand
GCAAATCGACAAATTTGGCGGTTCTATATTGCACCCTATGAAGCACACTTTCCGAGTAGCCTTGGTGGCCATGGTATGGGCAACCTCGCTGCCCGCCCAATGGATTCCTGACTATGCATTTTTGCACACGGATACCACCCGTCCATTGAGCGAGGCGGAGGTGCTGGTTGAGAAGTACATGGTGCCTCAGATGCTGCACGACTCGATCAGGCTTGCCTATGAAGCCGGCAAAGATGAGGTCGGCATACAGCAACTTGTGCGTTGGAAAAGCGTCCTCCAAAAGGAAGGCGACACCTTGGGCATCGACTATTTCGTCGTGCTCACAGATTTGGGTCTGGCGATGTTTCGGCTAGGATGCTACGATGCCGCGCTCGATTTCTTGGAGCGTGTGCCGGCATCGCCTGTCCCTGTTGGCATCTTGGGAAATCGGCTACGTGCCAGGGCGAGTCGAATTGCCACTGCCGCAGCCACGTTTGCCAGCAGAGTTCCCTTGCGAATATTGGAGGATAAATATGCTGATGCTGCACAGGATTTTGATGACAGCCTTGATCTGGACACGCATGGTGTGAATCTCATCATCTCCCAAGACAGCATTTTGTATGAAGAGTTCATCCTGCAATACAGTGCGATGAAGATGCAAATTGAAGCAGCACTCGTGGGAAACGAAAATGTATGGCTGCGGCGACGCGCGACGCTGATGCAATTGGCGATCGACCTTGCAAGGTTCAATCTCATCTATGAAAGCAGTGGCACAGTCGATATGGAGCAGGTGCATGCCTTTCTCAAACGCTTGGATGCATGTGATTTTCCTGGAAGCTCACGTCACAACGTCGCAATTTACGTGGTGGAATTTCTCGGCAGGGCAGGGAAGACCAGCGAAGCGATAGCCTTCGCGAAGCGCACGCGACAACAGCTGTATCAGGCATTGGCAGTCCCAAGACAGACCAATTTTGGGTTTTATCCTTATGTTTTGGTCAATCTCACGCTTGTCGAGGCCCAGACCTACCTCAACATGCATCGTCCAGATCTGGCGATTGCAGCCATCCGTCGTCGCCCCGCCGAATTGCGCTTGTTCCAAAACCGCATTCAAGCCCTCGTCGGCGGATTTCATTTGGATTGGGTTCCCAATACAGAGGAATTGCTCATTTACCAACAACTCATCAGTGCCTATTGCGACCCCAAAATTGCGCAATATGACGCTGCGCTAGAGGTCGGAGAAGACTTTTTTGCATTGTTTGAAACGCTCTACCTCAAGGAACTCAACGAGGCCAGCCAAATATACCTTACACGTATGTCTGTCCCGACAGTGGAATCGGTGATGGCAGCTGCAGTACACAAGTTGGGGACCACCCGTCATGCAAAAGAGCGCATGGCTATTTGTGAGCGCGGACTCCGCAGGCTAGACGCATTTAGGGGTAGATTGCTGCGTTCACAGTGGCAAAATTCGATTGCAATGCATGGTTTGGGTTTTTCGGCTGCGACGACCACCAAGATTCAAAACCTACGTCGGCAGTTGACCGACTGTCAATCGATGCGCCTGTCGATTCCTGAAAAAGCGGATTCATTGAAGCTGGTCGAAGCCCTGTTGGAACAAGAAGAGAAACGATTGCTCAGGGCCAGCGCGTCCATGACGTCGCCATCTCCGTTGTGGGCCTCGTTGGAGAGCGCGGTGTCTTTGCCTGAGATACAGGCGCAGTTGCAGGCAGATGAGGCGTTGGTCTATTATTTTGAGGGTTTGTCCTATATCTTTCGGTTTACACTCCAAAAGGATACCCTGCGATTTGATCAAATCCAGAAACCAGGATGGATCGCCAAGCGATGCATTTCACGCAGCCAATTTGCGAAAGAGATTCGCGCCCTATCGCAAGCTTTTCAGACCCCGCAGGGCTACCAATCCAGGGCGCATGCGTTGGTGAAACTGTTGTGGCCGTGGCCTGACCCTGCATCTGCGCCTCAGAAAATCGCCATTTTCCCAGATGGGCATTTGTGGTCCCTGCCCTTTGATGCACTGACTTATGGGGATAGCAGCTTCGGTAGTTTTCAGGATTTGGATTATCTATTGCGGTACCATGAGATCAGCTATTGGCCGGGACTTAAAATGTGGGAGACCGCGCGGTTTTTCCAGACGACGACCCAAGATGCCCCTATGATGGCGATTTGCCCTGGTTTTTTGCCTGCCGTTGCGCCCGACCTGCGTGCCTGTGACACGACTGTACCCACACTGCCCAGTGCACCGCTGGCCCTCTTGATGACAGCCAATCAACAGCTGAGCAACCGCTATCAAGGCAAGTTTTTGTTGGGTGAGGCGGCCACCGAGCAGGCGCTGAAGCAGGCTTTGACCCACGCCGGCGTCATGAGCATCGCCACCCATGCCGTGGTCGATCGAGAAGACGCCTTGGCGTCATATATATCCTTGTATCCCAATTGCGGTGTGGATGGCAGAGAAGACGGGCGTCTTCATGCCTACGAGATTTATCGGCAGCATTTCCCCCTCGACTTGGTGATGTTATGGGGCTGCACGACAGGGGGTGGGCGCAATGCACTGGGTGAGGGGCAGCTCTCGATCGGGCGCGCTTTTGTGGCCTCGGGTGCC
This sequence comes from Bacteroidota bacterium, assembly GCA_031415375.1. Lineage (GTDB taxonomy): Bacteria > Bacteroidota > Bacteroidia > J057 > JADKCL01 > JADKCL01. Next base: position 4,555 of record JANORP010000390.1, on the reverse strand, counting down.
AAGTCGGTACTCATGTCGCAATGGGAGATGGAAGAGGAACCTACTGCACGCATGATGGAGTTGTATTATGAGGCGCTTGCGGCTGGAGAGGGCAAAGCGCAAGCATTGCGCACTGCCAAATTGCGCTACATCGCTGCGGCAGGGCCGCTGGGAGCAGAGCCGCACCGCTGGGCAGGCTGGGCCTTGATGGGGGATGCGCAACCCATAGCGCATCAGGTATATGAGCGGCCTACCCCTACCTGGGAATGGGCATTGGGTGCCTTAGCGCTGGGGGCGGTCACCTTGGCTGCACTCAGTAGGCACCGTCGTAGGCGCCGCGCACGCACTTGAGGCTGCGGTGGCACAGGCGCGTAGGAAATACATTTTGACAACCCAACTGGGGCGGCAGTGATGCTGCCCTTTTTTGTATGCTGAATCGTAGTTGGAATGCCGAGTTACATTTCCGGCACTTGTATGGCCTCCAATAGGTTCCCAGAAAAAAATAAAAAAAAATATTACGTTCCGAGTGACAATTTCAATTTTCAGACCATATATGCTTGAACCGCCCGAATAAGGCACCGCGCGGCTCCTTGGATCAATGCAGACGTGTATTCACCCTTCAAGGAGATGAATTCTCACCCAATTAGGATCGGTTCAATAAGTTAACCTTTAATCCAAAATCAAAAAATGTATCTCGACCTTATGTTGACAGGGAGTGCTATGCCATCCCCTAAAAAATGGATTGTGATTGCTTTGATGTGTCTCGCGGCTACATGGTGCCGCTCGATGGCACAACAACAAGGCCAAGTGACCGTCCTCGATACGACAAGCGAGCATTGGAAATTTCTCTGCACTGCGACCGCCGACCCCACCACCGACAACGAGTTTTATTTTGATCTGCCTCCATTGGATGCAGCCCAAACCGAAGATCCCGATTTTTCGGATTCAGAGCATTGTCCCAATGGCTGCGAATGGGCTTGGGACATGAAGAATGGCATCATCCATGGCCTCACCGTGCAACTGCCCGCCGAAGCCGCTGGTGCAGGCACCGTCGCCACAGTTGATGGTTGGCCGATCATCGACAATATTGATTTGAAGGTGGGGGGGAGTCTTTTTTGGGATGGCCAAGAGAAAGGGTTCGTCAAGTTTGCTACAAAACATTGGCAAATTTCGCTCCAATTCTTTGGGTTTTCTCAATCGCAAGGAACCATAGAAGTCCTTACAATGGAAGGGAAACAAGTCTTTCGACAGGCTTTGCAAACGGACTCCATGCGTGAAATTTCTATCTCCTTGTCACCTGGGATTTACCTATTTGTTGTACAACTCGAAGGCATAACCAAAGTGAAAAAACTCACGGTTCCTTACTAATTGATTGGCCTCCCTGTTGAGCACGCAATTGCTCGGCGGGGAGGCTATTTTGTGACTGCTCTGCTGCTCACCCTAGGGTAGAAATATCTGTTTGCCATTCGGAAAAGGGGGCTGTAAGTCTCCCAAATTGATTGAATGAATCCATTGTAACACATCCCGAAAAAGAGGCCTATCTGCTCGGTGTACGACAAACTCGGAAATTTGAAGCGGGAGCCTCCGTCTGCCATGGCGGATGAGCAAATCTTGAGCCAGCGCCTGCCCTGAGCCACGCCGAGCGGGGCTCAAGAATCAAGTACCTACTGAATTTAGCTTCGCTGAACAAGTTAGTCGTACAACCTATCTGCTTGAACACACTACTGTTGCGTGAAAATGTGTATCAAAGCAGAGGCTTTTTGAAGCAAAATTTGAGAAATCTTTAAAAAAATGAAGAATCAATACCGTAAAAGGGGAATAGGCGTGGCTTTTCTCGTCCACATTATTAGCATACCCATTTGCTTGACACAACTTGTTTACTTGGTTTTTTTCCCACTGGATCGAAAATTGAAAACTAGGATTCGCGAGCTTCAGTTTGATTCCATCAATCGCAAGTACAAACTAAACGAAGCGAGAATAAGCCGCATTCCAACTGTTTTATGGGCAAATTCAGGTACGATTCTAGGCTTCCTGATCGCAATTTTTTCTATTGTTTATTCAATTATTGACCACAAAGGTGGTCCCAATGAGTCAGATTGGGTGAGATCTCTATTGGTTTTACTCATACCTCTTGTTTTGACGATTGTTGTTGCTCCCATCTTTGTCGATCAGATGTTGCATTATTTGGCACCTCAGCAATATGCTGAAGCTTGTCTTATTGGATTAGGAGAGAGCAATACGCTAAGCATAACGGCATTTGAAATGCTATCACTTTGTAGGCTATTTGAGAAAAAAATGGTAAAGCGAAAATCTCATGTAGATGTTATGGAAACGTATAGAATTAAAAATCACAATTCCACTTTTTCGCTTCGAGAATTGAAGAAATCTTTGGTCGGGTTGCGAAATGAAGCTGAATCTTTTTTAGTCAAACATGAAGAATTGATTGATAAATGTAATGCCTTGAAGGAGTTGGCATCTAGGCAACTACACATTAGAGAGCGCGAACTTTGTCACCATATCCTCAAATTCACGCCATCCGTCTTTAAAGTCCGTTTGAATCGTTTCATCAACGAAATCGTAAGAATGGAGCGCTGGCTTGAGCGCAACGATTTTGCAGCTAACCCACAGTTTCAACAAACCTTTCAACAACTGAAACAATCCTTAGACCATATCTATTCGGATATTGTAGAAAAACATGCCAATTATCTCGAGCAGATAGTCATCCACTCAGATTTACATCAGTACTTAGTAGGAATTTCGTCTGGTACTTCTACATCACATGCTTTCTGGTTTTTTGTGACCGGTATAGCAAAAATTACAAAATTGATGGAAGACAGAAATCACAACCCAAAAATGAGATTGATCATTTATAGTAAGTTGCGTTGTTTGCTGGGTCGAAGTAAGGCCCATTTTGGAATGGACTTACTGATTTTGGTAGAGAACTATTTTTACCACCGTCCGGAGAGTTGTTCACAATTTAGAATGGAAGGAAAGGATATCGATATTTCACAATTATTATGGTGTGTTAAGCACAATCGATATCTAGGTACAGTTGAAGAAAATTTTGACGGGCCACAGATACTGTCAGATAACTCGATACCGCTTGGTGGGATACAGGCATTTTTCTTCGATGAATATGAAAAAGGGATGGAAATAGTCTCCGCCAATTTCAGAAAAGCGCTTAAAAAGCTGGGGTCTAAATCTTCAGAAAACAAATATATTTGTCTATTTGGATACAGTAGGGTTGTAATCCGTTGTATTGAAAAACATGCTGAATTGTTGAGAAGGTATAACATCAGGGTTTTTGTGATCAAGGATGAGGAACCCGAAATGCTTGATACGAGAGTGTTTCGGTTTGAATTACAGGACGGAGCGCCCGAACAAAAAATAGACACTTTTACGGCCTCGGATGCACTTTTTCTAAATTTGATCAACGATGAGGATTCCGTAGTTTTTCTCGCAGGCGCTGAGGTCTATGATAAGGCAAATAGAAAACTCTTTCATACCAATAACTATCAGGATCGCGTTTCTGACCTCATAGCTCAATTACAAAAGCGAAACTTGAAGCTTGAGGTTTGGGTGGCTGCAGGCGATTATAAAAGGTGTCTATATACATGAAGCAAGTACAGACCTATTCAGGTATTACCCGAATACCCGACTTGGCCACGAATGTCTCTAGGGTATCCCAAAAGTATGGGGTGAAGTCCCTCAAGTTGGCGTAGTAGCTCATGTCCCGTGTGGTGGGGTTGCTGTAATACCGCTCCATCTCCTTGCTCAAGTTGGCTTTGTACCCCTTCACGTACCCCGCCCCGTTGTAGGTCAAGGTGTTTGTTTTGTTGTCGGAATCCCCGATGAACGGGAACGGTGTCAATGCCTCGTCGTCGCCATCGTAGCCAACACGGTACAGGACAAGGCTGCCCAACACGTCTAGGGGTTCCATTGACTCCTGCAAGGGCATGTCGAATTCCACGCGAAGGCACAGGCGGAGGGAGAAGCACGAGAAGTCCATCCTGAAACTAGACGGCCCCGAACTTATCAGTCGGGTTCCCTTGCGAACGACAGGGAACTCCAAACCCTTTTTCAAGCCCTTGACGATCTCCGCCCCCTTGGACAGGATCAGGTCGTAATTTTCATGCACTGCCATGAGGGCCAAGTTATCGTTTTTCATGTGACAAATATACGGCCCCGAAAAATAAACACCATCCCTCGAAATGGCCCTTGGTTTTTGACACGAGATGTCAAAGTCGGGTTTGATATTTACAATATCAAAATCGCACAAGGCTATGAAACAGTTGAATATCACAGAATTCAGGAAACTCTACCCCACCGAGAAAGCTTGCTTGGATGAGATTTTCGACCGTGTCTACGGTGACTTGACTGTTTGCCCCGACTGCGAGACTGAAACCAAATGGAGCCACGTCACAGGCCGCAAATGCTACGCTTGCCAGTGGTGCGGCTATCAGGTTTTCCCCCTTGCCAAGACCCCGTTGAAGGACACCAAGATCGCGATCTCGCTCTGGTTCTTCGCCATCCTGTTGTTCAGCAACTCCAAGAACGGGGTGAGCGCCAAGGAGCT
>JANORP010000389.1:0-42761 GCA_031415375.1 Bacteroidota bacterium | reverse complement strand
GGCAAAATACGACGCCTATTACCGCAATTTGCGAGAAGAAAATTCCTGGGCATGGTCACGCAGAGTGGAAATGGAGGAGGCGGTAGCACAGGCAAAACTCGAAATGGAGGAGGCGATGAAGGAGGTTGAGACAAAAGCGAGAGAGGGAATGGCAAGAGCAGCACTTGCTTTGCATGACCAAGGTGTCGCGATTTCGGTCATTGCATCGGCAATGAAAATGAGCGAGGAGCGCATTCGCGAGGTCATTGATCAACGGCAAGGTGGGGGGATGTGATTGGTTGTGATTCTTTGGGGGGGATGAAGAGGCAAAGGTCCTTGCGAAATTTCAGAAACTCCGATACTGTTTTTCCCAATCACCATTGCGTGGCGACGCTGAGATGCTCCATGTCTTTTTGGGGCCATGCCTCAACTGCCAAAGGCATTAGTTTCCAAGGGATTTGAGCTTAGGTTTCAGGGCAGCAAGCTCTGGGACTGCCTAGATGGACTGTTAGTGGTTGAGGGAGATGAAGGCTTGAATCTTGGCTATTGCGAAGGCATAAGCTTGGCTTTTGATGGCTCCTCCAGACCCAAATCTCGTGACCCGCAACTCGTATGCCTTCCAGTAAGTTGACTTTTTCAGGATTAACGATCGTCGCAGGAGCTTATCCCCCTGCAAAAACCTGTTCTTTTCGCGTAGGTTCAACTGAATAATACCGTTTGCGGATGCTCCAAAACTCCGAAATGAATTGCTCGGCGACCTTAGAATCGTTGTAGGTGACGATCACATTCTCAAAGTTGCTCCTAGCCTTGTAGCTCCAATTGTAAGAGCTAGTGATCACCGTATAATCTATGGGGTTGGACTAGTTTCTAGATTAACTCTAGTAATTTACTTGCATAGGAATACAACAATGACGACATTGCTGGCTGAAAAACTTCAAAATACGACTCTTGTTTGGAAAGTCATTCTAAATGTCCACGAAGCAAGGGCTAACAGTGTCTAAAAGGATTGGCACCATGAAAAAAAAACGTACCCCCATCAGATTTAGTGACGCGTTGGAAAAAATCATCGTTGAGCAGAATCCGCTTCTGGATTTGAGGGTTTTTTCAATAGCATTCATACCTCCTGAAGTTTGTTCGATGACTTTTTTGAAGGTTCTCTATATTGGCGATATTAACTCAAGTAGCATTGATTTCCCCAATGAATTGAAGAACCTAACATCATTAGAAGCATTCCACATCCATGGGACGGGGATTGAAGAGTTGCCTGATGCAATTTTTGAAATTCCAAATCTAAAGCTATTATGCCTAGGTGGAAACCGACTAAGTAAAATAAATCCAAAGATTTCAAATCTAAAAATGTTGCGAGAATTGAATTTGTCTAAAAATTCCTTTACTCAATTTCCAAAGGAGCTTCTGTTACTGGAAAATCTCACCTCTTTACGCCTTTCTGATAACAAATTGAGTACACTACCTAATGAAATTGTTAACCTCAAAAAACTACGCCGTCTTGAATTATACAACAATAACTTCAAAGTTCCAAAGGAAATCCTAACAACAAAACCTAAACAGTTGATTCAGTATATTCTAGATTATAAGACTGCAAAAACAAAGAGAGCGTTATTAGAAGCAAAGTTGATTTTTATTGGTTCTGGAGGCGTTGGAAAATCATCCCTAATTCAAGGGTTAACAACCAACAAATACAATCCGAATCTTCCAAAAACTGATGGAATTGAAATTTCAGATTGGTCGGTTAAAAGGCATACGGACAAAATAAAGGTTCATATTTGGGATTTCGGTGGACAAGAGATAATGCATGCCACTCATAAATTCTTCATGACTAGCAGAAGTGCGTATGTTCTAGTTGTCAATCCCAGAACACAAGACAAGTATGGCGATTCTGAACTCGAATACTGGCTAAAACTAATTCGATCTTATGCTGGAATCGTTCCTATTGTGGTGGCAATAAATAAATGCGAGGTCCATCAAATGTCCATCGCGAAAGAGGACTTGAAAAATAAATATCCAAATATTGTGGGGTTTGTTGAAACATCTTGTGAGAAGAAGATTGGAATAGATGAGCTAAATGAGCTTATCGGAAAGGCTATTGGAAAACTCGAACACATTGACGACCAATTACCCGAAGCTTATTTTGACATTAAGGAAGAACTTGAAAAGATTAACAAAGACTATATTGAATATGGAGAGTATGAAGATATTTGCAGAAAAATAGACCCCAACTTCAAGGTTGAAAGCAAAGTGACGCTTGTTGGTCTCCTTCATGACTTGGGAGTGATGCTAAACTTCAAGGAAAACAGAATGCTAAGAGATACTCAAGTGCTGAATCCAGAATGGGTAACGAGAGGGGTTTACCAACTGATCAATTATCCAAATCTGATCAAGAATAAAGGAGTCCTAAAGGCAAGTGAATTGCCTATAATTCTCGATCAACTAAGATACCCGAATCCCAAGGAACAGTTTTTCATCACTGACATTATGGGACACTTTGAACTATCTTTTCAGTTGGAAGGCAAAACCGATACCTATTTTATTCCTGGGGCCTTCCCCAAGGACAAACCAGTATTTCAATGGAATTACAGCACAAGCAATTTATTGCGCTTTCAGTTTCATTATGATGTGTTGCCGAACAGTATTTTTTCAAGATTCATGGTGAAGATTCACCGCCACATTAGAGAAACCGATTTTTGGCTAAATGGGGTTGTAATCCAATATGATAATTGTGAAGCATTGATTAGAGCGGATTTTGAAGAAAAAATTATTACTGTTGAGGTTGGTGGATCCGGAAATAAAAGAATGTTACTTTCGATAGTTAGGGAAAAATTTGAAGATGTCCACAGCAACTTTAAGGATATAAGCATAAAGCAGGAGATCCCTATTGATTCCGAGAATAAGGTCTTGGTTAGTTATGACGATCTCGTGCTGTATGAAATTGCAAATGAAGAGTTCATTTTCATTCCACAATTGAAAACAAGGTTTAAGGTAAAGAATTTACTTGATGGAATTGAAGATGAGGAAACACGAAAGGAAAAAATCAATGATATGAAAGAAGGGGAAGGTGTAAGCATGTTTATTTCGTACTCTCGCGCTGATGAGGTGCTGAAAGATAAACTCAAAGCGCATTTATCAAACTTAGTTAGCAATGATAAAATAAGAACTTGGGATGACAGGGAAATTCCTGCTGGAAATAGATGGGAAGAAGATATAAATCAATTTCTTGAAACATCCGAATTTATTTTACTCCTCATAAGTTCAGACTTCTTAGCTTCTAAGTATTGCATGTCGGTCGAACTTAAAAAGGCGATAGAGCGTCATGATGCAAAATCAGCCATAGTCATTCCAATTTCTTTGCGCTCTTGTGATTGGTCTGGTGCTTCGTTTGGAAAGATTCAGGGTCTTCCGAAAGACATGAAGCCAGTAACGAGTTGGCCCAACGAGGACGAAGCATTTACAGACATTGCCAAGGGAATCTCAAAATCTATTGACACCTATCTTAGCAAACTTTGAAGGAAAATTATCCAATAACTATTTTTAATCCCTGCTTGTTGTTGAGTAATTTGTAGATAAATATTCCACATAGATGTACCCATTTCACTTGCTACGATTTGATTTTTGCGGGCGGACTTCGCAAATTTTATTGGCCATTTGAGACCGATGCTGGATTGGGGGTTTCCTGCATACTACGCATGAGGGCCTTCATGGCACAGGGTTGGTCGAAAATCCTAAATTCTACTTCGCTTGTTACCATTACCTCCTACGAAAGCTGTTTCGAAGCCTGTGCAGGAAGTAGAGAAATGATATAAGGCATGTAGAAAGGATAAATAAGGAATCCAAGATGAAATGCCCGTTACAAAATGGCATCGTGGTCTCTGATTCCTCAATGACCCATTTTGCAACCATTGCCAAGATGAGAATAATAGGAAACCCATAGGTATAGATAGAATGAATTACATTCAAAACCCACGGATAATGATCAAGGTATCCTTTGCTTTCCCGCTCAATCATGTCAGGCCCCAGAATGATTGAAAGTTTCGATTCAATACCTTTGATATATCTATATCGCTGTTCAATTAATAGGCAAACCCTGAAATACATAGTCGCGATCCACATTAGCGAAAACAGAATTACCGTATTGATGTGAGAAAAATCAATCGAAACTTTGCCAATGTTTGCCTCAATTAAGGCAGATGAAACAAATCTCGCCTGTTCAGGCGAGGAAACAAGAAACGACAAAATGGCAATCATAGCCACGACGATCAGGGTGTATAAGTCCCGTTTTTGTATTAGGCCACGCTGGATCTCATTGGTATCCTTGTAGTGGTCGTATAGTATGTCCAGCTTCTTTTCCTCCATCACTTACAGGAAGCTTCATCAAAAGCCTTCAAAATTGTATCTTTGGAAAAACTTGTCGCCCATGATGCTCCATTTCCCAAAAGCCCATCTGGACTTTCATAGCTGCGATCTAGGTTCACACCTACAAGATTATTCTGGTGCTCCAAGTCAAAACTTACAAAAACGTTTTTCTTAGCCATCAATGATTTGATATATTCTGACAATCTAAGCCTAAACGACCTATTCTTGACAAAGATATGAAAGACTCGAAATCCTGGTTGAAAAAAATCAGGAATGTTGGGAAAGTGTCGATGATGGGCTTTGCCATTCACCCACTTAACCCAACCCCAGCACAAACCACCCGCAGCATCTCACAAGGATCAGCCTCAATCGCAAGAGCAATCAACCACAGTTCATCCACCCGCAGCTTCGTGGATGGATTGTTGGCAAGCTCACTGAGTCTTGTCTTGCTGATTCCCGTCTTTCTCGAAACCTCTGAGCGATTAATCGACTTTCGCGAGAGGTATAATCCCAGTTCTGTCATTCTTTCTGCTTTTCAGATCAGAAAGATAGCTTGGAAGAAAATGTATTCCGATTTTCTAAACATTCGGGTTGTATTTTGTCCGACAGGGTGTATATTTGTTCCGAAAATCGGGAATATAGGCTTAAAACTGAAGCACATGGTAGCACTACACGAAAACAGCATCATCATCACCATCCCCACCCCCAATCCCGCCCAAACCTTGGCCGAAATCCAATCTGGCATCATCGAAATGATGAAAACCATCCTCACCAGCGGCAGCGAAGACAAAGACCTAGAACTCGATCGCCCCACGGCAAACGGCGGGTATTTCGTTCTTGAATTCCTCCAAGCGACGCTGTCAGACCCGGCAAGGAAGGTCGAAAACCCCGCCCGCATCCCAGCTCCTTGAAAAGAAACCGCCCTTTCCCTATCTTTGATCCCATGAAAGTTGCTGATAGCTTTTTGTCGCTCAAGCTCGAGACCTTGCAGATCATCATGGCCCTGCAGGACTCCGCGAAATTGCAGAGGGTCCGTGCGGTGCTAGAGGAAACTGAGCCTACGCCGCAGTATCTCCTCGACCGCATTGACCGTGGTCGCGCAGAGTCCAAGACTGGGCTTTGCACCCCCGCTGAAGATTTCTTAAAGGAAATGGAAAGCTGGTGAGAATCTGGTTCGCTTTGATAGCAGGTATGGGTATCAATGACAATCGGATATGCCCTTCTTTCCAATCTTTTCAATAAGTCGCAGCAACTTCTCCATCAAATCTTTGAAATAAACACCCAAGAGTGCAGGACAAACGTGTTTGGCCAAGCTCAATCCGGCAAAACCAAACGATTTGTTCGATGGCCCTCCCCATCCCGACATCGTCGGGAGTGGGCCGACGACCAATTCTTTTAACATTAGAATCCAAGCCAATGTAACCGCATATCCCCCGTGATCCGTTCGTCGGCCCACATATAGCCTTTGGGGCGGGCCGACGAACGGGTGATACATCCCCCCCCTCACAAAAATTCCCTTGCAAAGCCTATCTTTGCCCACATGGAACCACCCATTCTCGTCGTCGAAGGCTTGTCCAAGCAATATGTGATCGATCAGCAGTCGCGCGGCGGGATCGTGCAGGAGCTGCTGGGCGGAATGATGGCCCTCCTCGGACGCGGAAAAAAGGAGGTCTCCAGCTTCTATGCCTTGCAAGAGGTCTCATTTGAAGTGCAACGCGGGGATATCTTGGGCATCGTGGGCCGCAATGGTGCTGGCAAAAGCACCTTGCTCCGCATTTTGTCGGAGGTCACACCACCGACGGCAGGCAAAATCATCTTCAGGGGTTCGGTCACTTCGATCCTCGACGTGGGTACTGGCTTCCATCCCGACCTCAGTGGCCGCCAAAATGTCTATATGAGCGCGGCCATCAATGGCATGGACCGCCATGAAATCAAGGCGAGATTTGATGAAATTGTCGCCTTCAGTGGCATCGAGCGCTTCATCGACATGCCTGTGAAGCACTACAGCAGCGGCATGTACATGCGGCTCGCATTTTCGGTCGCCTTCCACAGCCATTCGGAGATTCTATTGCTCGACGAGGTCTTGTCGGTGGGCGATGTGGAATTCAGGTTGCGCAGCGCCCAGAAGATCAAGCAGATCGCTCGTTCGGGCACGACGGTGCTCATCGTGAGCCATGAGCTGCCGAGCATCCGCAACCTTTGCACCAAGTGCCTGCTCCTGGAAGGCGGTCGCCTGCGCGCCTACGGGCCGACCAAGGAAATCGTGGACAATTACCTCGAGCAGTACTTCAACGACTTCACGATCCACTATACGAGTCCTGACAATCCCGACCAGGAATTGAGCACGCGCTTGCTGGAGCAGGAGCAGGTGGCCTTTCTCTCGATCAAGGTCCAGGCCGAGGGCAAAGCCCCCGATGCGCCCATCTACATGGCCGATGCCGTCGAGATGCGCATCCGCTACCGCAAAAAGACCGACCATCCCAAACTAGAGATCCTCCTCAACATCAACAATCTGGAGCATGTCTTGATGAGCGATTGCCAGCTCTACCGTGAAAGCTTTGAATTTTCGGATCGGCCACCAGGCCTGTATGAAATGAAGGTGGTGATCCCAGGGAATATCTTCTATGCGGGCACTTTCTACGCCGACCTCTTCTTTGGAGACCTGCAATCGCTCCTCCTCGAATTGCCCTGCGTCCAAAAATTCGTCATCCACCTGCCACCCTGGGAGATCGGCAAACAATGGAACCAAGGCCAGCAAGACTATGCGCTGAGGCCCAAGTTTGCATGGGAACTGCGGCAAATCGATGCCTGATCCTGAATCGCAGGTCCATTAGACCTTGTCCACCATCTCCCGTTCCACCCGCTCGAAATACCAAACCCCAAGCAGGAAGAGGATGAAAATCGGCGCGAGTCCATAGAGGTAACGCACGTCGGGGACCTCGTCGCCGAGCAGGGTCCATCTGAAGCCCGCGATCACGCCGGCCATGGGATTCAGGTAGAGGAAATGCTGGTATTGGGCGGGAATGATGGTGCTGGGGTAAAAAACGGGCGTGAGCCAGATGGAAAAATTGACGAGGTAGGGCAAGAGGTGGTGAAAGTCACGAAAGCGTGTCGTGAGCGCCGAGAGCCAGACCCCGAAGCTGAGTCCGACGACCATATTCAGCAGCACCACGACCGGAAAAAACAAGATTTCCCAGCCCGGCACATGGCCCCAAACCAGCATGAGCACCACCATGAGCACCATCGAGATGCCAAAATCGACCAATCCAGCGAGGGTTTTGGCCAGGGGCAGGATGAGTTTGGGGAAATAGACCCGCGAGATGAGCTGCTGCGAATGGAGTACAGAGCTGCCGACATTCACAATGAGGTAGGTAAAGAAATACCAAGAGACCATGCCCGAGAAGGCAAACAAGGGGTATTCGACCTTGATCTTGCCATCGAGCGGCACCAAAACCCCAAAAAAGACGCTGAAAATCGCCAAGGCCATGAGCGGCTTGATCACCGCCCAAAGCACGCCCAGCAGCGTCTGCGCATACTGCGCCCGCACATCGCGCAGCGCAAACACGCCTATGAGCCTGCGATAGGCCCAAACCTTGCGCAGGTAAGTCCCAAACCCACTCGCCTCAGCCTGGATGATGCGTTCTTGCATGCGGCAAAGATGGCGATTTTTTGGTGGAGTGGCTCCAAACTGCAATTGAATTGCGGGGGCACCCGCTCTCCTATTGTCTCCAAGGCGCTAGATGCGGCTACTTTTGGGGAGTTGCTGCTTTGGGTTTTGGAACTCCCTTTTCCTTTTGGGGTTTTTCTTTGGGTTTTTCCTCCTTTTCAGGCTTGATCGGCACTGTGCCCTTTGCAGGCATCATATCGTCATAGGAAAGCGCGTCTTTGAGCAAACTAGTTACCGGCGCTGGGTAACGATGATTGTTCCAGAACCCGTCATTGGGGTGAGGTCTCGCAAAAGGTTCATTGGCAATCGCCTTTGCGAGTGCTGCTTTCTTCGCTTTTTGGCCCATCTTGCTTTTTTTGGGATCTTTATTCTTCACCCCATTCTCAAGCGTGTAAATGCTGTTTTGGAGCTTGGCGATCTTCGCGTTGAGCGCAACAATATCGGCCTTGTGGATTGTGCCCGATTTGGTGCCCGCAGCGATCAATGCCTCATAGGAATCGATCTTTAGCTGTGCTATTTTGGCATTTGAGGCATAATCAGGGTCTTTTTTGTTGAGTGCCCAAAGTTTTGCCTGCGCTCCCCGCAAGCCCTTTTTGAGTTTCTTAATCTCCGGCTCCAAATCCAAAATGTCGCGTTCTGCAGCCAATTTCCCCATGGCATCCTTGAGCGTTTGAATCTCCTCGTCGAGGGATGCCAGATCTGCTTCCTTGTCTGCGATGTCCTTCTCCCATTTGATATGCGCATCGTCTGCGTTGTTGTAGGCCACCGTGCTGAGGTCATTGAGCATGCTCACATGGTATAGGATTTCACGTAGCCGCAACGTGAGCCATACAAGTTGCGAGAGCGACGCGGTCTCCTGTGCCTCAGCAATCACACTTTGCTGGCCCACACTCAGGTGGTCGCCAAGTTTGCCGACCGTGGCCTCGCACTCAGCTGTCAAGATGCCTCGCAATGCCTTGCGGTCGATCTTGCGATTGTAAGTGGCTTCAAACTTTGCGATATAGATCTCATTGTCATCTTTACCGGTCCCCTCGTTGGCAGCAACTTTTGGCAGCAACTCATCGACTTCCGTGATGGGTTGGGTATCTTTGCTTACCTGCAGGATCATGGTAACGGGGCAAATGCCGATATGTTTACCCTCAAAGCCAAGGCGATCGTCCTCTCCACTGAAAAATTTCTCCCCGAGCGTAATCTCAAACTCCTGCCCACCTTGCTCGACATGCCCTTGGTTGAAACCGATGGCCTTCCTGAACCTGATGCCATTGCTCAGGCCCTCGTCAGAAGACCAGTGCGAAAAGATGAAACTGTGCCCGCCATCGTCTGAAGAATTGGCATTGTACACCCAGATCCAATCACCCGGCTGGATCGTTCCAAACATTGCAAAATCGGCATAGGGGCGGCGGACAGCTGTGGGCTTCGCCTCAGGATCTTTAGCGAGCTTGACTTCGTCTCGTTTGATCGCCTCATAATGCTTGGTAGTTTTACCAATCGGTCCCAACTGATTCTCGCCTTCCTCTTTCGGCAATTCCGCAGCTTTTACCTTGTCCTTCCGAAATACCTCGTTCAGCCCACCCTTGCCCATGATCACATCGCCATTGTGGTCAGTGGTTCCCATCATACCCTTGCCGATCGTTCCCACAGCAGCACCAGCATAGTCAAATGTCAAGTCGATCCAGTGCCCACAATTATTGGCATGCAAGCGTTGCTCAAAAGAGGCTGGACTATAGGTGCCGACCATCAAAATATGGGCAGCCATGAGCAAGCGTTGCGATGTCGTCGCATACCCGACGTCGTCGCCATCGAAAAGGCGCTCCGGGATTTTGTGGTCATTCATGAAATTTGTGAGTTTGACACGCTGTGTGGACGTAAAGAGTCCTTCCAAGGTGCTGCCAGTCACATTGTCCCCACTTTGCTTTCCCTTTGCGCTGTACTTGATCTTCGGACTTCCATCTTCGTTTTGTGCTGGATCCTCGCAACCCATCGCATCTTGCGCAAACACATGGAGGATAGATTTGAACTCCTCATTAAAGGCTTTTGCAAATTCTTCCCAAACGGGATCGGCTTTGATCGTAGGATCGACACACCGCGCCGCAAGTTCCGCTTCAGGGTCATAAAATTGCATCGGGGACTCCCCCATCGGCCCCCCCCCCATCGTTGGCGCCTCCAACCCGAGGTCTATGGATCCCGGCTTTACAGGCACAGCGGCTGGTTGTGGCGACTTGGTAGTCAATTGAAAAGGCGGCGGGGCAACTGATTTCCCCGCTGAGGTTTTTGCTTGTAGAGGGTCAGCGGAGACATCATTAGCAGCAGCAATACGCTCTTGGGGTACTCTTACCATTGGCAAATCAAGCTTTAGAGGATGAATATAGACTATATGCTTGCGCACCTTGAGTGGCGCAAACAAAAGACAAGAACTACAGCAAGAGAGGGAACCGCATCCAAGATGCGTTTTACAAGTTTATGTAAGATTACGCATACAAACAAGTTGCAGTTGCAGCAGATCAGAATTGGTGTCGCCTTGAAGACACCACCACCGTGAGATTGCCCCTGCAGCAGTCATTGCCTGTGGAGTGGCCTGAAACCAAGCGCCAATGCCATGGAGTGATCAATTTACATGGAAAAGGAGCTTTTGCATCTGCCGGCAAAATTATTCTTGCAGGTAAGCAAGAGGGTGACTGGAAAAAACCCTCGTTTTTGTTATAAGGTTTCTTGCGTTTCTAGGACTGAGGCGGGGGCTATTTCTTTCACGTCTCTGCAAAACCATTCCTCCAAGCCAGAAAACTCCCTTGAATTTGTGAATTGGGGCTGAGGTACGGGCCTGCATCTTTGGTTCAAGTTCTTCGGTCGGGGGTTGTTGCTTCTGATTGGAACGGTGGAGCAGAGACCACTTGAAAAAACGGGCCTTCTCGCAGGGGTATTTTGCTGCGAGCGCGGAATCTGAAAAGCGTGATGAGTAGGACGAAAATTAAATTCAAAATATTATGGAAACCAATCCAATGATCCCCTTTGGCAGCTATCTGCTCACAAGCCAGTATGTTACAATCTCTGTAAATGCCCAATGTTACCAAATCAATGGTGAACTTGTGCAATCCCCAACACTTGTATATCAGGTAGCAGAGGCAGCTGTCCTATCTGGTATTTGGAACAATAACGGAGTACTGCAATTGGTCTTGGGGACACCCCTTTCCGCTGTTCCAACGTTTGTTCCGCAAAGCAGTTACCTGGAATCGAGCACCAACGTGGAAATTACGATCAATGCTCTATGTTACCAGGAGAATGGTTCCTTGGTGCAATCCCCACCTTTTACCTACACGACAGCGCAGGCAGGGAGTTTTTCGGATATTGCCAACATGAACGGTATCCTAACTGCGGTGAACTGATTGGCTGTAGTCAAAATGTTTGGAAGCCAAGTCTGATGGATTTTGGGTTCACAAAGTCGCTTAAACCAGCACAAAAATCACGGGTGCCTTTTGAGGTTTTCCGTGATTTTGTGCTGGATTCTGGATCTAACATTTTTGCCTTATTGCATTTATCATCGGTTACATTTGCAGCAACAGATTCTCGCCTTTTGCCAAAGGATGGTCTCCAGATCTAGATCGGGAAGGGGTCTTACACAATGAATAGCATCTACCCTCAGCTTCATTCGACCGCGTATGAATTGGCGGACGTGCTGTATGAGAGGAGCTTCTAGACGCATCCCGAAGCGTAGAAACCACCGCATCTGCGATTTCGGTCGGCATGAAATCTCCGTTGTTAGCTGGCAATCGTACCGAAAACCATCATTTTTGACGAAGCCCCATCCCTCACCCCACCAACCCATGCTTCAGCGCAAACAACACAATCCCCACCGTATTCCTCGCCCCGATCTTCTCCAGCAAATTCTTGCGGTAGGTCTCCACCGTACGCGGGCTCAGGAAGAGCTTGTCGCCGATCTCATTGGTTGTGAGTTCCTGGCAGATGAGTTGCAGCACCTCCATTTCGCGGTCGGTGAGTTGCGGCAGCGGGTTGAAGGTCGATTGGAATTTATCCTTCTCGACGATGCCACGCAGCAAGAGGTGGGAGATGTCGCTGTTGAAGCAAAAGCCGTTTTGCACAACACTGTTGATCGCGTCCACCACGTCGTCGGGGTCGGAGTCTTTGAGGAGGTAGCCGCGTGCACCGTTGTCGATGGCGTGGAGGATCATGCTCTTCTCATTGTGCGCCGAGAGGATTACCACACGTACATCAGGCTTCGCGTCCCGCAACAGCCGCGTGGCCTCGATGCCATCGACGTCCGGCATTTCCACGTCCATCAGCACGACATCCACCTCGATGCCCGTGATGCGCTGCAAGAGTTCCTTGCCCGTATTGGCCTCCAGGACGATTTCAATGTTGGCCTCGCCTTCGAGCAGGGAAATCAGCCCCTTGCGAAACAACAGATGGTCGTCGGCGATAGCGACTTTGATTGGTTTCATACTTGACACAATACTCACCTAGGACTCTGTTTTGCCAGAAAAATTTGGCAAGGCCCTGAAAATGAAAATGAAAGTAGGCAAATTTTGGTGAACGGCAAGGTGGTGCCGATTCTCAAATCGCAATCTTCATATGAAAACGACTTCCCTTCCCCAATTCTGACTGATATGTAAACTCCCCTGAAACCAAGCTGATGCGACCTTGCATATTCTTGAATCCCAAGCCTTTGCCGGATGATTCCACAGTGTCGTGGTCGAAACCCTTGCCGTTGTCTTCCAATTCCAGCGTGATGCTCTCCGCGGCAAAAATGAGCGTGACATCCACCCGGTCGGCCTCGGCATGCTTGAGGGCGTTTGCAAATAGCTCTTGGGCGACGCGGTAAATGGTCAATTCGACTTCTTTCGCGATGCGCCGTTCTGAACCCATGCATTTGAAATCGACCTTCAATTTTTCGCCGGAATCGATCTTTTCACAGAGTTCTTGGAGGGCCTGAACCAAGCCTAGGCGGTCCAAAGCTGCGGGTAGCAGGTCTTGCGAGATTTCCCGCACACTTTCGATCGCGTCTTGGATCAGGTCCACGGATTCTGTGGTTTCATTGCCATCGAGTCCCTGCTTTTTCATATTGCGGCCCAGCACGCCGAGCTTGAGCTTGGCTGTAGAGAGAGTGACTTGGATGTCGTCGTGGAGGTCCTTGGCGATGCGGGTGCGCTCGTTTTCTTGGGCATCGACGGTGGCTTGGAGCATGGCGCGTTGTTGCTTGCGCTCCACCTCGCGCGCGGTCTCCTGCTTGCGATTCGCGCGGCCCACCTGCCAGCGCACGATGAGCACGATCAGGCCCAAGCCTGCGCCCGCGTAGGCGAGGTAGGCCCACCACGTGCGCTGCCAAGGCGGGAGAATGGAAAACGAGTAAGCCGCCTCCTTGCCCAGCGTGTCATACAGGTTTTTGGAGCGCGCATGAAAGGTGTAGCGGCCTTCGGGCAGATCGTTGTAAGCCTTGTCGCTTTCCTTCATCCACGGCGACCAGCCCTCCTCAAACCCCTCCAACCAGTAACTAAACACGGTTTTCTCAGGGTATTCATAGCTCGTGGCGGTATAGGAAAATGCAAAATCGTTTTGCGCGTAAGGGAATGTGAGCTTGTAATTTTCGGGCTGCCAATCCACGAGCAAGCCTGTGGAGTCTGCGTAGTTGCCGTAGAAGACGACATGGGTGTCATTCACCGTCACCCGGTCGATGAGGGTGTGGTAGGGGACGTGGTAGTCTTTGGGGATGCGCGGGTCGTAGCAATAGAGCGTCGTCGTCGTGCCAATCCAGATGAGGCTGTCGGGGTCGGGGTAGATGCACCAGACTTCTTGGTCTTCCATGCGGCGCAGGGGAAGGTCGTCCCATTGCCACTTTTCGTGCATCTCTTTCCTGAGGACACCGCCACGCTCTCCGTCATACAGCCAAATTTGGCCGAGCAGGTCTTGAACGAGGTGTCTTGCACTGTGCCCATGGTCGGCAAAGCGCTCACCAAATTTGGTTTCAGGCACAAGATGTTGATGCTGCTCGTCAAATCGGAAGATGCCGCGATTGGTTCCGAAATAGAGCTGGTCTTCATAAACCATCATGTCAAAATCGACGTGGTCTGTGGCGAATCCTTGATTGGAATCGTAGGAAATTACCACGGGATTTAACCGTGGGCCATCGACAAAGCGCAATCGAGAGACCTTCAAGGAGCTTGCCCATAGATCTCCATTAGGCGTTTCCTGTAGATGATCAACACCATGATCGATGCCATTAATTTTGCCTTCATCTATCCAGATGCCGTTGCTCCATCTCATAGAAAACAATCCTTTGACCGTACCGACAAAAACACGTGCAGTATCAAAAACAGAGACACATAAGCTTGTCGCTGGGTAATCTGCGACTTTAGATTGCTTACTATCCTTAATCCAATAGATGCCGCCAGCACCAGTACCGATCAATAACCCATCCCGAATCCGCACGATTGCCCTCGTAATATCATTTGTTTCTGGAAGTTTGCTCGCCTTGATCGTTCCCTCTTTAGGTTCTAATTGCCAACCACCGCTCATCGTTCCCACAAACAATTTTTGTTGATAATTAATCATCGACAAAGCAACAATTTTGGACTTGATTCCCGCAACGACTTTGCGGATGGAGGCTGGGTAGTCGATCCTATTGAGTCCTAAGGTTGATGTCGACCAGATACCGCCTTCCATATCGGCATCGAGATAGATTAGGAAATTAGAAAACAAGCCGATTTGTTCATTAATCAGCTCTACTTTCATGGAATTCCTATCGAGAACGGCCAATCCGTGTTTTTCAGTAGCAATGGCAATTTTCCTATCGGTCAGTTTAGCAATGCTCCACACCACCAAACTGTCTAAGGCTGATGGAATTGCTTCTATTTGCGCTCCATCGAAACGGAACAATCCTTGTTTATTTGTAAACACAGTCCAGTTTTTGGCATCAAATTCGCCACTTTCAACAATTCCTTTGATGTTCAAGGTGTCGATACATGAAGTGTTGCGTATCTTGTGAAAGTGACCTAAGCGGAATTCCCATAGGCCATCATCCTTGGATTGCACGACAATATCGCCATCTACCACCAAAGCCTTACGGTAAGCATTTTGGCTTTTCCAGGCCTTCATTATTTCCCCATCCCACCTAAGCAACCAGCGATCCGCCAAAAAAACCACATTGCCCTCTTGGTCTGCGACCACATTGAAAATTTTCCCAAAAGCTTTGGCCTCCTGAGGCACCTTGTCCAACATGGAAATGAAGCTTATGTGTCCCATCATATCAGCTTCAAACCATCCCAAATCTTCGATGCCCCCTGTATAAATCCGATTAGCCCTCCCTACCGCACATTTGAGAAATTTTTTACCCGCAGTCATTGAAATGGGCGACCACCGCTTCCCATCATACAAAAAGGATATATTTTCGTTTGAAACAATGATCATACCTAATGTGCTCTGAACGATACACCAATTTTGTGGGCCACTGGTGTACTCAGAGGATTGGTAATCTTTGGGAGGAAATGTAATCACAAATGGCTCACCCGCTTGAGAATGCAACAACCCACAAGGCAAAAGGATCAAAATGGGCAAAACAATTGCCTTGACAATAAAAAAAGAAGGGTCAAAGTGTAACACAGGCAATCAAATTTTCAGCGATATTCAATGAACCCGCCGATCATCCTCAAAAAAGCAGCGAGTCGTGAAATATATAGCTTTTTCCGTATTTATACGATTGTTTCCTACCTCACTTGAGGCTAAATTTGTGAAATCAAGTTGCTCAACTTCATTTCATAATCATCAGAATAATATGAGTCAGCACCAAGATCAAGATTCAAACGATGGCCAAGGCACGATCAGCACTGTCAATGGGGCACAAAACAACGGCACCGCAACAGTCAGCCAGCAAGGCACTCCAGCGAGCAATTGGCCAAGTGATGGTCTTCTCTTTTCTTACATATGGGCCGACACCACCCCAAATACCCCGCCATCCTGGGGCCAGCTTTGGTACATCTCAAACGTTGGTGGCACAGAAGGTACCTATACATTGGATTCATACATCTCTGGCTAAACCAAGTAATCATGGCTAAATCAAATACGGCTCTTCAGTGTCAAGTGACCATTATTGGGATTCTGCCAATTGTACGCAACCTCACCATTGTGAAGGCAACCGTAACGCTGGCTGGTCCAAATGCTGCGTGGCCTGCTTTGTACACAAATCTCATAATTTTTGAGATTGAGCACTCGGAAACAAAGCTTGAGCTGGGTCAAACATGGACAATCTCCAGCAAAGGCGACGAATATTTTCTCGATAATTTGATTGCGAACGGTCCGACTGTGATCAAAGTCGATTGGCAGGGGAAGATAAGCATTCTCAATGCTGGCAATGCATCCAAGCCACACGAACCCGCTAACTGGATATGGGAGGCATACAGAGCCAATCCCACTACCACCTACGACATGCTTGCACCACAATATATTGCTTACACTCCTACTCCAGCTGGGATCTACCTTTGCACCGTTGATGAGCAACAAAAAAACATCCTCTGCGCACTCCAATTGATTGCTCGACAGCCCAACATTCCGACATCGCCCGTGGTGATCGACTGCAAAACATCTGACGTTTCTTTGGTGGGAATCAAATTATCCTGGCAAACAGCGGAGTATAGATCTACGGCAATTGTTGACTCCAATGCGATCCAAATGTATCGTGAAACTAGCTCTGAGTTTCCGATTTCCACTTCGATTGTGGCAGCATTTCCATTGTCAACACTTCGGCGTTACGAAGTCATTTTTTGTGCATTTAAGACCAACAATCCCACCCTCGCGAGGCAAGTGGTGAATGTTCGTGCCATCCGTAGAGGTTGGCCCGATTCCTATACCATTACTTGCCAAGCTTTCAGCTTTTGGACTGATCTGCATGGCGAATACTGGTATTCTTCCTATTACAATTGCGAGGGATTCATACAATTCAACATTGATACGGAAATACTTTTCTGGGAAAGCAAGACGGTGGGCATTTTTCCATCCGATTGGCTTTGGCAATCGACCGTCGGTGATCCCGCAAGGGCCGATACCATTTGGAAAGACATTGCACTGACGCCTTTTGAGCTTTGTCTCACTTTGGCCCCACCGCAATACCCTTGGAATGCCATTGGAAATGAAGCCCAAAACGGTAACAATAGCCAGCACTCAACTCACCCTGTCTCGCAGCAACGGACGCCATCTAAAAAGCAACAAATTATCAACAGAAGTAGCCCCAGCGCTCAAAATGCACCTTATGCTGGTTTGGTACGCAAAGCCTGTTTATGGGCCAGAGGCGCCACGAACCAACATGAGGCAGCAAAGAAAATTATTGAAGGCTTGACCGATTCAGGAATATTCGTGTACGATCCCAATCTCAGCCTTTTTGTCCATTATGAAGTAGATAAGCACCAATTGCCTTTGAGTCCATGCGACCCAAATGGCGGCATAGTAGTCAATGGTACCCGAATGGTCGAAACCTTGGAGGGAATGTTAGGTGAATTTATGTCCGCAGACTGCGTCGACTTGTCCCACCTCGTGATGTTGCTGGCTAACAGTATTGGCTGCAATATGAAAGTGGGGCGATTGGAAAACTTAACATCCGTTGGCACCAAATTCAATCTGGAACTTGTGCAACCCCTGGGATCAAATAAGCCTCTCCCCGATCAACAGTTTATTTTTCATGAGGTTGCCTATATCGGCGATGAATTTGACGATGATGCCTTAGTATTTGATCCATGCCTCAAACTATGTTTTCCCATTCACGAGACGCCCACTTATGCAATGGGAATGCGCCTTTCTGAATACCTTTCACGTCTCGTTGGTTGCAATAGTCCCTGTGGACCCAAAATCTATTCCGACTGTCCAGAAAGGATCACGTTCATTTGAGTCCAATCATTTACCCTGCCATTCCCCTTCGCTCCGCTTAGGAATAGTTTTTCATCCCGATTGCAATCGCGACCAACTTTTATGCGCTAGACTGTTTGCACCTCGGTGCATTTTTGGTTCCAGCCACTGTGTCAGTCCGCCTATGACGGAAAGGCGCAAATACGGTTCGTAGCAGCGTTACAGACCGTATTTGCAACGCAGCTAGAGCCTGCCGGTGCGCCGCAGCGAAAGGCCAAAAAGACCCTGGGCCTAGGCTATCTTGTGCAAAATTTCGCCAAAAAAAGTGTTCTTTGCCTTATCGTGGATTCCCTGATTAACAATTTTCCCCACATTTTGGATCTGCACAAAACTCAATTGTAAATCGCGGTTCTTGTCGTCAGCTCCCGAAAAACTTGTTCGAGTTCAATTGCAATTCGTTCTGCAGTGAGTTGGTTTTGATGCCAATTTGCCACTAATTGAGGCATCTCAGTATTTCTTCGCACCCCAAATTCCGTAATTCCCCGCTACCCCGCCCGAAATCCGCCCCCTAACTTTGTTCTCAACCTCAGTGCCACGTATTTCACGGTTTCTCACCTTCTTAATTTTCAATGCGATGCACAATCTTTACCCACTTTGGGGGCAGGGTGTTTTGGTCGAATTCAAAAAGGGTTTATGGCACGCTAGGATTACGCGGGCTGCGCATTCAGTTGGACGATGGCCTGCAAAGGCCGGTACGATTCATTGCCACCATAACCGTCACAAGCCGCAATTGGGTCAAAAATGGTGGATTTCCTGGGATGCGGGTACCTATTTTTTAGAGGAATTGATTCTCGACCCTGATGCTTAAAAAATCTTCATTACAGAAAAACGCCCATCTGCGAGATGCAGACGGGCGCGGTGGTGGTTGGAAAAAAAATTGGAGAAAAAGTATTTCTATTTTTGGGGCGGATGCAATGCGATGACATTGTTGCGCAGTGCATACAGGACCAAACCGACCGTATTGCGGCAGCCGATTTTTTCCATCATGGTGCGACGGTAGGTCTCGACTGTGCGCGGGCTCAAGCAGAGTCGGTCGCCAATCTCGAAATTTGTGAATTCCTGGCAGATGAGCGCCAAGACTTCCAACTCGCGTGTGCTGAGCTGCGGGTCTTGCGAGATGGACATGCCGCGGCGGCGCGGTTGCGGCTTGGCGCTAGCGGCGGGCAGATGACTGCTCGACAATGCGCCGTGGGGCAGATTGGGAGAACTGAGATTTTCCATACACTTTTCAAAATATAGCCAGTAGATGAGCGCTCAACCGTTTGCCGAGAGGGATCGACGTCCTGCAACACAAACTTGATGTAGCGCTTGGCATCCAATGACCACCAATCGGCTCGCAAATCCAACTACAATTTTGGAGGTTTTTTCCAGCGATATTGGGGGTGCTCGCTCCTAGGACTTGGCTATTTTGTGCGAAATTTATCCAACAAGGTTGTTTTGTTGTCGTAGCTGATGCACCGATTCTCAGTTTTTTTTCCCGTGTTGTAGGAGTACAGAAAACAATTGCAGATCGTGGTTGTGATCTTCGGCTCCCGAAATATTTGTTCATGTTCAATGGTAATTTGCGGACGAGCGATTTTTTTGCCTGCGAATTGCGGCTGATGGCGGCATCTCCGTAATTCTACCCAAGCCATTTTCCGCAATTTCCCCGCCGCAGATTGCGTAGTTCTGGGCTGAGGGATCGGCTTGTAAGTCTGCAATTTTGACTTAGATCAAACGGGAAACCAACTCCGCTAGATCTAGGACCTCGCCGAAAATCCCCATCATAGAGTAGGCAACGACTTTCTATCTCTAAATCTTATGTATTGCTTCACCAAAGAGGCCGGGCACACGCTTGCCTGCCGCAACCAAAATGTTTCTGCTTTTTTTGCCGCTTCAAGGTCGCTGTATGCGCACTGTCGATGCACATGCATGTGGCTCATGCTTGCCTGGATGACGTGGGTAGTGGCACCTCGTATGGCGGATGCACAAAGTCCAATTCAACAGGGTATTTCGGGCTATGTGCATGGTCTGGCGTTTGTGGATGTTTCGGGGGACACGATGATCTTACAATTTGACTTGGGATCGCTCAATAAACCTGCCAACAATGTTGTGGGCTTTGAAGTGGACATTCATTTCCCCCGTCTCACATCGTCTGCTACCCAGATATGGATGAATGCTGCAAACGGATGGCTCGCAGCGCAGCCTAGCGACATGCAATGCACTTTTGATCCCATCACTGCGACGCTCCATTCCAGGTGCCTGCGGGCAGATGCGGCGCCTGTCACAGGCCATGGGCAGATTGCGACAATTTACGTCGTGCGTCCCGGCGGCTTTGCAAAACCCGAAAATGTCGCGCAATTGGATGGTGGAGGTATCATCATGATCGATGACATGGATTTCAAGATGGCACCCATCACGAGCCCAACTGCGAACTCCTTGTCGATTTCCCCAAATCCAGCGCATGATTATTTGAATGTAAGTATTGCAGGAGTATCCCCGATGACGCTGATGATCTGCGACTTGCAAGGCCATGTATGGCAACATGCCGTTACCCAGGAATTTCAAAAAATAGATCTCACGACGCTGCCGCGCGGGTTCTATTGTGTACAATTGCGCTCCAAATCAGGCATCGTCGCAACACAAAAACTCGTGTTGGAATAGGCAGATGATTGCGGTGCATCGCTCTTTGTTCAAAGGAAAGTATTGACGGCACCTTATTTCGATCCCAAAACCCCAGGGCACCAAGAAATGCAAAAGCACTTGGCGTCTTGGGGTCTTGGTGGCTATATGAAACGAGCGTGTAACAAATTAGGGGAGATGTATGAGAACCAGCATCTGCCGGGTGTACAACAAATTCGACAGCTGTTCGTTGGCCCACCCCACAACAACGCTGTGGGGCCGACGAACGAGCATTTTGATCATAGATTTGGCGTCGCAGAATCATCGCTTGGCGGCCAATATCGTTCGTCGGCCCTCAAACTTGGCTTTGTGGAGGGCCAACGAACAACGTAATTCCTGCGTCTGCCGAATTTGTCGTACACCCCATCTGCCTGCAAGGAAGGACTTCGACCCCCGCCTTCTGCGGGACAGGCGTTTGTGTCCGTCGTAGTGTGTTTATAAGCAGTGCCTATTGCTCCCTTGCGCCGGAGGCGTGATTTCGATAGCCCTGCGGCAGGCTCCCGACAAGTCGAGGACGCAGGATGCCGCGGGCTCCCCCAGAATGTTACACACTCATATCAAACAGCAACCTATCCACCTAGAGCCTCACATTTTTGCAACAACCACTCCTTGCCGATACTCGATTTCAAGCCTTCAATTTCCCTACGCAGTTTCCGTAGGCGGATTTTGTCTTTGGTGGGCGTGCCCAACATTTTCCCAAAAACCTTCAAAAATGAGAGGTAAACCTCGCGGCGGCCCTCTGCCACTTGCTCATTTCGCCGCAAATACATTCGAAATGAATTGAGAAGCGACTCCATACCGAGCGAATCGCCCATCTCAAAAAAACACATCAGCAAATACACGCGGGTATTGGCCGCATAATATACATCTTTGGCATTGCCGATCACCGCATTGAGCCGTCGCGCTGCAAGTTTGTATTCCCCCAGCGAAAAATGGAAAATGCCATGGTTGTAATCCAAGGCGAGGTTGAGGTCTTCGCCTTGCATTTCCAAGATTTCCGCTCCTTTTCCAAGAAATGCCTGCACCCATTCTCGCTCACCCAGCCGCAAACCCAGGGCCACAATATTTTTGAAATGTGCCGCATGAAGCCGGCCTCCCAAGCTGCGGGCATACACCGCGACCATGCTTTGATACAGCTCAAAAACCTCCTGCAGCATCGTCACGCCAGCGAGTTGCACCTGCCGATTGAAATTGTTGAGCGTGCCTGTATAGATGTCGCCGGCCACCGCGCGCGTGCAGTGAGGTGTGTGCGAGACCACAAGCGCCTTGAGTCGCTGCAGGTCTTGCAATGCGGCCCCCGGCAAGCGCGTGTGGTACAGCCAATAATAAATCTCCAAAAACGCATCATCTTGCACCATGTCCAACGATATGTGCTCCACAGCGCGCAGCAGCCAATCGGGCATCTGCAGCGCACCCACAATCTGCCCTTGGTTGGCTGCCACATAAGCCAATTGCAGATTTTGCCCCATCGAGAACTGCTCCCAAGCATGCATGGTCTCGGGCAGATGATTTTCTGTTGAGCGCGGCGCATGTTGGTGCAGATGCTTCATATATGTAGTCTGCAGCGTCAGCCGCAATCTGAGCGCATCCAAATCTTGGGTGGGCCGCAGGGCTGCCTCGACCTTGGGGTACATCTGCGGGAGCAATCGTGCATCGTCCAGCTCATTGAGCTCCTCGATGAGCGCCACCTGCCCGGTCGCTGAGTGCCGCTCTGCATGCCGAAACTCCAAATATCCCAAAACCAACTGCACGAGCACAGATTTGAGTTTTTGCAAGCGCCCGTCCTCATACGTCTCACCCGGCCAAACCGCTCCTGCCGCAGCCACATCGTCTATTTCTAGGATCGGTTCCACCAAACAAGTCGCGCAAAGGTGATCATACAGCAAGCGCGGCTCCTCCCGTTTGTTGAAAATAGGCGAATGCAAATAGTCGCGCAGCCGCAAGCGCTCGCTTGCAGGCACAAGCGACAGCAGGTACAGGAGCTTACTGTAGCCGTTTTTACGCATTTACGGGGGCTTTCCGACGTTCTTCCAAGAATTTGCTCCAAAGTAGGAAGATTTTTCAAGAAAATGGCAGGACTGCAGGGGAAAATTTGCCAAAATGTGTTCAGAGCAGATGCCTGGAATTTGATCTGTAGGCAAGAAAATGTGTTTTGGGGAGGATGGATGATGGCCTTTTGTGCCAGAAAAACTCCGCGATAATGTGAATTGCGAGGGAAGAAGAGGGCCGCACCTTTGGTTCAGATTCTCGATCAGGAATTCATTTCAGGGTCGGAACAGTGGAGCAGAACCCACTTGAAAAAACGGCCTGTCCCGATCAGGATTTCAAATCGGGCGCGGATTCTGAAAAGCGATATGAGTAGGAGGAAAAATAAAAGAATAATATCATGGAATTCGCGATTAACAATGTTCAGACGGTTTGGCTTCCCTTTTCCCAAACGTATCAAATCTCGGCCTTTGGCAGTGCAAGCTGGCAAGAGCAGGTGGTTTTCAGCGACCCCAACGGCCTTGCTCCAAGCACCCCCTTCATTGGCACTGGGAATCCTTATGGTCCGACACCGATCGGCTCGATCACAACACCTTCATCCTATGGGGAATTGCTTGCATACCCAATCAATGTTGTGATCACCAATGATCAAGGCTCTGGTGGGTTGAATTGGTTTCCGTCCTACATTGGCACTAATACCTTGGCGCCGGTGGTGACTTATGATCAAGTCAACAATGAAGGAATTCTGACGAACATGTCGATTCAATTTCAATTTGCTTGACGACAAGGAAATCGCAATAAATTCTTGCGGGCTAGCATCCTCTCGAAAAATTGCAGCAAATCCTCACCCCACCGCCCCCTCCCCACACTCAGCACCAAAAGATCAATTTCCGCCTACTATCCAGAAGGCGGAATTGATCCTTTTGGAATGTCAGTGTTTCTTTATTTAGTTTACATATTCTAGAGATGCTACAATTGTCTAAAAAATACTGAAATGTGAGATCCATTAAAGCAATGGAAATACATTTTTTGCTTTCTGAAAGTGATTGCTGACCCATCGTTCTTGTTTCGCGCTCCTTCCCCTTCAGGCAGTTTCTAGGCCAGATGCTGATCAATTCCTTCCGAACTTGATGGCGGCATACCAAGACCAATTTGTCCACGTTCTTCCTGGCAAAACGGATTGATTCTTGCAATCTATTGTTGAATGCATACAACAGCACCCGCCAAACCCGAAGACAAGTTTGGCGGGTTTTTCTTTTATCAACGGCTATCCCCAAAACAAAAACTACCCAAAAAATCCAGAAAACCACCCATCCCGTACCACCTCCCAAAAACCTATCCAATTCCAAAATTCAAGCCATTCTACCCAAAAAACTTCCCCAAAATAACCCCTCCACTCACCCCAAAATCTGGAAAACGCCCCGCGATTTGTGCATGAAGGCCAGAACGCATTTTGCTAGGTTCGTTTTGTCTTGCAACGAGAGACTCCTCGACGGCTAGGATGGGAAGAAAAAACGTTCATCAGATTGGAAATCGTGCGCTCTGCTAGATGGCCACTTGCGACATTGATGGGTAAAACATGAGGGGAATATTCAACCCCAAATCATTTGCCTTCTGATGTCTTCAAGCGTATCATCTAGCGTGCAGATGATCAAAATGCTTCTATCCCTCCATTGTTTTCCGAAGTGTTTCACAGCTCATTTACCCCAAAAGCGTGGCCCGATGGCACTGTTAGAAAATATCGATACACATGAGACGACGGTGTTGCGTGCCCAACATATCGTGGGGCGCAATATGTATGCCTGTCACACGGTGATCGATGCCGTGGATGTGTCGCGGTCACATGCGACCATTTATTGGTCGCAAGGCGCTTGGATCATCCAAGACCATAGCCGCAACGGTACCTTGGTAGATGGCATTCTATTGCGCCACGCGGCTTCCAAACTAGAAATGGGCGCGGTTTTACAATTTGGAAATGCGATCGGCAAGCGCTGGAGATTAGCAGATGAAGCGGCGCCATGTAGTTTCATTCACATGGTCGGCAGTCCTCAAAAACGCCTTCTACTTGACACCTGTCATGCATTGCCCGACGAGAAGCGCCCCGAGGCCATGTTTTTTGTGGCAGCAGATCAGACTTGGCACCTGGAGACTGCCGCAGGGGTCACTCCCCTGAGCAATGGCGCGCACTTTGCGATTGCAGCTGACCTGTGGGCATTTGTGGAGAATGAATGCTTGCAAGAAACGGTCGATCATGGCCGTGCCTTGGACGATGCGCATTTTTGTTTTTATCTCAGTCCCGACGAAGAAGACATTCGTCTGATGTTGCATACCGATCAGGTCATGCATGATTTGGGACGCCGCACCTACAATATGATGCTGCTCACGCTGGCACGCAAGCGGCTTGCCGACCACGCAAATGGGCTACCCGTTGCCGATCAAGGATGGATCGCCATCGACCGCTTGGAAAGACAGGTCGGCAAGGAGTTGGGCCGCGAGGTCGATTGCTATTACCTCAATTTGCAAGTATTCAGATTGCGCAAGCAACTCCTTGAATTAAAGCCTTTTGGACATCTGTTTTCAGATGTCATCGAGCGACGTCCGGGCGCAATGCGGTTTTCTTTTCCCTACTTGAAGGTCATCAAAGAGGAGGCAGTGATCGGGGAAATTGTCGCCCCGCCTCGCACTGCACAAGACGACATTGGTGCCCAAGAGGCCGCATAATATCTTTCTGATTTACCCAAAGCTAAGACCACATGAGAGACGCAATTGTAGAAACCGCTTCGCCACCAGGATTTTCCCCTGAGGGCTATCAAATGCTCGAAACCATCGGGGAAGGCGGATTTGGAACCGTTCACAAGGCCAAGCAAATGAGTACCGGGCAAATCGTGGCGATCAAGACATTGCGTCTGCGCGAATTCCCCGATTCTCAAAAAAGAAAACAACAAATCGCACGTTTCGAGCGGGAAACCGAGATGTGTGCCGAGATCAATCACCCGCATATCGTGCGGCTCATCGACAAAGGTTATGACGACGACGGCGCTCCCTTTGCAGTCTATGAATATGTGGCCGGCGAAACCCTCAAAGACTACATCTTACGCAATGGCAGCCTCTCAGCCTCGGAAGCGGGGGAATTGATGGGGCAGGTGCTCGACGCGCTCTGCTGTGCGCATGCCCTCGGCATCGTACACCGCGACCTCAAGCCGCAAAATATGATGGTCACCAAGACCGGCTCGCGGCAGCATGTGAAGGTGCTCGATTTCGGTATTGGCGGATTTACGCACGACGCAAGAAATCTCGATTACCGCAGCCTTACACTCACGCAAGAGGTGCTCGGCACGCCCACATATTGCGCGCCCGAGCAGTTGCGCGGCGAGCCGATCACCCTCAAATCTGACCTGTATGCTTGGGGATTAATTTTGATCGAATGCCTCACGGGGCAGCCTGTGATGCAAGGCAACTCCGTTGCCGAAGTATTTGAGCAGCAGCTCAGTGGCTCCAACGTGCCGCTGCCGCCCTCGATCTCGGGCCACCCGCTCGCAGACCTGCTGCGCAAGGTCTTGGAAAAAAATCCGCGTCAGAGATTAGGCCAAGCCGAAGTCGTACTCACTGAATTTGGCAAGATCAATTTCAGCAGTCTTGTCGGCAAAATTCAGGCCCATGCATTTGCCCCGCAAGATTTGGAGGAAGCCGTCACCGGCCTCAACCAAATGAGCCGCAGCAACCGCGTCGGCGAAAAGAAGCAGATCACCGTGCTTTGCACCAAGATCAGCCTGAGCGTGAGCGACGACAGCATCCTCGACATCGAGACCCTCGACACCCTCCAAAAAGACCAACTCAACCTCTGCAAAGACACCGCCAGCCGATTTGGCGGGCATATTGCGGGCAGCCTCGCCGACAATGTCGTCATCTATTTTGGCTACCCGCAGACCAGCGACACCGATGCGCGCCGTGCAGGCCGCACCGCGCTAGAGTTGATGAATCAGGCACAAAGGCGCAGCGCACTGCTCCTGGAAAAGCATGGCATCGCCCTGAGCATCCGCATGAGCATGCACACGGGCACCGTCATGGCCCACCCCGCGCATTCGCCCGAAGGCTTGGTGCCCAACAGCGCATTTGACCTGCTCTACAGCGCCGATCCGGGCACCGTTTTGGTCTCTGAAGTCACCAAAAAACTGCTCGATCCCTACCTCGAATTTGAAGCCGGAAATATTGCGGACTATGCGCAGCCCAGCTACAAACTCATCGGCGAGCGGCAGACAGAGGCCCTGTCATTTTTGCGCCCCAGCAGCGCCGACCGCAATATGGTGGGCCGCGAACCCGAGCGTGATGCTGTGCAGCTGCTCTGGGCGCAAGCACAAGCCCTAGGCGGCAAGGCAGCCCTGATCCAAGGTCAAGCCGGCATCGGCAAATCAAAACTCGTTTTTGAAGCGAAAAAACACGTGCGCAGTGCAGGGTTTATTGTGCGCGAATGCCGCTGTCTCCCTGAGCATCAGAACAATGCGCTTTATGCATTCACCGACATGTTGCGGCGGCACTTCGGCATCCACGAGAGCAGCGACGCCGCCTTTGCCTTCGAGAAATTGGAGACAGCCGCCACCCAAGCCGACCTCCATCTCCTCACGACCATGCCCATATTATGCGCATGGCTCAACCTGCCCCTCGCCGCGCGATATGCACCCTCGGCCCTTCCGCCCGATCAGCAAAAAATCGTCCTCTTCGACAGCCTCAAAAAGCTGATCGGGCAGTTGGGCCAAAGCGAAAAATTCCTCCTCGTCATCGAGGACCTGCATTGGATAGACCCCACCGGCCAAGAATTTCTCAATGACTTGATCCGCGAATCCGCCCAAGGAAACGCCCTGATCTTGATGACCGCAAGGCCAGAATTTGCCCCAGATTGGGATCCCGCACATTATGCCCCCATTGACCTCAATCCCCTGGAAATCAACGCCACCAAAGCCCTCGTCGAAGCCGTCTTGCAAGGCAAATCCATTGCCGAAAAAGCCCTCGCCTACATCAACGAAAAAGGCGACGGCATCCCGCTCTACATCGAGGAATTCACGGCCACCCTGGTGGAGCGCAATTATTTGCTCTTGACGGAAGGCGTCTATGACCTCGTCGAAAAGATCCAAGAAAAAGGCATACCCGTAACGCTCAATGACTTGCTCAATGCGCGTTTGGACCGCCTAGGCTACGCCAAAGAGACCGCGCAAATCGCAGCGACAATCGGGCGGGAGTTTAATTATGATTTGCTGGTGAAGGCATCGCTGCGCGACGAGGCCGCCGTACAAAGCGATCTGGAATTGCTGCTCGGCGCGGATCTGATCTATCAGCAGCGACGCGTGCAGGGGGAAGGGTATGTGTTTCGGCATGCGCTCATTCGGGATGCGGCTTACGATGGCATGGGGAGTGGGGTGCGCAAGGCAGGGCATCTACGCGTGGCAGAGAGTTTGGAGCGGGATTTCCCGCAGGTGGTGGAGAATACGCCGTTTGAGGTGGCGCGGCATTATGCGGGGGGTGTCGTGTTTGATCGGGCGATCCGGTTTGGGATCGCGGCGACTAAGAATTCGATTGATCGATCGCTGGATTTGGAGGTGCTGGAATATACCAAATTGCTCTATGGTTGGCTCGATAGCTTGGAACCCGACAAGAAGGATTATGACGACATTTTGAATGTCTATTGCATGCGGACGAACTCCTTGATGAATCGGTTTGGTTGGTCATCTGAGGAAGTAAAAAACACAGCGCTAAGCGCTTATGACCTAATTCAGAATCTAGGTTATGAGACATTTGAACTTAACAATATAATCTCGGCGTACTGGGTTTTATTTACCTTCTATCATTGCAGCAGTACCAGGGACAAAATGGAGCCCTTGACCATTGAATTGCTGGAAATTGCATCCAGATCGGAAAACCAAGAGTTGAAGCTTTCTGCCAAATTCCTTCGGGGAATGCACTTATATATCTGTGGAAATTTCGAGGAAGGCATCCCAATCATGTGGGAGGTGATGGAATATGTGGAAGAACTTGGCGAAAGCAAACCTGCATATACAATCGGAATAGAGAATTTTTGTTGGGCCTCCTCCTGTCTTGGACAGGCACTCTGGCTCACTGGTGAGGTTGATAATGCGCGCAGGTTGAATGATTTTGCCCTTGTCAGGGCAAGAAAGCTCGAGCATATTCCAACGCTATCCTTGATGCTCTTTTACAGAGGATTACTGTACTCATGGGAAAAGGATAAGGAAAACGCGAAGATCATGACCGATGAAGCGATTGAACTTGCAGAGAAGTATGGCTTGTATGGCTATGCGATTTATGCGAAAACCGTGAACTTCTGGTCCAAGAATGACCTAGTTGGTTTGAGGCAGACCGTCGACCAGCTCGCAGCGATTGGCTCCAATTTGGGGTTGCCAAACTTTAGAGGTCTGTGCGCAGAGTTGCTGTTTGACAATGGCCGGCATGACGAGGCGATGAGAGAGTTAGATTCCTGCCTTGAGCTATGTGCTAAACACAATGAAAATTATTACAAAGGTGAGCTCTTGAAGCTCACAAAGCTCTTCATCGAAAGGGGATTGCAACAATGACCACACAAAATTCCCATGCAGCAAAGGGAACTCTCAGCCCCATTCTTCCAATGGAAGACTCAAGAAGAGCCCCCCAAATCGGTGAAGGGATCGGACCATACGATTACTCGATTACGGAGCAAAGTGAACGGACTCTTTCAAAATGCCAATTGAAGTATTGTGGCAAGGATATTTACTGGAACCCACGATTCAATGAAATTCAAATAAGTAATGCTCAGCATTTATTCTGCTCAGATGATAAAGAGTTATTTTTCTCGGTAGAAGAATACCAGATCATAACGACTTTACTTACAGGCAAGAATATTGGAAGCGACGTAGGATTTACAAGACACGGGATTCAATTGCTAATCGTGCTGAAACAGCAGGGCGTACTTGTTGAGGCTCCGCAGGTGGATGAAGTATTTACCCCTTCATTTACGAGCGCAGAGATTTTCAAAGTTGGCAATTCATTCCAATTCAGATTTCTCTCAGACAATAGAGTGGTTGTTCAATGCCTAAAGTCACGATTTAGTAGTGGAGATTTTGCCTCGCAAGCAACCATCGTCGTGGTAGATGACTTTTTGGACCCACGTTTGCCAGATATTCACTCTCACCAAATTGCGATCAGCACACCTTGGATTCCCCTCCAAATCAGTGGCTCATCGATGATGCTAGGCCCCTGTTTTGGAAAATCCGTCTCGAGTGAAGATTTCATGGCATTTCAAAAAACGCTGGAAGGTAATCGACCGATACTCAAATGGTGTAGGGCGAAATATGACATTTCCCCAGTTGCCCCGCTATTGATGTTATCGAAGGTAAATCACTTCTTCATTGAACAACTGCCACACTTAATTCAGCTTGTTCAAGAACCAGTAGAATTCGGCCATTTTTACACCATAGGAGCTGAATCGAAAGAAATCGTCAGGCATGCAGCTAATCTGCAAAAGTGCAGTGGGTCCCAAACTATGGCAGCTGAAGGAAATGGGGAAATTCGTTCATTCGAAGGTGGTTACCGCAGCTGCAAACCAGAAGATACACTCAATGTGATCAGGAAGGAAATTAGCCCCATTGCAGGTGCTGTCTATAGCCTGCAATGTATTAGCCCTGAAAACGCCGCGCTCAAGGTTTATTGTTCATCGTTTCCAAGGGTTCCTCTGAATAAGGAGGTCGTTTGCATTCAGGATTTTGTCCAATATGCACTCGGAAAGGGAATCAGCGCAGGCCAATCGATGACAAGTGCCTTAGCTGAGGCAATTGAACGCAGAAATTCGTCCTACGACGGGACGGAGAATGTAATATTCAGCCCAATGAGCAATTTAAAGGAGGGCGTACTCTCACCATGCTCTCTGAGGGCCTTTAGTGAAAGGCAATTTGAAGAATTCAAGACCTCGAACTCAAACCCCAACGCGGCAGAACGGTATGACGCCTCAATATCACTTCATTGGACATTTGCGTTTTCACTAGTCTCTGGACAGCAACTACTTGTGCCATTCACCTATTGCTATAGCAATACTCCCTTCCAGGATGAGCGCTATATTCGATTCAATTCCAACGGGAATGCCGCTGGAAACACACTAGATGAAGCAATCATCCAAGGGTTTTTGGAATTGGTAGAACGGGACGCTGTGGCTGTTTGGTGGTATAACCGACTGCAGCGTCCCTGCATCAACATCGCTGATGTTTCCTTAGAGATTGTTTCGCTTTTTGAAATTGCAACAAAAGAGGAATGGGACCATTGGGTGCTCGATCTTACGACCGATTTTGAAATTCCAGTCTTTGCCGCCATAGGTAAAAATAGGCGAACAGGTCGATATCGTTTTGGATTTGGAGCTCATTTCGAAGTCCATATTGCTATCGAGCGTGCTATTTCAGAACTATATCAATTGATCATTGTTGGAAATCAAATTTCCCCAACCCGATTCGACAATCTCGGCGATGCATTTTGGCTAGAACCCAGTGGAGTGCTTGATATTGCGCAGGAAAACCCTGAAACCACAAGATTCAAATCCACCCAAGATTGCCTCAATCATTGCATTGAATTAGTTTCGATACTGGGGATGGACATAATTTACATTGATACCTCTAGAAGCCTTAGTCGACTTCGGACAGTGAAGGTAATTGTCCCTGGTCTATGTTTCATTTGGCCCGAGTTAGGAAATCCCCGGTTATATACACTCCCCGCAAAAATTGGCTGGAGTAATGTCCTACAAACCGAAACAGAATTGAATCCTGTTCCGCTATTCGTATGAAATTCTTAATCCCTTATATATGGAAACATTTACAAAAAATTTACTTCAATTTAGAGCCGCCTATTTGGAGCTAATTTCCGAGGCTTGGCGAAACCACCATCTCCATGAAAAAGATCGGACCTTTGACTTTGCAGATATCTATACCGAATATGTAATGGGAGGAGGACCGGTATCTCCGCCTCTTACAAGGCTAAGTACAACAACGCCACCAAGCGTTGAAGGATTTGGTGCATGGGATACCAATGCCGCACTCAATCAGCTCCAAATGGCGCATGGTGTCTACAATGCGCTTCCCGAAGCGGATCCCAAACAATTTCCAATCCATGCCAATGGCTTGTTGAATGGGGAGAATAAGGCATCAAAAATATTCAATAAATTTCTCCCTAACAACCAAAATTATCCTTGGATGCTCAATGTTTACATCCTTCAAAATAAGCTCCTTAGGTACAATCCTCACCTTCCCGACTTCCGTAATGGCTGGATTGGAACAAGTGATGTTTTGGTAATCAACATTCCTAGCCGTCCAGATAATTTGAGAGACCATGGTGGGGCCTTGATGGCATACTACCAACAATTTAACACAATCTTCGGCAAAGATAATGATGAAAGCGTTCCAAGACCCGAGCAGAACCCTGCTCCAGAAATTGGGGAAATTGTAAATTTTTGCGTTCCATATCTACCAGACATCCAGGAGTTTCGCAATGCAAAGAACACCAATACTCTAGAAACGCTAGGAGATGGCGGGCCCAAGCAGATGCTAGCCTTCCACGCCGTGTTATTAGAAATGATAGCGAGTGCTTGGTCAGACAAGAACTATTGGAATTATTTGACAACTCAATTTGTCGTGACACCGAATGGAACTCCGAAAGCAAGGTACAAGGATCAATATGTAACTTTTGAAAACCCATGGGCCTTTACGATTAAGTTCAAAGTGGCAAGTAATAGCCCCGCCCCAGAATATCACCCTCCGACAAACAAAGAAGCAGGCTATTGGAAACACCTACCTTGCAACCAACTGTTTCTTCACTTCCCAAACCCTCCAACTACAACAGAGCATCATGATGCTCTGGCAATGCAGATGTGGCCACTAGCAATAGCAAGATACAATGATACTGGCCCTGAATTTCCTCTCACATGCTGCTGATCAATACCTTGGGGAGGCCTGATAGACCAAAGTAATTTGAAAGAAGGGCACCTTCATTACTCGTCACAAAAAAGCTGTCTGAGCATACAGCGCTGTTTTGTAGCTACCGTTTTGGAGGTGCCCGAAATTTCCCAAATGCTATTCAAAAGCTTGATCACAAAATGAAATATCAGCAATTCGATTATCTGCGCTTTTTGAAAACAGAACAGTACCAACGTATGCCAAGTGAAGAGCAGGCACATTTTCACTTGCTAACAAGTGTTTTTCCTTTCAAATTAAACAATTATGCAATGGAAAATCTGATTGACTGGGATACCATCCCTAACGATCCAATGTATCGGCTATTGTTTCCCCGCAAGGAAATGCTTTCAGGGTTAGATTTTTTGTTCCTTCAAGAATCTGCCCAAGATAATCCTGAAGATGCTACCTCTAGCATCGCTAAACTCAATATCCGGAAGAAGATGCAACCCCTTGTCCCGACTTACCCAACCAGCTATCCGCAATTCGATGGAATGAGAGTGCAAGGGGCCTATCGTAGCTTCGAGAATCAACTTACATTGATCGCACGCCCCATGGCAAGCACCTGCCATGCATATTGTTCATACTGTTACCGATGGATCGCATTTGGAGATACTGAAGTACAGGCCGATGGATATTCTGAACCCGACCTTCCGACAGCATATCTTAAATCCCATCCTGAAATTGACGAGGTACTATTTACTGGCGCTGATGCACTTATCGCAAAATCTGCAACCTTACGTAGGTTTGTTGAACCGATATTGGCCATTGATTCGATCAAAAGGATCAATATCAGCTCAAAATCTCTTGCTTGGTGGCCGTTTCGATTCACGAAAGACAAAGATGCCGACGAGTTGCTTGCTCTTTTTGCGGAAATCCAAAGTTCAGGAAAACAACTTAATTTCATTGCACATTTCACTCATGATCGTGAACTTGACCCAATAGAAGTGAAAGCTGCCGCTGAGAAGATCTTACAAACAGGGGCTATTATCAAAACCCAAGGTCCAATCGTCAAAGATATCAACGACACATCTGATGTTTGGGCAAAGTTATGGGCCAAGCAGGTTGCAATGGGCATGGTCCCAACCTACATGTTTATCGAGGCAGACCACAGCCCTGAATCATGCTTCAGAGTTCCTCTCGCAAAGGCCTTGCGTATTTTCCAAGAAGCACAATTTCAATGCAATGGTTTGGCCGGGAGTGTACACGGGCCTTTGTTTATGAACGACATTTACCGTGTCTTGCTGGACGGAACGACAGAACTGAATGGGATAAGGTATTTTGTTTTGAAAGGTGTTCAAGGCCCGCCTGGAACACATATTGAAAATGAAATCAGATACGTTCCTTACGACGAGCATACGAAAACCGTTGGTAACTTAGTTGAGTTATTCGATCAGTCAGTAAAATTCGAGACAGAATTGCCCCTGGTGTAGGACTCTTTGATTTCTGACGTACTTAGGGGAATTAAAATCCCATCACAATGAAATTCACCCCATACGATACCACCACCCTAAAATCCACCCCCCACTGGACCAATCTCCCCGATCCCGAAAAAGAAAACTTCGAAATATTAACCCGCTGCTACCCCTTCAAAGCCAACAACTTCGTCCTAGAAAACCTCATCGATTGGGAAGACATCCCCAACGACCCGATGTACAAGCTCATTTTTC
The DNA here is from genome assembly GCA_031415375.1 of Bacteroidota bacterium. Lineage (GTDB taxonomy): Bacteria > Bacteroidota > Bacteroidia > J057 > JADKCL01 > JADKCL01. The sequence continues at coordinate 8,559 of JANORP010000389.1, read as the reverse complement.
CGCGCAAGGAGATGCTGAGTGAAGTACACTACAATATGCTCCTAGAAATGCACCGTGCGGCCATGGACGAGGAATTCATGACCAAGATGGTCGATACGATCAAACGATCGATGCACCCCGACATGCGCCACACCGACCACAGCATGCCCAAACACAATGGCAAGTGGATCAAGGGCTTGTACAGCAATTTTGGCACGATCGTGAGCTTGTTTCCTGACCCGATGCTCAAGACTTGCCATAGTTATTGCAGCTATTGTTTTCGGTGGAATGCATTTGGGAATACGGCTGCGCAAAAGGGCACGACGTACAACGATCCGCAGACGCCGGTGGCGTACTTGCGGGCACATCCTGAGATTACGGATGTGCTGTTTACGGGGGCGGATCCATTGGTTTTGAAAGCGGATGTGATACGCAAATATGTGGAGCCAATTTTGGAGATTGCGTCTGTGCAGGTGATCCGCATTAGCTCCAAGTCCTTGGCTTGGTGGCCGTTTCGGTTTACGACGGATAAGGATGCGGATGAATTGTTGCGCTTGTTTGAGGATATACAGGCGCGGGGCAAGCATTTTAATTTTTGTGCGCACTTCACGCATCCGCGCGAGCTTGCGCATCCCGAGGTGGCGCGTGCGGTGCAGCGCATCCGGGCGACGGGCGCGGTCATCCGCACGCAGGGGCCGATTGTGGCGGGCATCAATGACAATGCGGAGGCGTGGCGCGATCTGTGGACGAAACAAATTGCGATGGGCATGGTGCCGTATTATATGTTCATTGAGGCAGACCACAATCCCGAGTCTTGTTTTCGCATCCCCTTGGCGGATGCATTGCGCATTTTTCAAGATGCGCAACGGCAATGTTCGGGGCTTGCCCGCACCGTGCGTGGGCCGGTGTTTATGAACGACATCAACCGCGTGCTACTGGACGGCACGACGGAATTGAATGGCGAGAAATATTTTGTTTTGAAGAGCCTGCAAGCGCCGCCAGGGCTGCAGAGCGAAGGCGCGATCAAATTGGTGCCGTACAATGAGATTACCAAGGGGGCAGGGGATTTGTTTAATTTGTTTAATCCTGAGGAAGGTGCCCTTGTTTGAGTGCTTGGGGAAAAAAAATTCTTATTCTCCAGTCCTTGCCGCTGCAACGATCAGTGGAGGCTAAAAATCAATTCCGCTTTCATTTGGAGGGCGGAATTGCTCGTTGTAGGAGTAACTGACAGATCGGTTTCCGCTGCTACAAAATAATATCTCAAACATTTTTAATGTGGTTTTCGGGAAAAGGCCCTTTGTTTTGTGCCGACAAACGAGATGCAATCATGCCATGCTGTCATCAAAACAACTCCCTCACGCCTACGGAGGAAATTTCCAACAGAATTCACTCGATTTGTGACCCTCGATTTGTGCATGACCACCGACGCACAGCCCCTCATCTTTGGTTCAGGTTCTACGGTCAGGGAATTCATTCAGCTGATCGGAACAGTGGAGCAGAACCCACTTGAAAAAACGACCTGTCCCGCTGCGTCCCGAGCATCGGGGAGCAGGGTTTCAAATCGGGCGCGGATTCTGAAAAGCGATACGAGTAGGAGCATCTTATCCAATTATATTATGAAATATCTCGAAAGTCTTGCTGAAGAAAAGATGATCTTTGATTCATCAACCATTTCCATTTGGATTTCTTCCCTCAGAAACGCTGTCATTGTTAACGGACAGACTCTTACCGTGGAGTATCAAACTTTGCCTGGACAAGACTTGGGTAAACTTGGAGCCTTCATCGCTGTTACGGGCCCAGGTGGTACTGGGCCAATTTTGGGACAAACCCCGCTTACGGGCATTTCCGATGGCAAATTCCACAAGGTGACGGTCAAGGTACCTACTGGCAACCTTCAACAGGAAAGCTATTTGGTGGGCCTTTACATGAAAGCAAATGACCTAACCTCGATGGCTGCCTCGGTAAATCTTGCTCAAGGCCTAATCGTGAATTATCAGCCCACCACGCTCAGTGTATTCAACGCTACGAATTCTTCGGTCAATGCGTTCTACACCGTGCCATCCTACGTCCAGCCACGGAATCGTTTGGACTGGATCTACATTTTCAACGGTGGAGTGCCTGTCTCCGATCCCAATCAAGCAATTACCCATGCTGTCGTACCGACAAATGCAAGCCAAGGCGCTGTCAATATCACCGGATTGTCACTCCAGTCGGGCCAAACCTATATCGTGCAATACAATCCTGGCGTCTCCACCCAACCAATGGTGGCAGGTTTTGCTTTCGAGGTGTTCTGAGTTTGCTAAGTTCGGATGAAGAACTCGGGGTGTTCCCCGGACGTCGTTTACATTAATTCAGAGGAGGCCATGAACAGAGGAATTATTCTTCAGTTTATGGCCTCTGGTTCGTTAGGGTTTTCGTATAAAAACCATTGGCCACGCGGGATCAACGACTGAAATTTGACCAATTTTGCTAAGATTGAAACAATGATTGTAATCAGAAAACTTCTATTTCTTCTCCATAATGTATGTTTGCAGAGTTCTTGAATAATGAACTTAATTTCTTTACGAGCCATCCTCAGCCTGCATTCAACGCCAAAAATTAGCGACCAATTGCTGATCCTGCGCTAGACATGTGCTCCCAGCACGACGACCTTCAAGAGCTGCCAGGTGTGACCACAGCTGAATCGCAACGTTTCAATTTCCGCCTTCACCTCCTGAAGGCGGATTTGGTCGTTTTATAGTCCGCCGAATACCTTGCATAAGAAACGTGTACCACCCTCATCGTAACGGCGCTCCATCGACATCCGAAAGAAATACAAGTGGCACTCCAAGCAATATCAAGCCCCCACGACCAAACAACAAATTCCTCAAAAATCCATATCGCAACCAACCTAATCCCCACCTTACCCCCACTGAAATATCGTGAAATAGGAATCGCTTAATCTACCCTGCATCTTTGGTATAGATCAAGCGGATATGCTTCCCGCAAGGTCTGGGACGGTGCCGAAAATCCCTGGCTAGAGTAGGCGAAAATTATTGTAAACCAATTTTATTATGCGTACCTTGAATCACAAGGCCGGCACCTTCATGCCCGCCAACAACCCCAGCTTCAATTCCAAGAAGATGTTTCTTCACCTGCTTTGCTTGGCTGCATTGCTCCTTGGGATCATCTCATCTGCCCACCGTGTACATGCGCAAATGCGCACAATAGATGTAAACGAATTCGCGAATGGCACCGAATACCTCGGCATGTCGGGCGACACGCTGAAGTTTCAGCTTACCCTTGGATCGGAAGAAAGAAACGCCGACAACGTGGCAGGCTACGATGTGCGAATCAGATTCCCTAAGCTAAAGCCAATACCTTGTACGACCTTGGTGACTGTCGATGGTACTTGGATTGCTGTTGGCGCCTACAATCCTATGCCTCAGTGGGCATCTAGCGCCCAAAACAAATCACTTGCGTTGAGCTTCATTCGGGCTGATGAGGCCGGGAAGTCGGGCCATGGCACTATCGCCAAAATCTTCTTGGTGCGCGCAGGTGGCTTCTCCAGTAGCGAGGCCGCAATCTACCTCGACGGTGGCGTGATCATGGTGGACAATGCCAATTTTAGGTTCATCCAAAGTCCAGCAAATCCCATCGGCAGCGTGAACCCATCGGCGGCCAATGAGACACTTGTAGATCAAGAGCCGAGTACGGCCAGTGGACACAAGATGGCTATCGTGGTCTATCCCAATCCCACGAGCGACTTTGTAGATGTCGAGGTGGCTGATCCCAAGGGCTGCATGCTGAGCCTGCGCACCATGCAATCACAACTCATCCAGCAGCAAGCTTGCGCAGCGCATCAACGCCTGGACATCAGCAATCTGCCGCGCGGAACCTACCTGTTGCGCATCGATTCAGAGACCCAGCAAGCACAGCAACTGATCATGCGCCGCTAGGGCTTGCCTCCAGCCACTCCTATTTTTTCTAGGAGCCACACCTTGCCTGCCGAGAGAAACAGGAGTTCAATTTCCGCCTTCAATTGCTGAAGGCGGAATTGATCGTTTGGAGGGGTGCCGATGAGTTTGCGAAATACCCTGATAAATGCCAAATAGGTATTTTTGTGTTGCTCAGAGACACGGTCGCTACGTTCCAACAGCATGCGAAAAGAGTGCACCAAACTCTCCATGCCCATGCTATCACCGGTCTCGTAAAAACACATCAGCAAAAACGAACGGGCATCCAATGCATAAAAGACGTCTTTGATTTCGGCCATGACCATGTTGAAAAACCGCTCTGCATGCACGAATTCCTTTTTGTAAAAATGCAAGACTCCCCGGTTGAACTGCAAGGTCGTGGCATGGTCGTCGCCCTCCAACCAAGCGCTTCCTTCGTTGAGAAATGCATCTACCCATTCAAACCTACCCAATCGGGAGCCCAAATAGACGATGTTTTTGAAATGCGAACGGTTGAGGCCGCTACCCATTTTTTTCACTACTGCCTCTACCATGGATTGATACAGTTCAAAAATATCGGCGACGAGGTTGTGCCTGCCGATTTGCGCAAAGCGCATGAAATTGTTGAGGGTGCCAGTGTACATGTCTAGTGCCTCATGCATCGGGCAGCGTGCAGCATGTTGCAAGAGACATTGCTTGAGCAGAATGAGTTGCGCGAGGGTCGTCGTGGGGCCGTGGGTGGTGAACAGCAGGTAATAGATCTCCAAGAGAGGCTCTGCTTGTACATCGGCAATCGAAATCTGTGCGATGTGCTCGATGATCCATTGTGGCATCTCGGCCCCTACGATCTGCTTTTGATTGGCGATCATAAACGCAAACTTGAGCACGTGACCATGCACCACCCGCTCCATCGCTGCGCAGGCCACCTCCAAGTGGTTGTCGGCAGAGCGTGTGCCAAATGTGTGCTTGTGACGCATGAGGGCCATCTCGAGGTCGAGTTGCGCAGTAAGGGAATGCATGTCGAGCAGCGCCACATCGGCGAGATCGGCATTGACCTTGCGGTAATATTGCTCAAAGTAGCTCTCGTCACCCATGCGGTTGAGTTCATGCAGCAAGCCCACCCCGGCCCAAGCAGGCGAGGATTGCCAATGTCGAAACTCCAAAAAGGAGATCAAGAGGGCCATGAGCATGGTCTTGGCTTTTTGCAGTTTGGTGGCATCACCTGCGCCATCTGGCCATAGATAGGCAATCGCCTTGGTGTCGACAATCTCACGGGGTGGCTTTTTCAGGCATTTGCTGACGATGTAGGCATAGAGGCGACAGAGTTCATCCCTTTCATTGAAGATGGGTGAATGGACGTAATGGCGAAATAGGGCGAGATCGCCCGGCTCCAAAGCAGCCATGAAATAAATGAGCTTGCTGTGCTCCAAGTTGCGCATAGGGCGGGCAATAGCGTAGTGTTGATCCCTGAATACCAACGAATATAAAAGTATTTCTCGCTTTTTCAATGCGCCTTGCCAGAAAAAGGGCCTCCGAAATGTGATGACGGATCCACCATCCCCTATCGCGCCAAATTGGACGATAGATGGCCCCGCAGGCTAGCCAAGCCGCCGCAGACGCAAGCCAATTGGGCTGCATTGACAAATTTTCATGCTCGATTTCCAACAACCCGCCTCGGATTTGTGCATGAACGCGGCTGGGCCAGGCGGCATCTTTGGTTCAAGTTCATCGGTTGGGGAATTCATTCGGCCGATCGGAACGGTGGAGCAGAACCCACTTGAAAAAACGGCCTGTCCCGATCAGGATTTCAAATCGGGCGCGGATTCTGAAAAGCGATATGAGTAAGGGAAATAATCTGAATATTATGAATCACTTATCGATGAATTTTGCTAGTGCTGCAGCCCAGGGGAATACTTATACCCTAACTTGTACAAACAAATCAAGTGCATCTTGGATCTTCTATGTATATCAAACAATGCCTTCACAGCCTTCTCAAGTGTTTTCCCTAGCTTGGTTCGCAAGCCCCTACAAAATTGCTCCAGGCGCAAGTATTACTTTTCAATGGTCAATCAATTATTCTTTTGTTTGGGGTAATTCAGGGATAGTAACTCCAGGGGTAACCTTCACAGCTGGGCAATCTGTACCATGCAGTATTACTGGCGCAAACAAGTCAACCTTCAGCATGGAAAACAATACTCCCAATCTTAGCGCGCCAGTTACAGGCGGGCAAGTAGGCAGCCTTACAGTGCTTGAAGATTCAAGTGTTCCAAATAATACCTTTGCGACGGGGATCGGGATGTCTGGTGTTGGAACCTTCGTCCAGCAAGCTTTGGCAAACACTACCCAGGTATATACGCCCACACCGTTGTATTGGATTGCCGCTGCAACCCAAATGCAAATGGGCGTTGTCTTGGCACAAACGATTTCTCAAACTGCTCAGGTAAGCTTTCCTACCAATGTTTATAATATGAACGCGGTATTGGGTAGCAACAATGTTTGGACCGTATCCTAATAAGGTATTGGATCGGAATCAACGAATTGACTTTTGAAAGGTATTTTAAACCTTGACACTAATTGAGGCGAGTTTTAGCAAACTCGCCTCATGATGTCAATATTATGAGGCTAGATTTTTCAATACAAGGTGAGAGGCAATACTCCCTCACATGCATGAACCAATCGTCAGGCGATTGGTATATTTACATATTTCAAACGTTGGTCGATCAATCTACGAATGAAATTTACTCACTGGTTTGGATGGCCTCTCCCTATAGGATAGGCAATCAAAGCTATGTTACATTTGTTTGGTCGGAGAATCTTGCATTCGTATGGCTTGATACAGGAATTTTGGGGACGGGGGTGACTCCATCTTCAGGAGGTTCGCTATCCGCGAGTCTCGAATCAAGTAATATCACAGCTTTTGAGATTGTAAGCGAGACTCCTCAATTTTCAACACCTACCCAAGGATCTCCATCGGATATGATTTCAATTGAAGTAGGCAATAGTGTTCCTAATTCAGTTTTTTCCACAGGAGTAGGCATGTCAGGTTTCCCAATTATTGTTGGACAATCCTATCAGAATGTCACACAAAACTTTGGATTGGATACAACTTTTTGGGTTGCGGCAACAACTTCCAAAATAGTTGTTTCGGAGGTACTCATCCAACAAGCTGTTTCCAATTCGACATCCTTTGCTTTTCCGCCAAATGTGTATGGCCTTACCGCTATTTTAGGATCGAATAATTTATGGACTATTTCATGATGGCAGGCCTGTTTTGTGGCAAAAAACTTAATAAATACCAAGATGAAATCGAAAAAATATTTGAGCAATAGTGACCTTCTATATGCTATGCAACAAAGGAATTTGGTTTACAACTATAATTTCTTGAACTATAGCAATAAGACCCTTAACACAATCGTCACTTATGGGCTTCCTGATGGATGGGTCTATCAAGATGGCGGGACCAATGGAGCCATAGGTTTTGATCCAACATCGAATTCTTGCATGATCAATAAGAGTGCTGGAAATGCATCAATGACCCTTACCCAGACCATTAGTGAGTTCCCTCGTTGGATGGATACACTTTCAGGACAAACCGTAAGCGCTTGTGCAGTAATCACTATTCCTGGGAATACTGGCTGTCAAGTCACTTTTTCAATAAATGACGGACAGAATACAAGTAGTAAATTGGAGTTCTTTAGTCCTGGAGAACGAAAGAAGATTATGATATGCCTTGACATCAGCTCGAATGCAAACACCTTGGCCGTTTCAATTGGGTGCAATGCGAGTGGGGCTGTATTGTACATCAGCAAAGTTTATTGTAACATCGGCAAGATTGCGCTTGAAAATTTGCCATGCATTGTGGAGGGAACCATTGGGGAACGCAAGCAATACATGTCAACACAAGTGCCGCCGGTAACAGAATTGTCGCTTTGTGCTCCGAGCGTTGAGCTGTCATCGTCCTACACACGGTTGAATTCGTTTTTGAATGGCAAATTTGGAGTCGGAGCGAATCGTAACTCGTTACTTCCTGATATGAGAGGATATTTTAGTAGGGCTTGGAATAATGGTGCTGCAATAGATCCTGATGCCTCTTCAAGAACCGCATTGGGATCGGGAGCAGTCATTGGAGACAATGTCGGCACGGTAGAACAAGACCAGTTCAAACAGCATACACATCAATTGCTATTTGCTCCAACTGGCCAAATCCCCGCAGGACCTTCTACAGCCTTGCCAAGCATCAACGTTGCATCTGGCTCCCAAACAGAAGTATCGGGCGGCGCTGAAACGCGTGGAAAGAACATCTCCGAATTATATACTATGAAATGGGCTTGACCCCTACCCCAAGGATGTCGGCAGACAGTGCATAACTGTTTTTAACGCCAACGCCGAAACCTCAAACAATTCATCCGAGAAACTTCCCTATCGCACTGATCAACCAAATCCCCAAAAGAGGGAGGACACAAGACAAATCGGTCCCGCGTTTTGGTTCTGTTGCGCGTCGCAGTCACCTTGTTGAGATGGTCTGCTCGCGGGTGGGTGTATGGGTCATGGCTCGCAATTTCCCTTCCAAGCTGAGGCGACCCTTTAAGGTCGCCTCCGCCATTTTGGGCGGGCGCCCCGCCCCCACAACACAAAAAAACACCGA
>JANORP010000388.1:0-23502 GCA_031415375.1 Bacteroidota bacterium | reverse complement strand
ATCGTGAGGCGCTAGATTTCTCCGCTACGTCTTGGTGCATTTGCTTCGGCTCCTTCAGAGCCTTGCAAATCCCCCAAGACTTCGGTCGAAATGACATGGCTTTTTTTGCTACTGTCAAAGTTCCGGATACTCATATTTTTTTATGTTGTTCATATTGGTGAACAGAATTGTGGGATCTGAATACCAATTGCCCCCCATTTCCATCCATTCAACCATGCGGCAAGCCACTCGGCTTACGCCTCACAAATTGCCCATATCCTTTCGGCACCGAAACCTCTCCGCCCTCGATGGCGACCTGTCCACGCAAGATGACAGTATCGGTCTTGCCGATGACTTTCCAGCCTTCGTAGCCCGAATAATCGACATTCATGTGATGGGTGGCGACGCCGAGGGTATGCGCCTTGTTGGGGTCGAAGATCACAATATCTGCATCTGAGCCGGGTGCAATCGTACCCTTTTTGGGAAACATTCCAAAGGTTTTTGCGGCGTTGGTCGAGGTGACCTCGACAAATTTATTCAAGGATATTTTGCCGGTGCGCACACCTTCTGAATACAGCAATTCCATGCGGTGCTCGATTGCGGGATGCCCATTGGGGATCTTGCTAAAATCATGCAGGCCCATTTTCTTTTGCTCCCACATAAAGGGGCAATGATCGGTGCCCACGACTTGCACGAGCCCTTGATTGATGCCCGACCAGAGGCTGGTTTGATCCTTTCTTTGCCGCAATGGTGGACTCATGACCCACTTTGCGCCATTGAATCCGTCTTCATACAAGGTGGCATCGAGGATCAAATATTGAATGCAGGTTTCGACCGTAATCTTTTGGTTGCGGCGGGTGGCATTGCGCACGGCGTTGAGTGCGCCTTCGCAGGTCATGTGCACAATATAGCCAGGGCAATCTGTATAGTCGGCCATGTCGGCAAACCGTGCGCTTGCCTCTGCCTCTGTCACCTCGGGCTGACTGAGGTAATGGTAGAGCGGGCTGAGCTTGCCTTCTGATCGGTGCTTGGCGATGAGGTGATCGATCATGTCACCGTTGGTGGCATGTACGGTCACGAGGCCACCATGTGCCTTCACGACGCGCATGAGGCCGACCATCTGCCCATCGTCGATCATGAGGGCACCTTTGTAGGCCATAAAGGTCTTGAAGCTGGTGATGCCTTCTTGTTCGATCATCTCAGGCACCTCAGCCGCCGTGCGGTCATTGAAGTCGGTGACTGCCATGTGAAAGCTGTAGTCGCCAAATGCATTGCCATTGGCGCGGCCCTGCCATTCTTCCAAGGCGCTGCGCAAGGATTTGCCCTGCGTCTGCAAGACAAAATCGATCACCATCGTCGTGCCGCCATGCAAGGCCGCACGGGTGCCCGTCTCGTAATTGTCGCTGCTATAGGTGCCCATAAAGGGCATGTCGAGGTGCACATGCGGGTCGATGCCACCTGGAAAGACCAATTTACCCGTTGCGTCGATGACCCGATCGGCTGCAAAAGGCAAGTTTTGGCCGAGGGCGACGACCTTTTCGCCCTCTATATACACGTCACCGATGAAATTGTCGGTGGCTGTGACAATGTTTCCGTTTCGGATAAGAATTTTCATGCTGCGTACATTTTAGAGCATCCTAGAGCCGATGCCACGGGAGCAATCGGGGAGGTGAATTTGAGGAATTTTTGATTGGAATGCAATGGGTTTTGTGAGGCGATCATGTTTCTGAATGGAGGTCGAGTGAGCGGTGGCTCGGTCACTGCAGCAGGCAGGCAAGGGCTTGGGGGATGCTGCAAAATGCAAAGGTGAGAAGTCCTTACTGCCGAGCTCCCGCAAGGCTTTGTGGGATGAAAAGCAAAGTGGCCATTTGAAAACCGCAAAGTTCAAAATTCTAGGTCAAGACACAATTGATCGACCCGGAATGGAATCGATGAATGCAAGCCCCGGTGCAACCCTTGGTTTTGCCGATGGTCTGTTGGTAAAACTTCTATTCGACATGAAAAATTACGGATCTAAAATCTTCCTCCTTTCGTTGCTCGCCCTTTTGGTTTGGAGCTGCGAACGAAACGAAACGATCGTTGCTGATCCACCCGCCCCCAAAGGCAAGGAGTTTTCGGCACGCTACATCATCCCCCTCACCACTGGTCGCCCCAATGGTGAAAATACGATCATCGATGCCCAACATGCTGAACTGACCAATATTGCGGAGCTCAAGCCTGTACTCGCCGAGGTCGTCGCCGCTGCCAAAGCAGGCAAGATCCCAACCTATCCCAAATCGGATGAAACGGATCCCAAAAACGACCCCAAGACCTTTTTTTCGCGGCAATGTGATATGATGACAAGTTCGGGAATGCTGCTGAAGGACGAGGAGGTCCTTGTGAGTCTGGAGTTGGAATACGATGGACAGGCTTTTGACGGCTATAGCAAAATGATGCCCAAATACATGGACCTTACCTATATCGATCAGAATCATCTTTTGCCCGATTACAACATCGCACGCGTGTACATGAAAGACCTTCAGGGATTTAAGGTCACCAAGGGTTTGTCCAAGATTGCGCTTCCCGCATATTTGCAAGGACGCGACTTTGAGCACTATGTGATCAGGGTTTATACGCCACAAGATACGTTTGGAATCCGCACCCACGCGGATGCTCGCACGGTGCAGCAAAATCTGGAACAGGGCATCATTACCGATATCCATCCAGCTTATTGAAGTGGACATTGCATGCATTCAAATGATGAAGCCCACGGTCAGGACGAGCTTGGGCTTCGTCGCTTGGGATCCAATGTATTCATGAAAATATTCGCCCCATGCTGTAAATCCAGTTGCTATGTTTGTGGCATGCACAAAATCGTCATCCCAAAACCCGGCGGCTACGACCGCCTCGTTTACCAAGCCTTTCCCGACGTGCAACCGCAAGCGGGAGAAGTCTGCATCGCTGTGGAGGCAAGTGGCGTCAACTATGCCGACTGCGCGGTGCGTTGGGGCCTCTATGAGAGCGCCAGGAAATTTGTGGGCTATCCGATCACGCCCGGTTTTGAGGTCGCGGGCACGGTGGCTGCGATCGGCGAAGGTGTCACAGGCAGGCAGGTCGGGGAGCGGGTGTTTGCTGTGAGCTTTTTTGGCGGCTACGCGACGCGCGTCTGTGTACCTGCACATCAGGTGCGGCCCGTTCCTGCTGGCTGGCGCATGGATCAGGCCGCAGGGTTCCCGGCGGTTTTCTTTACAGCCTACCACGCGCTCTACCAGCAGATGCGCCTCAAGCCCGGGATGAAAATCTTGGTACACAGTGCTGCTGGCGGCGTGGGAACTGCCCTGTTGCAGCTCGGCAAGATCGCTGGCTGCGAGATGACGGGTGTCGTCGGCAGCACTCACAAAATCCCGACCGCCAGGGCGAGCGGCGCCGACTACGTGATCGACAAAAGCACGCAAGACCTCTGGAAAGAGGCTGAGTTGATCGCGCCTGAGGGATTTGACGTGGTGCTCGATGCCAATGGGTATGCGACTTTGCGCGAAAGCTGGGCACACGTGCGCCCGACGGGCAAGCTCGTGATCTATGGCTTTCACACCATGCTTCCCAAGTCGGGCGGCGGTGGTCGCCTCAATTGGCCCAAGCTGATCTGGGGCTGGCTCAAGACGATGCGCTTCAATCCGATCGACTTGCCCAACCAAAACAAGAGCATCGTGAGTTTCAACCTGTCATTTCTTTTCAATCGCAAGGATCTTTTGGAAGAGGGCATGACCGATATGTTGCAATGGATTGCAGAGGGCAAGATTCAGCCGCCGGTCACACGCATATTTCCACTTGCACAGGCCGCTGAGGCCCATCGGGCGATCGAGTCGGGGCAGAGTGTGGGGAAACTCATCCTGGGGCAGAATTCTCAGAATTTACGGAATCAATAGGGATGGTGAATACGGAGCAGGATTCTCAGAATTTACCGAATCAATAGGGATGGTGAATTCGGAGCAGGATTCTCGGGATTTGGAGGATCGCTAGGGATGGTGAATTCGGGGCAGGATTCTCGGAATTTATGGAATCAATTGGGATGGTGAATTCGGAGCAGAATTCTCAGAATTTATAGAATCAATAGGGATGGCGAATTCGGGGCAGGATTCTCAGAATTTACGGAATCAATAGGGATGGCGAATTCGGGGCAGGATTCTCAGAATTTACGGAATCAATAGGGATGGTGAATTCGGGGCAGAATTCTCAGAATTTATAGAATCTATGGGGGTGGTGAATTCGGAGCAGGATTCGTTGTGATTCATCGCGTTGGTGAATTCAGCCCCCGAAAAAGGAAATTCCCAGAACGGTAGCGAGCTACTATTCTGGGAATTCTAGAAATTCTGGAAATTCTGCTCAGCGTTTCTTGTTTTCAGCCTTTTTGGCGTCTTTGGCTGCTTTTTTCTCTTTTTCGTCTTTGGCAGGCGTCTTTTTGACTTCCTTTTTTGCACTTTTTTCCTTGGCCATATTCTTTTCGAGGATTAATAAGGTTTAGATAAAGTTACAGGAAGATTTCTAGAAATGGAAATGCAGATGTGTATCTTGCCTTTGCTAAATATGGGCCTTGGAGCCAAGTGCTTGAAATCTAAACAGATGCGGCTATGAGATTTTGGGAAATGACCGCTTGGGGCGGATTGTCGATCTGGGTCTGCGTGACCTTGCTGTGGCTATTGAGCATTCGAATGAAGAATGTGAGCATCGTGGACATCTTCTGGGGCTTCGGTTTTGTGCTCACAAATGCCCTCTATTTCATCTTGGGGCAGGGTGACCCTGCCCGCAAGCTCTTGCTCTTGGTGCTGGTGAGCCTGTGGGGGCTGCGTCTCGCGATCTACCTCGCCTGGCGCAACATCGGCAAGGGCGAGGACTTTCGCTACCAGCAATTTCGGCAGGACTATGGGCCGCAGCGGTATTGGTGGATCAGCTATTTCCAGGTCTTCCTTTTGCAAGGCTTGTTGATGTGGCTCATTTCCATGCCCTTGGCCTGGGGCATGATGTACTGGCACACCATCCCTCAAATGAGCTATCAGCTATGGCACACTGGCAAGGGGCCCAATGAGGGATTGCAGGCTTTGGACTACGTTGGCATTGTTCTCTGGGCGATTGGCCTCTACTTCGAATCGGTCGGCGATTGGCAACTTGCCCGTTTCAAGGGCAATCCTGAAAACAAGGGCAAGGTCATGGATCGTGGCCTATGGCGCTATACCCGTCACCCCAACTACTTTGGGGATACGGCGGTGTGGTGGGGATTTGGCTTCATTTCCCTATCGGTCGGCGGCTATTGGGCATTTTTGGGCACGCTGCTCATGACAGGACTCATCATCAAGGTGTCTGGCGTGGCGCTTTTGGAGAAGAGCCTCAAAAGCCAAAAACCTCAGTACGCCGAGTACATCCGCAAGACGAGTGCGTTCATTCCCTGGTTTCCCAAGCAATGAGCTTGCCGGGCGCACTGCAGCGTTGCTGTGCTGCGGGCTGGTCTTCGGTCTGTTTTTCGAGGAATGCTCATTTTTCACGGTCAATTTTTTTCCTAAGCAGTAGCCAATTCATTGTCAATCTGTTGTAGGCTGGTGGATTGCATATCCTCAGATGATCATACTCCTTTTCGCCTTGATGCACCTCAAACAAATCCACCCTGTCTTTGTTGGTAATTCCTGCGAAAGCCGTAAACTTACGCGGCGAGTCGCCACAGTACCTTATTAGAGTAGAATGGATACAACTATTGTCGCAGCGCCTCTCGGCCAAGCAGCTGCCACCGTCAGTAAGCACGAGAGCCTTTTGTCTCACCCCATGGTCATCGTGGCATTTGCAGTGATCGTGCTGATCATGCTGATGCTGGACCTCGGCGTCTTCAACAAAAAAAGTCACGTCGTGACAAGCAAAGAAGCTGGGATGTGGACTATCGTCTGGATCAGCCTTTCGATGGCCTTTAGCGGATTTCTGTTCTGGATGTCTGATGCACAGACATTTACAGAATTTCAGACGGCCTATTGGATAGAAAAAGCCCTCTCGGTAGATAACCTATTCGTTTTCATCCTCGTGTTTGGCTACTTCAATGTCGCACGCGAAAATCACCACAAAGTGCTCTTTTGGGGTATCATTGGTGCGATCGTGCTACGAGCTGTATTCATTTTCTCGGGCGTCAAGCTCATCAACCTGACCTTCCTCCCCGATTTTTGGATTTTCAGCGGTGAAGGACACAACCTCAACGTGCTCATGTTGTTGTTTGGCCTCTTCTTGATCTATGCGGGCATCAAGAGCGCCTTTTCAAAAGACGACGACGAGGAAAAGGACTTCAGTAAGAGTCCTGGAGCACGTTTTGTACACAAGCTCTTCAAAGTGAGCAAGGAGTTCAACGGCGATAAGTTTTTCACGATCGAGAATGGCATCAAGCTCGCTACGCCGCTCCTAGTTGTGGTGGGTGTCATCGAGTTTACAGACTTGCTCTTTGCAGTCGATTCGATCCCGGCCATTTTTGCCGTGTCAGATGATCCTGTGGTGCTATACATGTCCAATATCTTTGCGATCCTGGGCTTGCGGGCGATGTATTTCCTCTTGAGCAACCTCATCCACATGTTCAGCAAACTCAAGTATGGCCTGGCCATCATCCTCTCCTTCATCGGGGTCAAGATGGTGATCGCGCCAATCCCTGGTTTGCACATGGAAAGCTGGGTTTCCTTGGTCATCGTGGTCGGTGTCTTGATCTTGTCGATCGTGGTTTCGCTCATTTTCCCAGACAAGGAAGAAGAAAAAGAAGACGAAAAGGCTGTTTAATCCAGCTTAAGCCAGCCTTCGCCATCGGGCAGGACTTGAGTCGATCAGGTCCTGCCCGATTTGCTTTTCTGGCGTTTGGCTTGGGAATCCTCTTGGGTGCGCGCCTATGATCATTTGATGCGCAGGTATTTACTTATCCTCAGCTCTGGATTGAAATCATTTGAGTGTGTAACAATCTGGGGGAAACGTATGAATCGATTCTGAGCCCTAGGCCTCTGGCCGCAGGGCTATTGACCATTTGCCTCTGGCATAAACGGCTCAATATCAGCGATTATTAGCCGCAATCGCCGGAGGCAAACGGTCTAAGCCCTGCGGCAGGATGCCACGGGCTCCCCCAATTTGTTACACACTCAAATCATTTGATGCATGCCGATTCCGCAGGAATGGCAGGTTTTTTCAAACGTGCCCATATAGGGCAAAATCGCTACCTTGCCCCACATGTACGAATCACATATTTTTGGACCGTTCCTACGGAATTGGCAACGTTTTCATGATCGTCCAATCCAGAACTGAGGTTTACGCGTGATTTTTGGGTAACCCCTGAGACATGGGGTAGTGGCCGTCAAGCATTTGTGGTAGGCCTAGAACTGGTCTCCCGTCAAAAAGTGACCTCGACTTGGGTGCTAAAGTGGACTTTGCCCTCATCAAATTGCCGATGGTCCATGTAGCCAAACTCCACCATGGTCCAGCGCACGTTTTTGAAGACGTAGTAGCGCAATCCATGAAAGGCGCGAAACACAGGATGGTGCACCAAGCTACCATCGAGATAGAAATTCCAGATGTCATAGAACCCGTAGGCATG
This sequence comes from Bacteroidota bacterium, assembly GCA_031415375.1. Classification (GTDB taxonomy): domain Bacteria; phylum Bacteroidota; class Bacteroidia; order J057; family JADKCL01; genus JADKCL01. The sequence goes on along the minus strand of JANORP010000388.1, from coordinate 15,947 downwards.
CAATTTGGGGCCGATGGCGTAATCGACTTGAAAATACCCTGCCACTGAAGAGGCTGATTTGGCGAGATCATCGAGGCCAGTGAGCTTTGCAAACTCCTGGTTGCGTTGGTACACGACTTCAGCACCGATCAGGAATTTACCAGCCTCTGCTGAGAAATCTGCTCCAAATGCCGTGCGTCGTAGGCCCAATTCTGCAAAGTAGCCCGATACGCCAAAATTCACCGCACGTCGCGAAAATACAGCCCTGAGTACGCCGTCCAAGCGACCGTCTTCATTTTCACGAAACAAGGGTGCTGTGCGCCCGAGGCGCCCGTGCACAAGCGCAGCTGTGACCTTTAAGGGGCCAAAATTCCGATCGACTTGGAGGCCCAGCTCGATCTTTTTCAATGCAAAGCCATTGACCAAGAGATTGTTTTTGGTACTCGAGAAGTTGCGGTGCGAGGTAAAATCAGACCACATGCCAAATGGGTTGCGGATCTGCCCAAAGGTCGCGTTGAATCCAGAGTTGGCAATGTCGGAGACCGTAAAATTGAGTCTCTCAAAGGGTATGGGGCCTTTACCAGTTGGTTCAGGGTAGCTGAGTGTATCGACATGGCCATTGTGAACCAATGCCACAGATTCGATCATATGTATTACTTCCTCGGGCAATGGGTTAAATTCTGCAAGAAAATCGACGGCGTTCACATGGTTCCGATTTCCATTGTAGTGGCTGGAAAAAAAGAATTTTGCTTGGTTGATTTCCATCAAGGGGACAAACTTGCCATCTGCCTCTTCATGGTATTCAAATTCCCCAACGAGATATGCCCCTACTTTCATGCGCAATTCTTCTTCGACAGCGGCATCCATCTCTAGATCCACGAGAAACGCGCCTGACTCAAAGGCTTTGATGACCAAAAGTGAAATGTCTTCTGGTTTGGTGCCGCTGTTGATCTTTTCAGCGATGAAGGTGGCAATTTTGCCAGGATAGACGTAGGCCGTCTTACCAGCGCCGACCCATTGATAATCGAGGTAGTTTGAGAAGGAGATCAAGTGCTTGTCTTCAAGGACGACGCCTGTGGCCACGTCTATTTCCAGCAAGGCATAGAGCGAGACCGTATTGATCAAGCGATTGATGTCTGAGATCGTCGCCACAGCAAAGATTTCTGAATCATTGTCGCCCGAGGATGCACACACGTGCTTTGGTATATGCAGCAGGCTAAGAAGTAAGATTAAGAACGTCGCAAGTTGCGTACAAAACCTTGATTTAGATCGAAAAGGCATCGGGTAATGATTCATAATTTGGTTGCAATTTATGATCTTTACGTTCAAAAAAGGCTATTTTTGTGGGGGATGCAGGGCATTTCATTGGCAAAAGGAGTGTATTCATCGATTTGTATTCTAGACGACAGCGGCTCGGCCAAATTTTTGGGGCCGGCCCGGCGTGTGGGCGTTTCCGCCAGTCTGTGGGTAGTAGGGAAAAACCAACGCTCCTTTCAAATAAATAAACACCCATTCCAACCATTGCCTAAATTGTTGCATCAGAAGATAAGTCTGCATGTGCAGCGGCAATGGAAATGACGGATAGCGAGCTGTTAGTCGGCTGCCTAGATGGCTCCCAGAGACATCAAAAGGCACTTTACGATCGCTACGCGCCCTATATGATGGGCGTGTGCATGCGCTATGCGTCTTGCGAGGAGGAGGCCGAGGATCTGCTGCAAGAGGGTTTTGTAACGGTCTTTCGCAAGTTGGGGGCTTTTGAAGGGCGGGGAGAATTGGGCGGATGGCTGCGCAAGATCTTCCTCAACACTGCCTTGATGAATTTTCGCAAGACCAAGCATTTGCAGCAGCAGATGGAGCTGGAGGCTGGGCGCTATGCGGCCGATGGGGGCGAAGACCCCTTTGACAAGGCTTCAGCTGCCGACCTCATGCGTATGATGCAGGAGTTGCCTGCAGGCGCGCGGCTCATATTCAACTTGTATGCCGTGGAGGGATTTGAGCACCACGAGATCGCCGAGCAACTCGGCGTCTCAGTCGGCACCTCCAAGTCGCAATACAGCAGGGCCAAAGCCCTGCTGAGAGAAAAAATTGAAAAGGATGAAAGGAGAGTTCGTGGAACCACATTCTGAGAAAAAAGGACGCCTCGGGGGCAAGTTTGAAGACTACACCCACACGCCAAGCGACGCAGTTTGGGACCGCATCGCTGAGCAGCCCACCGATCGGCCACTAGGGGCCATGTTTATGGCCTTTGCTTGGGTGCCCAAGCCCCGCGTCTGGCGTCGCATCTCGGCAGCATTGCATCCGGTGCCCTACCTGCGCATCGCGCAATGGACGACAGCGGCTGCCGCGGCTGTGGCCATCTTGCTCTTGTTTCAATGGAGCAAGCCTGCAGCGCCGAGTGGAACGGGCAATGGATTTGCAAGCAGCAGCTATCGAGCTGCCCATGCGCCCCGAGCAGGCGAGCAAGGCGGGCCTAATGCCTCTCAAGCAGATCTGAATGCGGGTAACACGCAGGTGGAAGTGCACAAGATCGGCCCTTCCAGCCTTCCAAAAGGATCCCAAAATGCGGCTACCCAAGATAGCCGTCGCTATGGCGGTCTATATCCTGGCGTGCAGCCCGTTGCGCAGCACGATCCAGCTGTGAGCAAAAACGCGCTGGGAATGCAATCGCCATTCCAAGCAGGGCACTTGACGGCAAGTGATCCGATCTTCGCCCACATCGAGCCGAGGTCAGTGGCGGGCATTGCCCCCAATCTCCAGACGATAGACATGCGCTCCACCTTTTTTGCCATGCTGGACCTTGAGCGCCAAAAAGAGGCTTACGATGCGATGGATGCTGAGATTTTGCAAATTGCTGACCATCAAGGACGCCCAGAATTGTCGGGCTTGATGGCGCAAGCAGGGGCAAACCTGTCTGCGGGCGGCGGGATGCCGGGTAGATCCTACGAATTCAACGAGTTTGCATTGAATGGCGTGACTGGTTTAGGAACGGCTGTCAATGACGCTGCGGGTAGTAGGCAGTCCAGGGAGGAATTTGAGACCCCGATTGTGATCGGGGCGCTTGTCGAGCATGGCATTGCACCCCATGTCGCCTTGGGTGGGGGTGTCGTGTACACCAAGATGCAGAGTTTGGAGAGGTTGGAATTGGCGACGGTCTCGCAACGCATCGACTATACCCGCCAATACCTGGGATTGGCGGCGCAAGCCACTTACAGCATCGGGCTGAGCAAGCGCAGCGATCGGCTCGGTTTGTATGGCATGGTCGGCATGCAATATGACTTCGGTTTGCGGAAACACAGCAACCGTGAGACGATCGAGCTAGGCTTGCAAACCAAAGCCAAAGGGAATGAGGCGCTTGGCGGGCAAGCGAGCGTCAATGGGGGCTTGGGCTTGCGCTATGCTCTACTCAAGCGCGTGAGCCTGTATGCACAAGGTACAGGGTCATGCTATTTTTACGCCTCGGAGGCTAACTTGTACACGCAGAAAATTATCTGGCCGAGCATGCAAATCGGTCTGCGACTAGCCTTGTAGATCGATCAGGTGAGAATTCTTGCCTAAATAGAAACCTATTGCACCCGAAATTTGGTGCGCGCACGCCCATCGATGGTTTCGATATCCAGCAAGTACATACCTGCTGGCAAGGCTTGCAATTGGAGCGATTGCTGGTTGTGGGTAGCTTGTAAAGTCCATTCGCCTTCGCGCAGGCAGCGACCGCTCAATTCGCAGATCCGATAGTGGGCCCTGCCAAAACTTGTTGCGAAAAATGCGACGTTCGCGCTGCCACCACTTGCAGCAGGATTGGGGAATACCTGAGCTTCAAAGCGTGTAGGCGCACCCAAGAGGGTCATTACGACAGGGCTCATGGCCGCCTTGCCTTCGAGATCGATGGAGCGAATGCGGTAATACAATAGGGTATTGGCAGCAATGCCACGGGTGGCATCTTCATGGGTATAGGTATGCCCTTCGTCACCTGCTTGCACAGATGGGCTGCGGCCCACCTCGACAAATGAAATTCCGTCTTCAGACCGTTCGATCACATGCCAGAGATAATCCAACTCATTGCGCACTTCCCATTGCAATTGCACGGTTTCACCAGCTTGCATGGCGGTGAGGTCTGAAAAGGCCATGGGGAGGATCGCCGTCGTGCAGCCCATGAACATGCCCGAGCCGACATTGTTGTGAAAATAGACAAAGGTATGTCCAGAACTTGCTGCGGTGGCAGTAAAACTGATGTTGGGATTGGCCCATGCCGTGCCTACGGCTGGAATCGCGCCGTAGGATGTACCAAAACTGCCGCCTGCATTGGTGTAAAGAATCGGGGCAAAGGTGCCGTTTTGGCCAGTGCCATGCGACACGCGCCTGAACGTAAAGGTATAAGTCGTGCCTGTCACAATTGGCGTGATGAGCCTGAGGCCAAAACCCTCGCCACCCGTCGTCCAAACAGTGCCGTCGCCCGACCAGATGGCACGCGTGCCAGCCACACCCGGAGGTGCCAATACGATATTGGCACCTGGCCACCCACCCGTCCAATTGCTGCCATTCCAACTGAGAAGGTCGGCATCACGGTTGTTCACATTGGCGGTATTCGTGAAGCTAGGACCCACAGCAGGGCTGGAAAAGCAAGCATCGACAAAAGGTTGCGCGTGAAGGCTCGCGGCAAGCAATAAGGAACTGCAAAATGCAATCAAAGCATTTTTGCAAAATTGTGGACAGACGAAATACATGGGATCAAGTATAAGCTGCAACAAGTTAGCAAGTCTGAGCCATTCTTCCAAAAATACTGCAGATCTACATTCGAATGAGAGCCTCTGATTTTCAACTATAAGTTGGCTTTCTCGGGAATAGCCAAATAAAATTGTTTCATCGCCTTCCAACCATTTGTGCAGGAACGCCATCAATCGGGTATAGATTGAAAATAAGTCATGAAATTGAATATGAAAAACCTAAAGATTTTCGTTCCTGCTTTGCTACTGTTTCTGGTTGCCATCACTGGCTGCAGCGACAAATCGGTTAAGATTTATACCGCCAACGTGCCAGTCTATGCAGACGCAGCCACTTGGCGTGCCACAACCTTTACGTTGGGGACACCGACGGCCTTGAGAAATCCTGGCAAGATCTACCTATACAATGACTTGCTCATTGTGAATGAGCACATGCAAGGTGTGCACATCTATGACAATAGCAATCCAAGCGCTCCCCAAGACCTCGGTTTCCTGCCTGTGCTCGCCAATGTAGATATTGCCGTGCGCAACAACATCATGTACCTCGACAGCTACAGCGATCTCCTTTCCTTTGACATCAGCGATCCACGGCAGCCACATTACCTCAATCGCCTCACCGATGTCTTCAGTTTTGACAACTATCTCGATATCCCTGGCCTCAATGGCAATTTGCCAGTGACCAATGTCGATCCTACGCTTGGCATCGTCACGGGTTGGAAGCAGGAAAAGACGACCGAGGAGATTTATGGTTACTATGGTAGGGGTGGAATGTTGGAGGATTTCTCAACCCTTAGCAATGGTGGCGTTGCAGGAATTGCCGCCTTTCCAGGCGTGGGGCAAGCAGGCTCGACGGCGCGCTTCACCATCCAAGATCACCATCTTTATACGCTGGAAGACAGAGAACTTGGCGTATTTGACATTGCAGAGGGCATGATCCATGTTTCTGACATTGGTCTCACGCGTACCTCTGAGACCTTGTTTCCACAAGAAGGTTACCTGTACATCGGCACCACGACCGGTCTGAGCATCTACAGCCTGAGCAATCCGAGCAACCCTACATTCGTTTCAGATCTTGCCCACGCGCGGTCTTGCGATCCTGTGGTGGTGCAAGGCGACAAGGCTTTTGTGACCCTGAGCACAGGCACCAATTGCGGTGGCGCGACCAACAGCCTTTTTGTGATCGATCTAGCCAATATCGCCGCGCCAAGCACATTGTATGAATATCCGCTCACCAACCCCAAAGGTTTGGGCGTCGATGGCAATACCCTTTTTGTTTGCGATGGCGCAGATGGCCTGAAAATCTTTGACAAGACCGATCTCAGCCAAATCAACAATCACCAGATCAGCCATTTCGGTGGCATCGTCGCTGCCGACGTGATCCCCCGCAATCAGGTTTTGATCTTGACTAGCGAGGCTGGAATCGTTCAATACAGCTACGCCGATCTCAACAATATTGTGGAGCTGAGCCGCATCGCTGTTGTACAATAATTCTCAATCCCAAATAGATCAAAAAAAATGAAACAATGGAAAATATTAGGCCTCCTCGGCTTGCTTCTCTTCGCTAGCATGACCTTGCGCGCACAGGATGTCGTAAGGCTACAAGATGGCTCTTTCATAAGAGGTACGATCCTAGAGTATATTGCGGGTGACCATGTGCGCATCAAGACAGAAGAAGGCAAGGTGTATGAGTATGCTGCAGCCGACATCAAAAGCACCGAGAGCGGTGTCATCCAAAACGGACATGTCAGGAAACCTATCGTCCTCAAAACCAAAGGTTATTACAATATCACTGGTCTTGGGCTGAATCTGGGCAACAATTATGGTTCCCTCACCGGCAGCGCAGGATTGTATGTGGTCAATGGCTGGCAATGGAACAAACACCTGATGACGGGGCTCGGTGTAGGCCTGGAGCATCTCGATCGGGCAGTGCGCGTGCCACTCACGATCGACGCCCGCTGGAAATTTGGTGAGGGAAGCATCACTCCTTATGTGGGCTTAAACGGTGGTTATACCTTGAGTGGTCGTAGCAACTCATACTATGATTATATGGGCCGCGGCAATGCCGTTGAAAACAAAGGAGGCATTACCACAGGCGCCCAAGTAGGGTTCATGGCGCAAATTGCTCCGCACATGGGCCTCAACGTGAGCGCGGGTTACCGCTACCAAGTTTTTACAAGCAAGTATGATCAGGGCTTTTGGAATGGCACCGAATACATCAGTATGCCTGTCACCCAAAAAAGCTATTTAAACCGTGTGACACTGGGTTTCGGCCTGCTGTTCAATTGATATTTTCAACCTTTTTGTGCAAGAATCTTGGGTCGGCCTCCACTTTGTGGAGGCCGATTGTTTTGGTGCGGCTCGGAATTTGAAGAATTCTTAAGGAGGCGAGCTCAGCGGTAAAAGATGGGGAACTTTGCAGGGTCGACTTCGTGCATCATGTCATAGACGCATTCGAAGATGTCTTCGACATTGGGTTTGCTCCAGTAGTCGCCGTCTGAGCCATAGGCTGGGCGGTGGGGCTGGGCTGCCAACGTGCGGGGCTCGCTGTCGAGCCAATAGTAGCCGCCTTGTTTTTCCAAGACCTCTTGCATCATATAAGAGGTGATGCCGCCTGGGACATCCTCGTCCAGGAAGAGGATGCGGTTGGTCTTTTTCAGGCTATCGACGATGCGGTGCTCCAAGTCAAAAGGTAGTAAGGTCTGCACGTCGATCAGCTCGACGGTGATGCCGCAATCGGCGAGCAGGTCTGCGGCATCGTTGGCGAGGCGGCAGAGCGGACCGTAGGTGACGATCGTGATGTCGCTGCCTTCACGCAAGACTTCAGGGTAGCCAAGGGCGATGGTGTATTCACCGATATTGTCGGGCATCACTTCCTTGAGACGGTAGCCATTGAGGACCTCGACCAAAATGCCTGGTTCGTCACTTTGCAGCAGGGTATTGTACATGCCAGCGGCTTGTACAAAGTTGCGGGGCACACAGACGTGAATGCCGCGCAGCAGGTGCACGACACCTGCCATCGGGGAGCCTGAGTGCCAGACACCTTCTAGGCGGTGGCCGCGTGTGGTGATGATGACGGGTGCTTTTTGGCCGCCTTTGGTGCGCCATGAAAGCGTCGCAAGGTCATCGCTCAGGATTTGAAGGGCATACAAGATATAGTCCAAATATTGGATTTCTGCGACGGGGCGCAAGCCACGCATGGCCATGCCGATGGCTTGGCCGATGATGGTACACTCGCGGATGCCTGTGTCGCTCACGCGCAGGTTGCCATATTTGGTCTGCATGCCCATGAGGGTCTGGTTCACGCCGCCGATGCCGCCGACATCCTCCCCAAATACAAACATGCGGGGATCGCGTCCCAGCGCGATGTCGAAAAAGCGGTTGACAATCTCATAGCCGCTCAGCGTGACGGAACTCGCACTGAATGTCGGTGCGACCTGCGGCACATGCCGCACGGCGTCACGGGTCTCGCTGTGCAGGTGGCTGCTGAATGCCTCATACTGATGTGCGTTGAGTTCGCGCTTCCAAGCAAGGAGTTTTTGGCGCTCGGGACCGCTCTCGTCGCGGGTTGCGAGGATCACTTTTTGAGCGGCGACCATGAGGTCGCGGTACAAGGGATCAATTGCCGATTTGAGACCTGCATTGATCTCAGCGACGCGGGTCGCATGCTTGGAATAGGCGGCGATGCTGTCAAACAAGCCAGTGAGATATTCGATATGGCGCTTGATGGGGCTGCAAAAATCTGTCCAAGCCTCCTTTTGCCAATTGCGCACCAGCTTTTTGTCTTCTGATTCGATGGCGTCGAGTTCTTCGGCGGTGGCGATGCCATTGGCGATCATCCATTCGCGCATTTTTTTGATTCCATCGAAATCATCTTCCCATTGCAAGCGCTCCTTGCTTTTGTAACGCTCGTGGCTGCCTGAGGTCGAGTGGCCTTGTGGCTGCGTGACATCGATCACATGCACGATCACGGGCACATGCTCTTCACGGGCGAGCTTTGCGGCTTGCTGATAAGTATCGACGAGGGCGACATAGTCCCAAGCACGCACGGTGAAGATTTCATATCCGCCGTCGAAGCCTTCGCGGCGTTGGAAACCGCGCAGCAATTCGCCGACATTGTCTTTGGTGTGTTGAAACTTGTTGGGGACCGAGATGCCATAGCCATCGTCCCAAATGGACATGACGACGGGCGCATTGAGCACACCCATGGCGTTGATGGCTTCCCAAAACATGCCTTCGGCGGCGCTAGCGTTGCCGATTGTGCCCCACGCGACCTCGTTGCCATTGTTGCTGAAGTTGGTGAACTGCTTGAGCTCATCGACCTGCCGGTAGAGGACTGAGGCGTAAGCGAGGCCCACGAGGCGTGGCATTTGTGAGCCGGTAGGGGAGACGTCGGCGCTGCAATTGGCCATCTCGGTGAGATTTTTCCAAGTGCCGTCGTGGTTGAGACTGCGGGTGGCAAAGTGGCCGTTCATCTGGCGACCGCCAGAGGCTGGCTCTTTGTCGAGGTCGGTATCGGAGTAGAGCTGGGCAAAAAACTCCTTGACATTGCTGTAGCCGAGGGCAAATGCCATGGTTTGGTCGCGGTAATACCCCGAGCGGAAGTCCCCGTTTTCAAAGGAATGGGCCAACGCGACCTGGGCGATCTCTTTGCCATCCCCAAAAATGCCGAACTTCGCCTTGCCTGTGAGCACCTCTTTGCGGCCGAGATAGCTCGCTTGACGGCTCTGGTGTGCGATCCTGAAGTCATTCAGAATCACGTCCTTGGAAAACGGGAGTGCATCGGTTGTGCGCTCTGTGTTGGCTACTTTTCCCATACTCATACAATCAAAATGATTGCCAAAAATAGGGAATTTGGGACGGGAAACAAAGGTTTTGGGGTGAGTGAGGTGCTAGGCAGATGCGCTACTTGCTTCCGCCTGCGATTTAGGCTGGGGTTGCGGCTTGCGGCGGAATGGATGGCTGCTTTGGATAGCGCTTTCCGAAGGGATACAGAATCGCTGCTGCCGCGCCATAGAAAAAGATCCAGTGGCCTGAAAATCCTCTCGTGCTATCGGCCCGCGCTTGGTTATATTCTTCAAGCGTGATCGTCCGTATGATGTTGGCATGCTCCATCAGTACATATTCGCCATTTTTGAATTCGGGGATTCCCTCTGCGGAGTTGAGCAAATTGAACCAAGTGAATATCGCAAAGCCAAATCCTAGTCCTGCAATGAGCATCAACCAAGGTGGTCTATTGGCAGCAAGCACTTTCAACCAAAATTCATGCAGTCTCCCCGTGGTCTGATGGAGTTTCCCAATGGTGAATATCGAAGGAATCCAGACGATAAAAATGACTATATGGAGAAGCCCTAGGGCAGGAATAGCTCCCACCAAATCGTAGTGGCCGATCCAAGCGGTAAAGTTTACAACAAGGCTCAATAGCCATCCTATTGCTGCTATCAAGAAGAAAGTCTTATTCCAGTGCATCGGGAAATCTAGGGATTTGATTGTATGAAATGTGGTTCACTCAGGATGGTCCAATTCTGGCGACGCCATGGTTCTTGTAAGCAAATGTACAGTGCCTTTGCGCTTGTAGGAGCGGGTGGCCACGATGATTCCAGCAATCATCCCAAAAGCTGCGATTGCAATCCCAACCGCGATGCCCGATGGCGAATGGACGAAATAATATACTGCATACCCTGCCAGTACACCGACTATGGAAAATGCAAAGGCGATGTAAAGCCAGCCCAAAATTTCGAAAAGTTTTTCAAACAGTTTCATTCGGCAAATGTCTTGAGCTAGAATACGGTGTTTTCGAAGCAATGGTTTGTGGATAGGCATGCGCGCAATTCTTGCATCCGCCGCGCCTACGCCTTATCTTCGCATTACAGTATCTTTGCGCTACGTGAAAGTCACCAAACAACTACAGGAAAAGCTGGAAGCACTCATGAAGGTGCTAGATTTTAAGGTGCGCTATGAAAAAGGCAGCTTCAAAAGTGGCTATTGCCTCATCGAGGAGCAAAATGTGGCTGTGATCAATAAGTTCTTCCCAATGGAAAGCAAGGTGGGCGCGCTCGTAGAAATTTTGCGCAGCATCGAGGTCGATGAATCCAAACTGGATGAGACGCAGCGCAGGTTGCTGCATAAGGTGCGCCAAACGGAGATCACGCTTTGAAGCTCACCTTCCTCGGCACGGGCACTTCACAGGGCATCCCTGTGATCACCTGCGACTGCGCGGTCTGCACAAGCGCAGATCCGCGCGACAACCGCCTGCGCACGAGCGCAATGCTAGAGGTTGATGGGCAGGTCATCGTGATCGACACAGGCCCAGATTTCAGGCAGCAGATGCTGAGGGCAGGGGTGAAGCACCTTGACGCAGTCGTCTTCACGCATCCGCACAAAGACCATATCGCTGGCATGGACGACATCCGTGCCTTCAACTTCCGGCAACACGCAGATATCGATATCTACACCAATTCCATGACGTTGAAAGGCTTGGAGCGGGAGTTTTATTATGTGTTTGAAGCTGAAAAATACCCCGGCGTACCTGGCGTCAATGTGAAATTGATCGAGGAGGCGCCGTTTTTCATCGGCCCGACGGAATTCAAGCCTGTGACGGTGATGCATTACCGCATGCCAGTTTTGGGATTTAGGATCGGTGATCTGGCCTATATCACCGATGCAAAATCCATTTCGCCAGAGAATATGGACAAATTGCGTGGCCTCAAAGTATTGGTGATCAATGCACTCAGACGCACAACGCACTTGTCTCACTTCACATTGGATGAGGCTGTGGCTGTGGCGCAAGAGCTACAGCCTGAAATGACCTACCTCACTCACCTGAGTCATCTCATGGGTTGCCACACCGAGGTCGCTGCGGAATTGCCAGCGGGGATTGAGGTGGCCTACGATGGCCTCACGGTGATCATCTAAAACCAAGAACGCTGGGCATAGCCCAGCGTTCTTGTAAATCGTTGCATGCTACCGAGCTATCAGTTGCGATTGCCACCCCCAAAGAGGCGCAACAGAAACAAAAAGAGGTTTATGAAATCCAAATAAAGTGACAAGGCTCCCATGAGTGCGAGCTTATTGGCTCCGTCGCTGCCCGCCTCGACTTGGTAGCCCATGCGTAAGAATCGCTGGGTGTCATAGGCCGTAAGCCCCGCAAAAATCACCACGCCAGCACCACCGATCAGGTAGTGCAAAAAGGGCGAATGGAAGAAGTAGTTTACAACAGAAGTAATGATGAGGCCGATCAAGGCAAACATCAAAATGCTGCCCATCTTGGTCAAGTCAATGTTGGTGGTGGCGCCGATCAATGCCATCGCTGCAAAGGTACCGCTGGTCATCAAAAAGACCTGGAAGATGGTACTCATCTCATAAACGAAGAAGATCGAAGAGAGGGAGATGCCCATCACACTCGCAAAGGCGATGAAAATGCCTGTTGCGACGGGGTAGCTTAGCCTTTGGATCCCAAAGGTCAAGACCAGCACAAACGCAAAAGGTGCCAACATCACGACCCATTTCATGGGGCTGGTATAGAAGGCGGCGGCTTGCTCGTAATTGCCGAGGTATTTGGTCGCAAAGAGCCATGCCATGAGGCCTGTGATGGCTAAGCCCAGCGACATGACCGTAAAAATGCGGGTCATAAATGCATTTGCTGCCTTGCCGGGAGCAAGTGCAGGTGCATTGATATCTCGGTAATCCCATTGGCGGCTCGATGGGGCCTGACCCACACCGCCGCTGGTTTGGAAAGGATTTTGATGATTGGACGTATTCATATTTATCGATAGATTGTGATCAATTGTACAAATAAACGAATTTGGAAACGAAAATGTTGGCGGAGGTGATAAGAATCAAGTGCTGAAGCAGCATCGCGTGGTGGAGAACAAACTTTGGAAAGCTGCAAAATTCATTGCCTGGTGTTTGTAGGATTCACCTTATTTTGGGCGAAAGAACAGCTGAAAACATGAAAGAGAGAATGGATTATTTGTCGGGTAAGGTGGCAGTGGTCACAGGGGTGAGCAAGGGAATAGGCAAGGCGGTGGCACTCGCACTACTGGATCGCGCCGTCACGGTGATCGGTTGGGGCCTCACGGCACCCGATTTTGACGATGAAAAATTGCACTTTATCGCTTGTGATGTAAGTGATGCCGATGCTGTTGATGCCGCGCTGGTCAAGACGTTGTCCATTGCAAATAGCATCGATTTCATCATCAACAACGCTGGTTTCGGTTATTTTGCGCCGATCGAGACTTTTGATATCGTGAAGTTCAAGCGAATGTTGGATGTGAACGTAACGGGTACCTTTTTAGTCACAAGGGCCTTGGTTCCCACGTTGAAAACCAAGCAGGCAGGGCATATTATTAACGTGTCTAGTATCGCTGGCAAGGTGGGTATGGCACAAGGCGAAGGCTACAATGCGAGTAAATTTGCGGTGGCAGGCATGACCGACTGCTTGTTTCAAGAGCTTCGCAAAGACGGCATCAAGGTGACGACGGTATTCCCTGGTAGCACCGCGACGCATTTTTTTGATGCTATTCCCGGTTTCGCGGCTCATGATAAAATGCTGGATGCCGATGAATTGGCGCGATCCATTGTACATGTGCTTGATACCTCGCCCAATTATCTGATCAGAGAGATCGAGATCAGGCCATTGACCAGTAAGTGATCTGAAGAAAAGCAGTACCTTTGCAGAAGACAAATGCGGCAAACGTAGTTTTAAAATGCAGACGGTAGGACACCATACATGTAAGCGTGACGGAGGACCAGAATTTGTCCTCGCCAACGCACCCTTCATCGCAGAATACAAAGAAGCTGAGGGTAAGCTACCTTTCTTGGGCGAAGGTTATTACTTCTGGGATGACAATCTCGACCTCGCCCATCACTGGGGAAGAGTACACTATCGCAACAAATATTTGATTTTGGAGGCAGATCTGCAATTTGACGAGGGTGAATTGCTTGATCTCGTCGGCAGTCGGCGCGATATGCGCTATTTTCAAGAATTGCGCAACGAGCTGCTAGCACGCGGGTTCATCCAAGGGGATTGGGAAATCAGCAAAATGGTTGAGCTCTTGCGTAAATTGCAGCAAGGTTCACCCTCACAAGGTCACCTTTTTCCCTTTCTCGCGATCAGAGCAGTCGATCATTCGATGGCCGGGCACAACCAGATTCCTGCCAAATTCGTATCCGAAAGAGATAACTTTGTGTTGGTAAATCCACGTATTATCGTTTGCATGTTTGAGAAAAAAGAAAGAAATTTGTGTTTGAAAAGAATAGTGGAGTAAAAAGGCATCCTTCAAAAATGCCTAGGACCAGAAAAGCAACGCACCATGAGTCACCTTGAAAAATCCCTAGAAGCCCTGAGAGGATACCTTGATGCCACCCCACGAGCCGAGGTCGCTGCCCTCATCGCCAAGATCGATCAGCAAGCCTTTGGTGGGCCTACCGTCAATCAATATCTCACACAGCTCAATGACGCATTGCGTATGGATAGCTGGCTAGATTGCTGGCCAGCAGTTGCAGGACGACCAGAAGGCAACTGGGGATTTCAAAAACTGATTAAAGTGAAAATTCCTAGCGATATCGTCGCTTATCCCAGCCCCTCAAGGCTAGAGAATGAGGAAGATTTTCTAGAGACATCGGTTTGTGAGGCAGCATGAGCGAAAAAGTTCCTCGTATCCAACCTGCTATTCGGTTTTTGGAGTTCAAGGTCCTAGGAGTCGATTTTGACGCTGGACAGCATCCCTCCAAAATAGTTTCGGATGATGTCGTGGTTGATTTTGGATTTGGGTTTGGATTTGATGCCGCCCAACAACACCATTATGCGGTGCAATTTCAATTGCTATTGACTGAAAAAGCCACCGCGTTCCGCTTGGGGGTGGAAGCGGTCGCCTATTTTGAGTCCAAAGCCGTGATCGACGACGCTTTTAAGAAGTCGGCTTTTGTGAAGCAAAACTCTCCTGCTATCGGTTTTCCCTATCTGCGAGCCTTCGTTAGCACCTTCACCACCAATGCAGGGGTGACTCCGATCGTATTGCCGACCTATAATTTTTCCAAATAGGCATACGGCTGTCCTACAAATCCTTTTTTCCTTCTCCAATTTCCTCCTAACTTAGCTGCCCGAATCCAAAAGCGAGAAATATGGCAGAAATGCAATTTAGGGAGGCCCTCCGCATGGCAATGGTCGAGGAAATGCGCCGCGACGAGCGTGTGTTTTTGATGGGAGAAGAGGTCGCTGAATACAATGGTGCTTATAAGGTAAGCCAAGGGATGCTGGATGAGTTTGGTCCAAAGCGCGTGATCGACACTCCCATCTCCGAATTGGGGTTTGCCGGTATCGGCATTGGGGCTGCGATGGTCGGTTTGCGTCCGATTGTCGAGTTCATGACCTGGAACTTCTCCCTCGTGGGCATCGACCAGATCATCAACAATGCTGCGAAGATGTACCAAATGAGCGGTGGCCAATTCAACGTGCCCATCGTGTTTCGTGGTGCAAGCCAAAGTGCAGGTCAGCTTGCGGCAACGCACAGCCAAGCCTTTGAGAATTGGTTTGCCAATTGCCCTGGACTCAAGGTCGTGTCTTGCGCGACCCCTCGCGACGCCAAGGGCCTGCTCAAGTCTGCAATTCGCGACGATGATCCAGTTTTGGTGATGGAGAGCGAGCAGATGTATGGTTGGAAAGGCGAGGTGCCTGAAGATCCCGAGTTTTTGATCCCGATAGGGGTGGCTGAGATCAAGCGTCCAGGCACGCACGTAACCATTGTGACCTTCGGCAAGATGGTGCACGTCGCTTTGGATGCCGCCAATGAACTGGCCAAGGAAGGCATCGACGCTGAGGTTATCGATTTGCGTAGCCTTCGTCCGATCGATTATGATACGGTCATCAACTCGGTCAAGCGCACCAATCGTTGTGTGTTTCTTGAGGAAAGCTGGCCGTTGGCGGGCTTTGCTGGAGAGCTCACCTATATGATTCAGCGTTTGGCATTCGATTATCTGGATGCACCAGTGATCAGGGTCACTACTGCGGATACCCCGCTGCCATACGCACCAACACTCATTGCTGAGTGGCTGCCCAATCCCAAGCGGGTGATTGATGCAGTGAAGCAGACGATGTATTTGAACTGATTTTAAGGTCGCCCTGATCGGGTCCTTTCTATGGATATCGGCCGCCTGGCAATTGCTGGGCGGCTTTTTTGTAGAGATTTTGGTGTATGTATCAATGGGTTTGGGGGACGCTTCGCTCAAATATTCCCAGCAAGATTTTGAAAT
>JANORP010000387.1:0-26192 GCA_031415375.1 Bacteroidota bacterium | reverse complement strand
GCCCATGGATCAAGACTGCCTATGGGTATGGTGCCGTACCCACACCGTCGTGAATCACAACTTGCGCGATCAAGGGGATAAATTTGTCCCCTTGGGTGTTGGCCACAAGGATGCCAAAAGCATCCAGCTTATTGTATTCGCCTAGGTGATGGAGCGTAGGAGCATCGGTTGCAGCCTGCATGAAGGTGCGATGCGCCGCGATGAAGGGGCTGGAATTTTGGTCGGCCACACATGCATGGTAATAGTTGCCATACAGTTTGTTCCTGCCATCAATATGAAATTCCTTATATCCCATTGCTTTGAATATCGCACTTCGCTAAAACTGGCACGTCATATTTTCCTTTAAAATTATCCCAAAGTCGGCTTGATCGTGACGCCTGGCCCAGAGGAGCCTTGTGTATGGATGCTTTGTACAATGCCAAAGCCACCGCTCAGGCTCTTTCCGAGGCGCTCTGTCCCGACAGCGACAAAATTTAAGACCACAACCACATCGCTCAGGGCCTGCGTGCTCGTGCGGGGTGGCATGGTCATCGACACCAGTTTGAGCCGCTGCAATTGTACTTGGCAGAAAAAACCATTGGCGCTGAAATTGCTCGGCGACAGGAAATTGAACTGGTCGAGCAGCAGCACTTGCTGGCTGTGAATGATGGCTGTGGTGAGTCCCGAGAGCCGGTTGAGGTCGGTCCAAGTATCGAGAAACAATGTCACGAGTAGCGTCTGCTCAAACTCACGTACACTGGCATTGCCTACAAAGCTATAGACGGCCCGCAAGGCATTGGCGCCCACAATCGGCTTGATGACCGTGAACTGCGACGTCGCAATATTCATGGTGAAGTCGATGCCCGCGAGCAGGGGCACAGTATATTCCGTGACCAGCCCTTCGTTGTACACTACAACGAGGTCTAGCGTGCCTGCCAACGGTTGATTTCCGAGCAGATAGGGGCCTTGTGGCAGACCTACGCTTACAGGTATGCGCTCGCGTGACTCAATATTGCGGGGCTGCCCACTCGTGTCATCGTTGAGCGATTGCCGCCACTCCAGCTTGTCTGCTTCCAGCGTGATGCGCGGTCGCAGCGCCTGCGAGGGCCGTGTAATGGGCCCTTGCGTGATGCGCGTAGCGGGCGTGGTGATCACACCCGCTAGCCCAGCGACCAGCTGGTTGATGATGAGTTGGATGAGCTGCTGGATCACTTGCCCGAGATTTTGGTCCCTTTGAGATTCAATCGATTGATGTCAGTGTCCAAGAAGACCTCAAACGTGATTTTGGCTTCCCGCATCCCCTCGGCGCGGGCTGTGACCGTGATTTCATTCGTGGTCCATGCAGGGTGCAAGGTGGTCATGACATAGCCGCTTGCATTTGTGCTCAAGATCCTGGATTCCAAGATACCACCTGTGGCAGTTAGCACAATGTCTGCAACCGTCCCCGATGTCTTGATGCCATCCATGATTTGCAAATGGATATCGGCATACTCTTCGGGAAGCCTTCGCTGAAACATGTCATTAATGTCAAACCTGCTAGGGCCTGAGGTGTGACGACGCAAGGTGATTTCAGGGCGACCATCGCCGTCGCGGTCGGGGCAATTGGTGCTAAGTGCAAGCGCGAGCATCGGCTTGAATTCAACCCCGATTGGAACACCTTTTTTGTTAAGGGTGAATTGCCAGTTGTTGGGATCCATGGCAAATTTAGGGGAATCCCTGAGATAGAAATAGCCCACTTTTTCAGGGTCGGCATTGGGATAGAGTTCCCCTAATTCATAATCACGCAGCTTCCCACTGTCCACGACCGCCGGTGCCATACCAATGAATTTATTGGTGCCTTTTTCAAATACGAAAATCATAGTCTTTCAATTGATTAACGGTACAACCAAAAACACAATTACCAGCCGCCTCTTTTGGCCATAGTGAGGACATTCACATATCCCCAAAAATCGTTGTTATGGGTAAAAATGCCACTAAATAGCGACCAGTTGCCGACAGAAACGAGCCCTGTCACAGGATCCACGAAGGAATTTAGATTGTAAGCGGTTGGTGCTGTAAAATCGGCAACAAGGAACTTGAACCCCCAATGATAAATGCACTCAGACCTTAAGAAGCCTGCGGGGAGTGGAGCCGTTTGGCCATCGGTCAAGGCTGCAGAGGCAAATCCAAACTCTGCCACTGCCCCAGCTGCAAGTTTGGCGGCAGTCACAGATCCATTGATAAGTTTTGAGGTCGTGACTGAATTGTCAGCAAGTTTCACCGTCGTCACTGCGTTGTCGGTGAGCTTTGGGGTCGTCACCTCCTCAGCGCCGATTTTGCTTTTTGTCACCGAGAGATCGGCGATCTTATCGGTGGTCACGGCTCCATCCACAATCTTGTTGGTACTCACAGCAAGGTCGGCAAGCTTCTGCAAGGTGATGGCCAGGTCGGCGACCCCTGCCGTACCGATTTGCGGCCCATCTTCTAGCGTACCTGTATGTCCATGACCCGTCGTGCTATTGAGTCGATCAAATAGGGCGGCAATGCCGGCCATGGCGGCGTTCCAATCCTGGCTACGGATTAGATCGCCTGCGCTTTTGTTGTTGACAGTGAAAGGCATATCTTTTTCCTCCTTGTATTTAGTTTAAAAGGTGATTTCCCAAATAAGGGTGAGTTTGAAATCGATGGTCTTGTTCACTGGGGGAAACACGACGCGGTTATACATCACGCCGTTGCTGCCAGCATTGAAGAGACCAGCCTCGGTGATCGCGCCATTCCCTTCGTTGAAGTCAAGGTCGCAGGAGAGCGTAACCTTCTTTTTGCCATCGCCGGTGGTGGTGATATGCAACGAGGGGTCGATCGGGTTGATGCTCTTGCGAAACAATTCTGTGCCCAAGGTGCTGTCTGCCAGAGGGTTGGTTGCGACCGTGCCAGTGCCCACAGCCACATGCGAGACAGGATCGATCACCTGCCCAATAAATCGTCGCAAGACGATGTCGCGTCCAGTGAGCACGATGGCGTTGTTGGCCGCAAACTCGCTGACCAATTCACTTTGCGCATCACGTATCTGTACCGTGAGCCTCCCAATAGGGTCGATGGATTCGGTGAGTTTCATATCATATTTCGTTTTACGCTTTATGCAAATGTGTTGAGGGAATCAAAACTGGTAAAATCAAACACGCCTGTAAGCACGAGCGCGTCAGACAGCTCATGGTTCAGGCCGCCAGGATAGGGTGTCGTGGTCGAGAGGATGTCGAAATTGACTTCCTCCATCTCATGCACCATCGCTGGCATGTGGTCTTGGAGTGTGAGCTCGATATGCTGCCCCTGCTCCTCAGTGAAGTATTTTTCGTATGTGACGATCGCATAGGTACCCGCCGCCTTCACTTTTTGCACAATGAAGGGAATCTGGTTGCGCGGCTTGTCTTGCAGCGTTTCCAACGCTTCTGAATAGCCGGGAATATCCCAGGGTATGCGCACATTGAATGTGCCGGGTGTGTAGTGGATCGTATCGACGTTTAGGTTTAATATGGGGCTCCCGTCAGAGAAAATCGACGCGTCCCAAAGGGTTTCGTTAAACCTGCCAGGAAGAGCTATTTGACCCACGTCAAACCTGGAATAATCAAAACGCTCGAAGTCGAATTCGCCAGCTGGCATACCATATCCAGCCTCGATGCGCATGGTGGTAAAGCGTGGCCCGATTTTGGGCGTGCTACCGATCAAGTTTACTGGCTGCCCCTCCAAGATGGCCGTCCCATTGGTGAGCCATATCAACTCTTGACCAGGTAACAATGTGCCTATGTACCGTGCAAATTCCCCCGTATCGAGATTGATGAGGGTTGGGTTGACCAATGGGTTTTGCAACGACGGCGCGATGATCGCACGCACTTGCGGTGTGATCGCGATAGGGTTGTCATTGCGTACTTGAAACTCCTGATAGAGGGCCACGTCAAACGGTTGCGTGCGTGCCTGCTCTGGCAAAAATTCCTCAATGCGGATCATCTTGCGGGCGACCTGAGCTTCATCGCTTTCGCCTACGATGCCGAGGTTGGCGGCCACGATCGCGATGATGCCTTCCTTGGTGCTCGCGCCGCTGCGCAGCACGTTGATGAGTCCCTTGATGCGATCGCGGTAGATTTTGTCGTCCTCAATGCCATCTTCGCCGCCACGGCGACCGACTTGCTTGAGCAGGGAAGTGCCGCCAAGCGCCTCCAAATACATGGCAAATATCTTGTCGAGATCGCCTTTCTCAGAGGTGTTGAAGCCCTTGGAATCTTCGTTGTTGGCGGTATTGACCCAGTGGGAACGCATCACCTTGATCAGGTCCTCCTCCGCAATATCGACCTGCGCCCCAAACACCTCCATCCACTTGTAGAGCATGCTGAGCCGATCACCCGACTGGTAAAAGCCGGGAAATCTTGAGATGATGCTGTCGGTCCTCGCCATATTGTGCTCCAGTATTAGGGTAGGGTGAGGGTAATGTCGGTGACGAGCATGGGCTTGACGGTCGCCAACTCGATGCTGCGGATGTGGAAGTCGGTCGGTGCGCCGATCGTGGCGACCTGCGTGCGCCCATCGCCAGCTGATCGTGCCTCTAGTGCTAGGACGGTAATCGTATAGGAAACTCCCACGACCAGATTTTCCAGGGCGCCTTTCACCGTCGCAAACACGATGTCATCGCCTGCCTTGAAACCTGCCAAGACATTGTTGTAGGCATTGACCACAGCCGTTTTGACCGCGTCGCGCTCGGCTACGAGGCTCAATGCTGCCATGCTCACAGTGACCGCAGTCACGCGCACCTTGACCTCCTCGATATTGCTAGAGATGCAAAGGAATTTCGGGAAAGCCCTTTGGAAGGGAAGCACATCGATTTTGATCTTATCGACCTGTGTCGGCTGCACCGCGCTGCCAAGCATGGCTCTGAAATCTTTGTAATCGATCTTGGCTGCAAGCACCTGCGGCACTGTTTGTGCCGCCGTCACCATCGCTTCAAAGGTCGCATCTTCCTCTGGGCCAAGCTTGTCGAGCAAGTCTGCGATCGCCATCAAAACAGCATCCTTGGCAGCAATATGCTCCTCGTTGGTGACATTGAGCGGCATGATGAGTTGGATGGCACCCACGATCTCCAGGCGATGCCCGTAGCCGAAGAGTGTCCCGAGCACGGCTTTTTCCACATAGGTCACGACCACTGTGGGAATGCCCATGACGTCGATGAGCAAGGGACGAGGATCATCGGGAGGGCCTGGGCACCAAGTCTCAGGCCGTATATCTAGGGTTGTAGGGTCCAGGGCTAAGGGGCCGTGTATCACATTTGCGATCTCAGTTTTGGTGACTGCAATCCCCAGCCCTTTTCCGGCAAAAAAGACTTCCATCGCTATTTTCACTGCATTGGCATCGGTCACCGCATTCACCCCAGCTAGGTTTGTGGATTCATACGCAATATGTACCTTGAGTTCCTTGTCTTCGGTCGCCACGCAGATATGGCGTGGCTTGATGCGCTCAAACTCATCGACCGCAATAAACTTGTCGGGATCTGAAAATTCAAAAGGAATGGTCAGGTTGGCGTCCAAAACCTCGCGGGTGACCGTGCCTCGGAAATCGCTCAAATTTTCGATGTTTTCCAGCGACAAGATGGCCTTTACGAGCTTGCCGTAGAGGAGTGGCTTGCCCATGCGCAATGCGACCATATAGCTCACGATTTCATCTTCGATCTTGGCCTCAAAATCTCGGCGTTCCTCTGCCGTGAGGCTGAGTGAAGGCGAGATATCGACTTTGAACACGCCGCTGGTTTCCACTTTGCCAGCTGGCAATAGGATGGAAAAGATACCCGCAGCCCGCACGCGCTCGATCTCTGCCTCGATGCGGCTGCGCTCAGCTGCGATTTCAGCGGCTGTGCCATCTTCCATGCGCGGCGCATCGACATAGACTTCGATCAGGCCAAAGTCTTCCAGCTTCACATCTGTAAGCAGATTCGCAGTGAATTCGCTGATCAATGGTGAACCGGGGGCAAAAGCGAGAACCGTGGATTGCCCTGTCGTCAATCTTATTTCCCCGATTTGACCTTCCAATATCGACTCAATTTTGATCTCCTTTTTGGTGCCAGCTATTTCACCAATCTCGTATGCCACAGGATCGAGCACCTTGAAAAAGAAATCGTTGGGAGGGATATTGAATTTCAGGATCGTCCCCTTAAATATGATCTTGTCGATCGGGTTGATATTCCTGATTTCCACCTTGGCGCGGGCTTTGTGGAAATTTTCCTTGACCCGTGCATCCCGCACCCCCGAGAGGCTCAGCAATGCATTTTCGATGGAGAGGATGGTGGCCTTGCCAGAAGAGATAAGGGCGTTTTTGGCACGCTCTCGTAGCTCGTCGTCGGTCTCTCTGCGCTTGCCTACGAGGCGTATTGGGGCATCGTTGATCACGAATTTGATCCCTGGCACAGGCCTCGGCATCACGATGACCGTTTCGGCAGCCGTTTCCAATTCTTCGCCCCTTTCCACGCCCCGCACTTGCACATCGACACTGGTGCGCGTCGCGCCGAGGGTGCCGATTTTAATGGTTTGAAAGACCTTTTTTTCACCCGTCGAGCTCTCTTCTGTTGCGACCAAGGTGCCTATGGGAATCACAATCTCCTGCCCAGCGCCGTCGCGCTGGAAACTCACAATGCCCTCTGCGTAATCTGGCAGGCTACGTTGGATACCTAGCACAGCTACGACTTGGTCGAGCTGATTGCCTTGGGCAGTATCGACGTAGGCTGAGAGATAGACGAGTTGCATTTTCTCATAGAGCAGCGCCATCTCATAGGCAAATGACTCATACATCGTGCGGGCCACGCTACCGACTTCAAAGTCGGTGACGACCTGGGTCATAGCCCGCATTTCGTCAAAAATATCTTTGTATTTCCTTGGGGTGAATGACATGACTTAGCCCTCCAGGTTGATAGGGATGAAGATGGTGAAAGCATCGCCGCCGCCAGCGGGTTGCACGCTCAGTGTTGCGCGCAATGTGCTGCGGTCGTAGCCGCGTGTGGGCGCGTCAAAACTCACAAAATTGATTTTGCCGATCCGTTTCTCTTGTGCGAGCGCTTCGCGGATGTAGGCGTCTGCCAAGCCGCGCACGCGCAGATTGTTGGGCTCGCCGATGAGCGTGTACAGGCGCGACCCATACTTGGGGTGCCCCAGTGTGGCCAGTTCGCCTTGGCGGGTGAGCAGGCGGTTCAGGATGGCCTGCACAAGGTTGTCGCGGCCCTCCACCGTTGCAAGGTCGCCTCGGCTGCTTGCCACGAGATCGACATAGTTGCGGTCTGAGGCTTCTTGGTCAAAGCCTCGTCCCGTAAGCATGATGTCCTTGAAAAATATGTTTTCAGCCATGTGCCTGATCCTTTCTAAAACTTTAGACGGGAGAGCCGTTTCTCGAGAGTGTGCCGCTCACAACCAAGTTGCCTTGGATGTTCACTGTGCCCGTATTGTTGTTGGTGATGAGGTCGAGATTGCCATTGGGCTTGAAGACGACCTTGGACCCATTGGTATGCTGCAAGGTGATGCCTGCAGCAGACTGTGTGATGGTGATGGATTGGCCACCCGCGACGATTTCCATGGCGCCGCCGACTTTGAAGTCTAGCTTGGCGCCATTGGTGTGCTGCAAGGCTACGCCTGTGGCCGAGGGTGTCATGGAGATCGTGTGGCCGCCAGCAACCAGTTCCATCGCGCCGTTTACACGCACTTTACCGCCTGCAGGCGTCATGGCGATCAAGCCTGGCGTCGGCCCAGCGTTTTGATGCAGTTGCAGCGTCGTGCCGCCGTCGGTCTTGAGCGTGATGCCCTCTGTCTGACTCAGGTGCAAGAGGGCGTGGCCCAGCTTGGGAC
This sequence comes from Bacteroidota bacterium, assembly GCA_031415375.1. Taxonomy (GTDB): domain Bacteria; phylum Bacteroidota; class Bacteroidia; order J057; family JADKCL01; genus JADKCL01. Next base: position 18,366 of record JANORP010000387.1, on the reverse strand, counting down.
CTGGATTGGGGCAGACCGTGTCGATACCCGCACAAGTGCCAGTCTCGGCCTCCAGTTCATTGTGCTGCTCATAGGGGCATAGGAATAACTTCAGCTCCAGATTGGCTGGGTTGGGTTCCACCTTGCCGATGGCCCCACCGATCATTTTGTAGTCGCTATTGACGCCGTTGATCCTTCCCATAATATTATCCTACTTGTGCATTGCGGCCCTTGGCCTGGATGGAATTGATTTTTTCGGTCGGGATCAGGACAGGGCAGGGGGCACCTAGGTTCCCGAGGTGTGTGTGCATGCTCAGGATGATGTCGTCGTTGTCACCGACGGCATTGGCAAGCATACGACCTCCAACCTTTACTTGGCCAGTGCTGGCATCGCCGAGTGTCACATTGCCACTGCTTTTGACCGTGACATTGTTGGTCCCCGCATCGAGGGTGATGCCGCCGCTTTCCATTTTGATGGTGACCTTGCCGTCGCCAGTGCTCAAGATCACCTCATCGTCATTGATCGTCACGATGCTTTTGCCTTCTTGGCCGCTGATTGTGATCACGCCGTCTTCATCCATTTTGAGTGTGCCGCCTTTTTTGAGGCTGTGTTGGAGAATGAATTCGCCAGCCTTGTTGGCCGGGGGGCGATCCTCGTCATTGTAGAGTCGCCCGATGATCACGGGGGCGTTGATGTCGCCACCGATAAAAGACAGCAGCACGAGGTCGCTCAGGTTGGGGATATTGGCCAAGCCCATATGCCCCGTGGCGACAGGCACTTTGCGCAATTCAAAATCGCTGCCATCGGGCTGTTTGCGGTTTTTGAGGCGCACCGTGCATTCATAGTTGTCGTCGTCGCTGTCACTCTCATGGGGAAATACCGCTGTCACCACACCCAACTCAGTGGTGTAGATTTTTTGGGATTCCCGCTCCGCGACTTTTTGCATGATCTCAATGAAGCCTTCCATTCAATCCTCCTTCCAAAATATGGTGGTGACATAGCCGCGCTGCTTGTCGAGCAGGTGGCGAATTGCAGTAATTTTGAAGCTGCCGTCGGGGCCGTCGTCAGGGAGATCGGTGAGCGTGATGGCACCTCCCAACACAGGTTCGGGTGTGCCGAGTGCCTCGACCCAGCCTCTCTTTTTGACGCCCATAGCGGCAAAGATTTTCTCAGCTGCTGAACCTGCTGCATCTTGGTTGCGGATGCTGGGATCGGCCACGCGCAATACATTGCCTGAGCTACTGCCAGCATTGCCTTTGACATCTTCTTTGGTGAGCCAGGCATAAGCCTTGTCACCTTGGCCTAGAGATGCGGGGCTCTCGCCATAGACCTCTACACCATCGACTTGGGCTGCCTGCTCCTCGCAATAATAGTCGAGAATCTCGGCCCCATACCGTAACTCATGGCTTGGATCACCGCTGTAGGCTGCAAATCCCAGGGCGTCGTCGGCGTCGGCGAAAAGGTCAAATCCGTCGCGTGTCGCGAGTGCAAGTGCATGCGCGAGCAAGTGCCTATCCGCGCCGAGCGCATACGCGGGGTAGGTGAGGCCAGATTCGACATTGCCTGTGCTCAGCTCGGCGATGGAGCCGATGTCGCTCACGATGTCGCCAGCTTTTTGCTGTTCATACAGCTTGTTGACCCGCAGCTGCGAAAGTGCCTGCATGGCGCTGCTCGCCCAGATGCTGTAGCTGCCCATCTGTTGCCGCAACTCGGTCACCACACCTGTGAAGACCAGCGAAGTTCCATTGTCGTCATCCCCCAATTCGATGGTGACCGCATCGCCCACCGCGATCGCATCGCCTGGCACCAAGCCCAGCTTGATCTCGGCAGTATTGATCTGGTTGAGCCGCAGGTCCACGCGCAGCGCGATCGGCAAACCCGAGTCGGTGAGACCCGTGCTGTCGGCGGTCATGGACCCAGCGGTGATTTTGTATTGGGGGATCATGTGGGGTCAGACGTAGCTATATTTCAAGACGAGTCCGTTGCCGCCATTCCCACCATTTTTGTTGGCGGGGAGTACGGCTGTGAATCCAGTGCCACCCGTAGCAATGAGGTTGCCGCCAGGGATAGCATTGATGTATTCATGGGCGATGAGCACGATCAATCCGCCGCCGCCGCCGCCATCGCCATCTGAGCCTGCGCCGGCCGCGCCATTGTCGCCTTTTGCCCAGATATGTTTGGTCGCATCGATCGTGATTTTGGGGGCACACAAGATGACGATGCCACCGCCATGTCCTCCCGTCGTGCCAGCGCCCGGGCCACCGCCAGTGGCACCTGCCAAATGCATGGAAAGGCGGGATGCCCATCTTTCTTCGAGATTTGCGCCATTGCCGCCATTTACAGCTGCTACGCCAGTGCCGCCATTGGCGACGACCACCTCGCTGATCGGCAATTCACAAGCTGTTCCAGGAACGCCTGCTCTGCCGCCGCCAGCCCCGCCAAAATTCCCTTTTTTGCCGCGTTGCGCTCCCTTGCCAGATGCGTCGATATTAGCCTTAAGGTGAATCTCTTCGGTCGCGAACCAGATCAAGGGCACCGAGGCCATCGTGATCAAATCTACGTTCAACTCGATGGTTTTTGCATTGTAGCAAAACAACTTGTGCTCGTCGGTGAGCGGCCCGTTGATCACAACATTTGCAAGGCCGCCGGGCACCATCACGCCATTGGGGATGAAAGGGGAGGCCATGGCCCCGCGTAACCGCTTCTCTGCAAACACATCGTTTTCACGCAGTGTTCTCAGGAGAAATGCGTCGATTGGCGCACCCGCAGCAGTGGCTGCATTGGGGATGGAAACGTATTCATTCAGTGCCATAATATTTATCTTAAATGCTGTATTACCACGTTTTATAGGTTTGGGACTGGTAAGGCGGCCCCATCACGCCATCTAAAAAATCAGTGGGTGTATATCCTGCACCTGAATCTGGGCAGAGGAAAGCTATGCGCGTCGTCTCTTCGGCGGTGGCTGTTGGATATTTCATGGCACCGATCTCATAATAAAAGGAAGGCGTGATGGGTACTTGCCAGTTGTGGGCCACCGTGATTGTCTGGTTTCCTGGTGTATAGGCGGTGATTTCTTCGTAAGCGACCACCTTGCTAAAACCAGGCCAACCATCATAGATCGCGATGAAATGGCCGACCACTTCGGCGATCACTGTGGTTGTCGCGGCATTCAATTTCAGCATATTGGATGCGGGCACCGCAACTACGTGTTCTTGGAGGCCACGGTAGCTGATGGCAGTATTGTGCAGCCTGCGCACGGGTGTGACAGTGGGATGCCCAGTTTCTTCGGTGATGAAGGAAAATCGGCGATAAAATGTATCGGAGGAGGTATATGGCTTCCCGCCGATGGCATACTCCGCAAATTTGGAGGGGATAGTGTCCCAAGTCCCGACGATGGTGACCTTTTTGTCGCCAGTGTCATAACTCGCGATTTCTTTGTATTGATATACGACATGGCCATTGCTGGCAGTCCACCATACAAGAATGAATCGACCCGCATAGGAATCGCTTTGCGTCCTCGCTAGGCCATCGAGCTGTATGGTATTGGAGGTCGCAGCGAGTGCACGTGCCAATATCCAAACGGTCTGATAGACCGAAGGTGGTGGCGGCGGTGGGGCTGGTGGCGGCACCGTCGCATTGGGGGGAGCTGGACTCCAACTTTCCGACAATTTCAAGTCGATGTGTTTGGTAGCTTCATCTTCTTTGTTTTCAAGTATTTGGAGATATTGCTTCGTACCATTGGGTTGTTCCCATAGGAGTGTACAATTTCTGAAAATATTCTCGTTTGTACTACCTAGAATCGCTCCATAATGTATGTGACCTGTATTAAAATCCAAACGTACAGACTTTGCACCTGTGGAAACTACTTTTACGTCCACCCAGAGTTTCAAGCTTTTTTGCTCCTCAGGATGCCCGATAGACAGTCCTGCAACGTTGGGCTTACGGGTATTTTCCGAACCATACCAAACCAAATCAGTGAGGACGCCATTGTCTGGTGCATCCCGAAACACCCAAGGAAGACTGCGCGCTGTTGGGCTACCGATATGCATGTGCAAGTGATTGTAGGCACTGATGCCTGTGTCACCCGAGAGCATGACAACCTCGCCTTGCGAGACCCTGGTCCCGACGATCTGATTTTCGGGGATGCCATTGGCTGCAAAAAGGTGCCGAATGGAAAAATGCGCTCCGTGTATATAATGAGCTGAGGTGACCACGGGATCGTTGGTCCAATCGCGATCATGAATAGGATCAGGAGGTGTGAGGGAATGCTCGACCGTAATATTGTTGTCGAGATCGTCATTGTGGTCGGGCATGGCATCGCTGAAGGTGGTGATGAGGCCATTGCGCACGCCAAGGACTTCGCTGCGATGGTCGAGCGCCCAGTCGAATGCATAAATTTGATTGGTGAAGGAATTGTGGCTCCATACACCATTGTTGCCTTGGGCACATTGCTGTTCTTGCCCTGCTTCAAAAGGCATCAAGTAGGGTGAATTGACCTTGGTAGGATAGCCCTTGAATGTCTGGAAGGCAGGCTCGATAGGAGGCGTCGCACTATAGTTTCCAGCGTCTTTGCCCAGTTTACCGTCATTGGTTCTCCCATTCCAGATCAGGTAATTGTAGATGGGATATTTGATAAAACCAGCGACAATGGATTCCAAGGTGATCCAACCAAAGGAAGCGGCATCGGGCCTGCTGACAACGGCATCAGTACCATTCGGCAATTTGCTTGCTGTGATCGCCCATCCCAGCAGCCAACCTCCAATCGCACCGACCCAGCTTACACCGGCAGCAAGAAATGTATAGCCTACATATTTCCCTCTCTCATTCGCATAAGGGATTCCAAACTTGGACCTACCAGGTGCAATGGCTATCAACCAAGAAGCAACCTCTGCGATGCACATGGCGAACCCTTCAACGCGGTTGTGGTTTTCAGAACTCGGTTTTCCTACGGGATCTGCATTGAGGAGGGTGAGCAGAGAAAGCAATCCCTGCCTGGCACGCGCGATCCAGTTTTTGTACAGCATTGCCTCTACAAAGTCTTTGCCCACAAGCGTGAAATAAAACTTCCACTGCTGTTCCCCACGAAATGGATGGTGGCCTTCAAAGCCTGTTGCAAGGGCTGTCAACAAGGTTGTCAGGATATCGCCAGGGGTGCTCCCGATAAATTTGTAGGTATTCACCCAATCCTCGTCCTTATTGTTGGCGAGAAGTGCCGTGAGCAACCCCTTGATCGTTTGCAGGCCCATATGGGTGATATTTCCCGCCCGGTCATGAGACGCTTTGTGCAGCGATCGGCCATGCAATAGGATTTGAAGTCCACTCGCTGCAACGTCGCTCCAGTGTGCGATGGCTTCCATTGTGCTGGGTGGCAAATTAGAGTCTTTGAAACTCATCGTCGGAAAAAAAGGCTCGTCTTCCAGCCGTGCGCGATCGACAACACCAACAGGGATGTCCCAGACGTACTTTCGCTGAAAATATGTTGCGTACCAACTCACGGGATCCAATCCGTCTTCGCAGTCTGGACTTGGTGTCGGCCCAGAGCCGCGATGTGCACTCGTCGAGACGGTGACCGATACGTTTACATTGAACTTTCCAGAGAAGATGTCAAACAAGATGCCTAGACTTTCCACAGTATTGCCAGCATCGGTAAGCATTTGCTGCGCGGCGATGCGCACTTGCTCCCAGTCGATGTCTTTCAGGAAGGCCACGAGCTGGGTGACCATCTTGGGCAAATCGAAATCGATGAGCATCTCATCGATCTGCATGTGCAAGAAGCGCTTGAGCTTTTCCAGGTAGCAGCCGATCAAGAATTCATTGTGGGCTTGCTCGCTATGGTCGCCTGCAAGGAATTCTTCCTTCATTTTCTGCGCCACAATATCCACTGCGTTTGCTAGGAAGCCTTCCATGCGTGGGCGTGTGATGCCGAGGTCATCGGTGATGATGGCGACGAGCGCATTCAACTTGGCTTCAATCTGTGCTGGACTCAATGCTGCGAGCAAGTCGGCAACCATCAGTAATATGCGTGCCAAAAAATGTATCCCTTCGGCAGGCGAATTGATATCCCCCATGCTGGTGGCAAAAGCCTCCAATGCTTGGATGATGGGAGCAAGCCAGGCCATGAGCTTTTGCGAGGTGGCCCCAATGCGTGATTGCAGATCGGCAACAAGGGTCTCAAACGCCTCTTGCACGCCCTCCAAAAACTTGTCTTTGGCGCGACCGCCTTTGATGCCGTCGGCGAGCAAGCGAGAGGCCATGTCCATCAATTCCTCCACGATGCGCTGGTCGGCAGGATTCACCGGGCGTTGCAGCATCTGTGGGCGTAGCAATATGTGGTTGATGGCCATGGCTTAGACAGGGGTAAGGGTGATGGTGACAGTAGCGCGGCCGGTGACATTGCCGATGCTGCTCGGAATGGCATCCCACATGCCCTCGTAGGCGTCGCCTACGCGGTTGAGTTCGGCGACCAGCTCGATTTTGAGGCGATCGATATTGGCGAGAAAAGCGTCGATCTGGATGGTGAGGTCGAAGCGCAGTAGGAATGCCAGCACCTTCTCAAACTCGGGTTGCAGGGCTTCGATGAGTATTTTACCTGGGTCGAGGCGACGCAGGTTTTCGATGATCTCATGGTATTCGTCATCGAGCGCGGCGGCACCTAGCAACTCGTCGATTTCCAAAATGGCGAGGATCTCGTCAAATGCACGGCCCAAAATTTCCCCAATATGGGCAGGACTGAAGGCCGAGAATTCGTCTTTGATGGTATCAAAAATCAAGCGGAAACCATCTGAGAGAAAACTGAGGTCAAAGCCGAGCAAGGTCTCGATCAGGACATTGGCGGCGTCGCGCAGCTCCTCAAGGGCATCGGTGATGGCGATGATGTCCACGAGTACCTCATTGACGTCTTGGATCAATTGGGCGACCTGCAAGACGACGCCATCGACCGCTTGTTGCAGGTATCCGACGATCTGCATGATGGGCTCTAGGGTGTGGGTGAGCTGCTGCTCGACGGTATCGCTCAGCATCGTTTTGAGCTCGGCGGCGGTGAGGGCTGGGCGATGCAATTGTATGATCGGGCCCGCTGCTGGGAGAAACCGCTGGTCCCAATCTTGTAGGTAGGTGGCCAAGGCATCTCTGCCCACCAGCAATTGTGCAGGCAAGGTGTCGATGAGGTCAAATGGGGCTGCGATCGCGGCAGAAATCGGGGCAAATTCGTCGATGAAGGCGATGATGGTGTCGCGGGCGGGCGTGCCGGCGAGTGACCGCAGCTCATCTTCTGGAAAGGTCTGGAGTTTGGCTGCAATCTGCGCGAGCTTGAGCTTGGCATTGGTGCCTCCAAATTGGGCGGTGAGCACCGCGAGTGGGTCGTTGATGCGTGTGAGCAGGGGCGCAGCGTGGATGTCTGCGAGTGCGAGTCCTAGCCCGGTCATGGCCGCAGTGACGGGGCCGATATTGCTTACCTGGTCGATGCGGGCAGCGATGGCGAGGCCGAGGGCCTGGGCTTGCTGCTTGGCATTGGCGAGGCCGGCGAGGCGGAGCCGCAGGGACTCCATGAAGTCGTGCAGCGAGGTGAGGGTGTCTGATGCGTCTTGCAGGCGCACTGCGACGGCCGCGACTTGGTCGAAAATGGCGTTGGCAGCGTTGATGGGCAGGATCTCGATGATGGCTTGGATGCCGTCTTGCAACTGGTCATTCAGCGGTGCAATGATGGCATCGGGGTCAAAGGCATCGATGAGCAAAATCAACTCGTCAAAGGGCGCTTGGAGCGGTTTGAGCGCCTCGGTGGGGTCGGCGATGCGCCTGATCTCGGTTTTGACGACATCAAGGGCTTGCTGAATCGGCACCAATAGGCTGGTGGGCTTGAAACGCTCCATCTCGGTGAGCAGATCCTGGAAAGTGGTGCCCAAGCATTCGGTCACGAGTTTTTCAGGAGCATAGGCGCTCACAATCTCCACCAATTTTGCAGGGCCATTTTTGATCTGGAGGAGCACGGGTTTGGGACCTTCATCGATGATTTCATCGAGGCCATCTGAGATGATCACGACCGCGGGATCGAGGCTACGCGGTAATTTGTTGAGGGCGTCGCGCAGTTCTTTTTTGATGGAGTCTGGCAGGGGCAAGGCCGAGGCGATTTGGAGGGCCTTCTCGACGATGTCGATGCCTTGCACGACGATGTCGGTGCCAGGTTTGAAGGTGAAGGTGCCGAGCTCGCCATTGACAGTATCCAAGGCTGCTTTTACGCTATCGATTGCATCGAGCAATTGCGGGTTGCCGAGCAGGTCTGTAAAGGTCGAGAGAATGTTTTTGAGCGCCTGCACGACGACTGTGGGATCCAACTGGTCCAGGAAACCATTGATGGTCTGGAAGACACCCATCAGGAAGTTACGCACTGGCGCGAAAATCGTGTCGGCTGTCTGGCGCACGAGGGCGACAAAGTTGCGCAAGCCATTTTCCATGGCATCGATGGCGCTGCTGATTCCCAAGCCTTGAATGGCTTGCTTGACGCGCTCCATCAGTGCCGAGAATTCTATGCTTACGTTCATGAGCACTTCGCGCAGACCATTGACACCCGCCTCGGCGGTGTGCAAGACTTGCAAGAAGGCGTCTTTGAAACTGGAAATGTTGAGGCTGTCGAGCAAGCCCCTGATGGAGGCGACAAATTCCCCGAGCTTGCCGATCATCATGTTGATCCCAGATGCCTCGATGACTTGGTTGAGTGGCTGCAAGAGCAGGCCGAGGGGCTCTAGGTCATGAGGTGGTTGGATGATCGATAGGAAGTGGATCGCGCGGTCTTCCAACTCATCGGGCATCGTGGTGAGACGGGCCTTGGCATAGTCGATGGTTGGGTTCTCGGCATTGAGCTTGGCGGCGATGGTTTGGATGTCGCCTTGGTGTTGTGGCAACGCATTGATGGCTGCATTTGCGCTGGGCAGGTCATTGGCGAGGACGGCCACGGCGACGGCATCGATCGCCAAGAGGAGGCCATCGAGTGCCTGGGTCAGCAATGCCTCATCGAAGCCATCGCTGAGGGCTGTGAGGCGGTCACCGACGACATCGACACCATCATCGACAAATGTGCGCCGCACAAAGGTCTCGAGTTCGCCGACGGTCTGCGCGACCTCACCGACAAGGCCATTGCCATCGAGCGTATTCCAATACAATGTGGTTTGCAGTTTCTCGCGGAGCTCGTCGATCAGCGGCAGGTAGCGTGTGCGAAATAGCCCACGTGGAAATTTCTCCAAGCCCTCTTGCAGCCATTGCAGCAAGGCGGGAACGGTGAGTGGGTCTGGGATGGCCGCGAGACCTGCTTGCAGGTCGATCAACACATCGGAAAAACCGCTTGGGATGGATTCTGAATTGCCAAGGGTCGCGAGGGTATCGAGCCCTGTAAATGAACTCAGCAGCTCGTCGAGGCGACCAGAAAGATTGTCGCTGATCGCGCCAAAGAAAGTACCCATTGCATCTGCAATCGGTTGCGTGAGTTCGCCCGCATCGGGCAGTTGGGTCCTGAGCGACCGTATGCCATCCGCCAACGCATCGACGCCCGAGATCCTCGGCAATTCGACCTGTTGCAATTGCGCCGCCAACTGCTGAATACCAGCTGGCGGGTTGTTTTTCATGCTGTCCAGCTGATCGGCTGCCGAGCGCATGGCACGCACGGGCACCTGCAGCAAGCTGCAAGCCGATTGGCCTTCCGTGGCGCTTTCTATGTCGGATAAGAGGGGCATGCGCTTAATTTCTACTAGTCTCCAAATAATGCTGACAATGTCTCAGTCGCATCGGTGAGCGGTCCCAAGGCGGTTTTGATGCCATCGAGGACGGCGCTCAGCGGGGGTGTAGGATCTCCAAAATCGGGCACTGACAACAAGTCAGGCAATTCGATCATGTCCATAAAATCCAGGGCTTCTAGTCCCAGATCGGTATCGACGCCATCCAGACCAAAATCTGAATTGCGCTCAGGCGGCTCCACGTATTCTGCGACTTGCAGGCGGTAGCTATATTGCGCGACCTCGCCAGCTTGCTGCACCACCTCAAATTGCTCCAAGATGACTTGGGCGAAGTAGGCTTGCCCTGTGATGTCGGCGAGGAAATCGACGGGCTCTCGGGCTTTGTAAAGATCGCGCAAGGCGGTAAGGTCGTCGGCAGCAGCATCTCCAAAAAAGATGCCTTCGATACCGAGCCGCACCGAGGCACGCCCCATGTCTTGCACGAGATCGCCTTCCAAGCCAGGCACGCGGTGCCTCACAAAGGCAGCCTGCTCCAACGTACTGATGCGGTGGATACGGTTGAGCGCTATGCCTCCTATTTCAATGCCCATTTCTCATGCACCATAATAGCGTTTGAAATCACGTTGCAATTGCTCGGTCATCGCCTCCATAAATTCCGCGACGGATCTACTATTGTCCCAGGTGCTCGCTACCGATTTTTCGCCGGAGGGCCATATCGGCGTTGAAATTGCCAAGGGCAACTGTGCTTCGGGAGTATTGGTGGGCAACTCGGCTGCTGCACGATTTGGATCGACATATTGCGGTGTCGGTTGAGCGGTGACTTTATCGACTGCTTGCTCTTGGGTTCCAGATTGAGAAACCCCACCTTCATTGAGCAGTTGTCGCGTGTGCTGCATTTTGGTGGCGGCAAAAAGTGCCTTTGAAGCCGATATATGCTGCTGATGGATGCTGGACGGTGATGCCCCCAATTGCGCCCAACTCGCTTGCAGGTTTCCCCATAGCGAATCTTCAGGCTGCGAGGAGGGGAGGATCAGCCGTGATTTTTCGGCAAGGATCGCGGGTGCGTCATTTTCGGATTGCGTCGCTGGCGCAATCTTAAATTGCTCTTTACCCGGCAATGGCTGGCTGTGGGATTGGACTAGTGCATTCTCATTCCCATTCCCTTTCACCGCTTGAATCGCACGTTCTCTCGGGATCTGACCATCGTTGAGTCCCTCAAATTGTAGCGGATTGCGGGCGTTATCTAACTGCGCTGATCCATCCAAATGGATAGGGGAGAGATGCTGGCCTTGTGGCTGATGGAGCGGTGGTACATGCTGTTGCTGCAACTGCATGAGCGATGCTTGCAACTGATCCCAGGTGGAAGGCGGTGCTGGCGCGTCTTGCAACGGCTTGGCGACTGCCGCCTGCGGTTGCAAGGGGTGAAATGCCGTCTGATGATCCTGTTGCTGGCTTTGAACCTGCTCCAGATTGCGATGCATGTCACCCTGCTGTTGCGTTTCATTGCCTAGGCGCGCGTCTTTTTTGAGCGGGGCATTTTGGGCAATGTTGGCTGCTTCGGTAGCGGAATCCGCCTCGGCAAACTGTGCAGGGGCATTCGGATTTTGCACAAAAGATGCAAAGTCATCGAGACCCCTGAAAATTACCTGTTTGGCGGGTTCTGAGCTTGGCTTTTCAGGAAAAAGCCTGGCTGCAATCTGTGTATCCTGCTGGGGAACTTGCGACTGCCTCCAAGACTCTTGTTGCACATCTGGATGGGCTAGATCGCGGTTGGGGATACTCTGGGATTTGGAGGATGCATGCAATTCCTGCGAATGAAATTCTGCGGGCTTCTGCGTAATTGGCGCATACGAAAATGATAGAGGGGTGGGAGGCAGCACAGGGTAAGGTGACTGTGTATGCGGTGTTTCTCGTCCATCACTGGCACTCGCTTCCGCGGCAAGCCCCTTTCCAATACCGAGCCAATGCCAAGGCATCATCGGATCCAATAATGCCGAGCCACCATCGGTGACTTGCATCCATCCGTGGTGCATTTGCGCGAGCTCTCCAAGCCACAGGCGATAGGCTGGCAGGGCATCTTGCAGCAATGCCTGGGGCATCGCGGGCAGCGCTTGCACGGCCGCCATGCGACCTGCCCACACCTGCACGCAGTCCCTACCCATTGCTTCCAATTGCTGCTTCCTATCCATGTCTATCGTTGCCGTGTCGTGCAATCATTTCCATGTACAAATCAATCTGCCCCATGGTCATCGCCTGTACTTCCTGGGGCGTCCATCCAAATTCCTTGGCCATTAGGTAACTCGCCCATACCAGTGGTGAATCGAGTTCGTCAATCAGGTGTTTTTTTTTTCACCCATGCCGCTGATGTTCCGAACGTGCTGTACCAAAAATTCCACCAATCCGAGGTGCATCCTTTGAATCTGCTGCAGATTCATGGTCGGTGCGACGAGTGACTCTTTGATGAGCAGGAGTGGTATCATGGCAGGATCATCCTTGGCGGCTTTGAGGATGAGCTGGAAACCGCCAATAGTGATGGGTCGCAACTGCACCGTGATGGGCTTGCCACCGCCCTCGTCACCAGGCTTGACCACCTCGGCGGGCACTACGACGCTGTAGGTCGCATTGGCACCCGCCAAGAGGTCGTCTGCCGTGACTGGAGATCCGTTCAAGTGCTCCATTTAGCGATTAGCCTTGCTCCTCGGTACTAATGCGCATCGCCTTGAATGTGATGCCCTCCATGACAAAGTCGTCTTCGGGCAGCCTGAAACTCCAAGAGTCAAACTTCACACCAAAGAGGGTGACGATGCTGCCGTTGTCGGGCAGGGAGGGGTTTTTCATATTGATGACGATGTTGAAGGTCGGCTGTGCTGTGTTTTCAGCAGGGGGAGGCGATTGTGCGCCCTCGCCGAGCAACAGGCGCAGCATGGCACCGTTGATGTGTGCGCGAGCCGCACTGCCCGAGATATTGACATTGCCAGGTCGCAGCTCGCTGGGGAGTCGCTTGCCGATCTCGTGATAGGCACGCACCTCGTTATCGACCCGCACGGTCACGTCTTGGAGGCGCCCGACGACGTTGGAAAACTCATATTCACTGATGAGGCCATCTGCCAGCCCGCCTTCGACGGTAGAGCTGTCATCGACGGCCAGCACCAAGCTGGCGTCTGAGCCACGAAAAACGTTTGTATTAGCCATTGCAATTCAATTTTGAGGGCTGATTAACCTAGGTACATCGTAACCATGATGAAGTCGATGGAGAATGTCGGGCGCACGGTCATGGTGACGATGCATTCGCCTGCAATCTCTTGTGCGCGCGTGGCAGTGACGTCGAGTTCATAACTCACAAGCGACTCCGCCTCGACCATGCGGGTGAGGAAGGCGTCGATGGTAGCTTTCATGGCGCCGCGCACCCGCACATTGTTGAGCTTGCCGATGTAGGGATTGCAGCCTGAGCGCACTCCATAGATGGCGTAATCGACGATGCGGCGCGTGGTGATCTGATGCCAAGCCGAGTTGGTGGCGGTGGTGATGCCTTTGACGATCCTGAAACCTGAGCGATTCTCGACGACGAGCACGCGGTTTTGCACGAGTTTCTCGAGCTGGGGCGTGCTGAAGTTTACACTCAAGCCGGGGATGGTGAGGGCCTTGTTGGTGGGGCTCGCTTGCACGGGGAGTGAAGAGATGAGTCCCACGACGGCAGCAGCTGTGTATGCACCTGTGAGGATTTCACTCTCAGAGGCTTTGATGCCTGGCCCCACAAAGATCATGCGGTCACTGTTGAGGCTATGGCCTGCGATCATGCTAGCGTCTGTGGATGCATCGCTACCGATGACCCCGATGCGCTCGCGTTTGATTTCTGCTGTGCCATTGAGGTGGCCTTGCAGGGCTGTGACCATGAGGGCATTGGAAGCGGTCTGGCCGGCGAGGGTCACGATATTCACAATGTCGCTTTCCAGCAGGGCGAGTCCTCCACTGTAGTCGGCTGCTGTGGCTGTCTCGCCATTGGCACCCGAGGTATTGCCGTTGAGGCCGGTACCAAAGAGGACTTTGCCGCCCGTATTTGCCATAGCGACGTTGTAGAATGCCACGTTGGTGGCATCTGCTGGATTGGCAGCGACGAGACCACTGCGTGCATTGACGAGGGCCGCGAGCTGTGCTGCGTCGGCGACGGTATAGCTTTCCTTGGCCGACTCAAAATAGATGTCCACCTTTTTGGAGTTGGCGGCAGGCACTTCATAGCGTGCGAGGATCGTGTCTGCGGGCACGACAGCATGCGATACCAGTGAGGTGAAGGAGATGGCGCCTGTTGTTGTGTTGATGGCGACTTGTGGGAGGAGATTGCTCACAGCGACATCATAGACGATGCTATAGGTGAGCATATTTCCTGTACTAGCCTTGCGCACTTGGATGGCATTTTGGCCAGCGCCAGCAGCTACTTTTGTGCGGCTGAGGCCTGCGGCGTTGCCTGGCAACTGCTCACTGATGAGGGCATTGGCGGTTGCGGCTGCAATCTCGATCTGCAAGGCATTGCCCCAAGTACCAGAGGTCTTGGCTTTGAGGAGGGTGAGTGCGACAGCGGCGCCGTCGCGCACTTGGTAGGCTGCTTGTGCTGCGCTCGCGCTCGCCACGCGCACTGCATAGACAGTGCGGCCACCGTTGTTGAAGATTTGCTCTAGGGCTCTGATCATGGTCAGCTCGTTGCTGTTGCCATTGACCCAAGCATCTTCATTGCCAAATGCCGCGCGGGCCTCGGTAAAGGAGCTCAAGATCATCACCGTTGAAACCGGGCCTTTGTTGGCGGTGCCGACAATACCGATATTGCCGGTAGATACTCGCCCTGCTGTAATCAAGGCTTCGTCCCGTACCGTAATATAGGTACCAGGTAAAATTACTTCTGCCATTTGGTTACTGTATTAATATGACAAAAATCAATGAATGACTGCAAGACGAGTCGTCATGAGCCTTAGAAAAAGTCGTTGTTGCCACGATGCAAATAGCGCATCTAGCATGATACCACTACGCTATTGCTAGCGATGAGGCACAATATTCGTTGCTGCCACGATGCGCGTAGCGCATCTAGCATGGTGCCGGGCACTATTGCTAGTGTTGAGGCACAATATTCCTTAGGCAATCAATGCTGCACTGAATTGCCAAATGCGGTCAAGTACTGCGTTTCACGTAAGCAGGTTGTCTTCTGCTCAACTCTCTCCGAATGATTTTTTTAAAGGGTATCTTTATGAGTCCCAAACTGAACTACAACAAATTCATACGCCAACTATGCATGGTTGCATTCTATGCCTGACGATATCACCGAAGTGGATCAACCTTCAAGTATTCAATGGTACAAAATAGCTGGACACGATAGCGCCAAATGCGCTTTTTTTGATTCTATTTTCAAAAGTCACCTTACAAATTCAAATATACAAGAATTGTTGTCTAAAACAACTAATTGTTGATAATATTTGAGGGAAAATCCTGCTGTATGTTTGCAATCTATTGTTTATCAATTTAGTATATATTTTTTTTTGGTAAAAAATTGCATTTCTCCGTATGCCAAGCGTGCGCATAAGCTGTATGGACCGCTTGGATTCCTTTTCTGGAACGGCATATCCCGCTCTTGCTCACCAATCGTCATCCTCGTCGCCAAAGGTGTAGCCATCAGTGTGACGTTGTAGCGCGAGGTAAGTCGATGGATCGAAATAGGCTAGGTGAAAACATTGGGTAGCGTTTCTCAAGCCAAAGACATTGACGAAATACAATTGGTTGGCAATGTTGCATGTTCTCAACACTTCATTCAATGCCGAGATGAATGCCTGGTCGATCCAGTCGCTTTGTGGTGTTGCGATGGAGATCGAATGTAGGGTTTGATCTATTGCAAAGGAGAAGGAATACTGCCCGTGCTCAGCGTTTCCTTGAATGTCTTGAATGCCAAGTTGCGTGAGTTCGGCTATCTCTTTGAGCAGTTGTACATAGCTGGAACGTTCCAGATAGTTCTCGGCATCGTCGAGGATGTAGCGCTCGACGAGAGTGATGTATTGAAACTCCTCCAAGAGTGATTTTTGCTCAGGATCCAAGTCGCCTGCGAGCTGTACTTCTATGTCGATGATCATGTGATGGGTCTTGTGGCAAAGCGGAAGGTGGCGCGCTCTTAGTTGCCGTCGGTACGCAACAATTCTGAAAGCTCGGCATCAGATATCTTGGGTTTCATTGCTTTCAGTTTCTTGCGATATGCCATGTGAACTTCTTGGTCTTGCGCACGGAAACTTATCTGAAAGATCTGCATGGCCAATTCTTCATTGTCGGGAGCAATTTTCCCAAGGACAAGGTACATGCTCAATGAGCGCTTGAACCAGTCGATCTTCTTGCTGGTGGAGTTTTCTTCGGATAGCTCTTCGGCAAACATGGCCATCAAGTAGGCGCGCTCTGCGATCGCCCCAAATGCTTTTGGTTTCCCTTCCGGCGTTTTGACTTTTGGATGGACGTTCTGTAGATTTTTTGTTGCAAGGTCGTATTGTTGTGCCCAAACTTGGGTTTCGGCGAGCCTTGCACGCAAGGCGTCATTGCTGCCATTGGCTGCTACTGCGAGGGTGTAATAGACATTGGAGCTGTCCAGCGCTGCATTGACCATGGTCGTACCATTGTCTGAATAGCTGTGGCCCGTGTTTCCCATCTCATAATAGGCATCTGCCAGCTGCAAGACCACGATATCTTTGTATTTGGTGGGAACCAGTTGCTTGAGCTTGGCAATGGCTTCCTCCAGCATCTGGGTAGGTCGCTCAGCGTCATAGTCCAAATAGGCGTTCGCTTTGGCATTCATGGCATCTTGCATGAGCGCGTCGAGCTGCGCCGACGCTGTGAGGCTGGTGAAGAGAAGCAGGCTGAATAGGATGTGTTTCATGCTAGGACGTTTGAGGAGTTCAGGACTTGGTGCAAAGATCGTTAACCATGCCGATTTTAGGGAATGGTTATTTCAACGAGATTTGATAAGGGGTCTTGAGGTCTCCCCAGAAGTTCTTGTCAAACAGGTCGAGCACCTGAGCTTTGGAGTTGGCGACAACGGATTCGGTGCCCCAAGACGCTTTGAATTCTTTGAATGGCAGATCATCTTCAAGTTCCGCAATGGCCTGTCCGCATTGGACGGTTTGGCCGGGCGCAATTCTGAACTGTACCACAAAGGGCCCTTCGATTCCACCTCGCTCCTCAAAGTCCAGTGGCTCTTGGTAGATGTGGAAACTGTGAGTAGTTGTTGCGAGGACCGATACCGTGTCAGTGGTCTGGTTACTGACCGAAATGGAATAGATAGGATCGCAAGCAACGCAGAGCAGGCCAGCCAAGACCGCCAATATTGTTGTTCTTTTCATCTCAAGCAGAAAGGTAGGGAATTGCTAGGGATCTGGCCAACTGACATCGATAAGAACTAGCGCTATCTTCGCGAGAAGGGCCTGCTGAAACGCACAGGTACCAAAGGCGGAAAGTGGGAAATCATCTTCGGTGACGTAGAAGCTGGGTAAACGCAGTGGGGAAATAGTGCGTATAGAAGGACTTGGGAGATGAATCCACCCACTAAGGGCAATCCCGATTTTCAGCCCAATCCGACGCCTCATCCGCAACCACACTCCACACTCACACCGTTTACGCATCCACCATCTGCACCACAGCCAACCGCCCCCCATCCTCCTTCGAAAGCAGCAACTGCGCACCATCCTTTAATTCCGCCATCTTGCCGATCTCGATCAGCGTCTTCACGTCGCCCTCGATCAGGGTGAGATCGGGCATGCGCTGGTTTACGAGGACCCAGCGGCCTTGGTGGAAATTGAAGTAGCCGACCGGCTTTTTCTGCTCGGCGGTGAGGCGCTCGTTGGGGAAGATGTTGCGCGACATATGCCACTCGTAGATGTATTGGTCGCTATAGACCATGAGACGGTGGTTGTCGGGCAAAAATTTGCCGCCGCCACGGCTGCTGTAAAGGTTGAGCACGGGGAGCTGCCCTTTGTAGGGCGTGTCGCAAAAGGGGCACTTGGGGCTCATGCTGTTGTCGAAGACATACCATTTCTGGATGCACCTCGGGTTCCGGCAGGGCTGCACGAGGTCATTGGTCTTGACGAGGGCCTGCTCCCAATCGTTGGCGGTGGGGCGCTTGCTCGGGTCTTGAAGTCCCTCAATGAAGGCGCGGTCAAAGAGCTCTTTGAGATAGGGGCCGCAGATCGAGTAGGGCATCTTGTTGGTGTCTTTCCAGGGCAGTTCGCTGGGGCGCACTTGGTCGAGCTTGATGCGGTTGCCTTTGTCGGTCGGGTGTTCGACAAACATTGCATTTTTGCCCATGCTCAGCTCCTCGTCCTTGGCGGGGTCCATGTCGTGGACTTTGCTGCCGCGTAGCGGATGGCGGTAGAGCAGGTACATATATATGAGTACCGCGAGGGCATGTCGGTCGGTGTTGATGCTCGGCAACACACGTTTGGGATCGGTCTTGCCCATATGGTTGGTGGCCATGACCTCGGGCGCGATGAAGTCGGGCGTACCAACCACGTCGGGCGGAAATTTGCCGGGCACGACCAAACCATCGATGTCGATGATGGCCGCATTGCCGCCTGCGGGATCGACCAATACGTTTTTATAGCTCAAGTCGCTGTGTGCGAGACCCGCTGCATGCATGCGGCGCACGGCGCG
>JANORP010000386.1:0-7529 GCA_031415375.1 Bacteroidota bacterium | reverse complement strand
AGTATTCAAGCATATTTACGACCAAGACCATTCATTTGGGATATGGAAAATGCATTGCAACTCACGAAATGGAAATGCACCAAAATGGCTAGTTTCATTTTACCTGACTCTCCAACACCCTCCAAGCAATCTGGATGAAATCCTTCGACTTCAAGGGGATATTCACTTAATCTACGAGGCTGATATGCCTTCCGAGCGATACTACTCACCAGTAGAAACGCTTGACTGGGCAAAAGCTGTGTATCAGAAATTTGCGACTCATTTTTTTGATCACCAAAACTATTTCCGCGACGAATACATGAATGTTTAGAAATTAAGCTAGTCATTCCACGATGGAGCCTGATTTCAGACGGAATTTGAACTTAAGGGTTGCGGATGGCAACCTCGGCGGCAAGGCCAATGCCATCGAGAAAGGAAGCTGCTTCGACACGCTTCTTGAGCCCACCATCCCCGTCGTCATCGACCTCTTCCTCGGCATCCTCGGCCTCGGCGGGCTCCCCAAGAAAGTCGTGGACGTCATCAAAAAAGTCGGCGGCAAGCTCAACGCGATCATCGACATGCTGCTGCTGAAAGTCGTCGGCGTCATCAAAAGCATGTTTGGCGGCAAGAAAGGCGGCGGCAAAGGCTCAGCCCCCAGCAAAGGCGGCGGCAAAAAGAAGCCCGGCGGGAAGAAGAAAAGCTATAAGCCGAAGAAGAAGGGTGACGGGAAGAAGAAGGGGCCTAAGAAGCCGAAGGGTGGGAAGCCTAAGAAGCCGGGGGATAAGAAGAAAAAGAAGGGGGCTGGTAAGCTTCCTATTTGGTGGACAAGGAAACGATCCATTCCTTCTTCCAAGGAGCCGGGACATAATTTGCTATTTAAGGGTTCGAAGGACAGTGCCAAAATCATCGTTCGGAGTAATGAGAAGTCCCCTGAGGAGGTGATCAAGACGAGCGGATTGACAGATCCGGAGAAAAAGACCGCCCTGGGGGAAATCAAGAAAATGAGGAGCGAGATTACCAACGTAAAGCGAAGGTACAAAGCCCTGTCAAGGCTGGCGAAGGGTGATGCCCAAAGCCGGTCGAGGGCGAGTGACCAGCTTGATGATTCGCTTGGCGTCTTGGATGTGGATATGAGCAAGAGCGCAACCCTAATCGGAAAAGCATTCAACACGGGAGCCACACCATTACCTAAGGAGACGCAATATGACTACGATGCTGATAGCGGACGATCGGGCAAGATCGAGGCGCGCTTCATCAGCAAAAACACAAAGGCTGCCGCCCACTCCACTGGCGCAGAAGTCAAGGGGTGGAAAGACCTTCAATTGGCTAACTTTACGCAAAACTCTGACAAGTATGTCAAAATGCACATGGTAAATGCCAAACTTGGTGGTGTAGATCGGTTCGAGAACTTCGTTCCTGGGAAAAGTGCAGTGAACACGGGTGCAAAGATGAGAACCTTTGAAAAGAAACTGCTTCAAGCTACAAATTCTACCAAGAATACCGTGCTGTGGATGACTTCAAGGGTGGAATACTATTCCAATAGCGACGGCGCAAAGTGGTACACAGGAGGCAGCAAGGAAATCCTCATCAATGGGAACTCGATCACCCCCATGGCAAGCAACTATGCGAAAAAATTGGAATGGAAGGCAGGCTTCTATGTACCTGTGGGAAGCAAAGGCGACAACTCTGATTGGAAAAAGGAAAGTAATGTGGCCTACAATGCAACCTTTGGGAACGCCGACTTGCCACTGCCCAATTTTGTAGATAATGAGAAGCCGCTGTTCAATACGGCTACACGTGCGCGATTGCTGCAGCTTGCGCAAGATAACGGGATTGATCCAAGGGATGCAAAGCGAGATTTCCAAGCTGATGTCCTCGCCAAGGCTCAATACATCAGGCCGGAGCGGTATTCGAGTGCTGCCGATTTCGAGGTTAAGGTGACGGCAAAGCTGGGTGCTAGTCGAGCGGTCTCAGGTCTTGTTGACATAGTGGGAAAACTTGAAAACAAAATCACCTTATGATTACTGAGGAGAGACTAATACATGATCAAGCCATCATTCGGGCGGAGATCAAGAATACGTTTCCAAAATCGTATTGCAGTCTAGGAATGTCTGCAGAAAACCAGAAAGGCATTGGCGAGCGGTTTGAGAAAAAAACCGGCATCAAGCTTTCGGAAAAAATCGCGGATTATTTCACTTGGGAAAACCAAGCGAGAATATCCCTCATGGCTGACAATGCGGAAACCGGAAAGAGCTATCGCATTTCTGCCATGTTTTATGACCTGGACTTCTTGGCATCAGGCGACGAAGACCAGCCTTTTGGGAAGATTCAGGACTCCAAGTACTTGGGCATACTCTATGATGAAAACGTGGATGCTGAGACCCGGAACCAAATCGAGTCGCTCTACATCTGGGGATATAATGGAGACGGAAACTACATCCTGATCGACCTCCAGGAACCAAATGAAAATCCTGAGGTCTATCTTCTGGCATATCCATGCAAACTCTTCAAGCTCAGCCTCCGTTTCGGGGAATACCTCGACCACTTGCTCAAGTTTCGCGGTGTCTATCTTTGGGAAAGGTATTTTACGGCCAACCCCGATGCTACGGCACACCCTGTCATCCGCGACAATTTCCATTCAGATTTCAGGGAAATTTTCCCAGATTCCACAGTCGAACTCCCACGGCAGACAGAATTTGACCAAGCAGGGAATCTCTTTGAAATTCTCGCCAGCCAACGCAATTACGCAGAGCGCTTCGACCGCATGGTGGAAGAATTGCGCCGGAAGGAAGGCATGCAGGTGGCACAGTACGAGCGGTGGCCAGGCGTGCCTATTTTTCAGCTCCAAAAGGGTTGGTATGGCGCAAATGGCATGTTGGACGACGATATGCTGGCCTTTTACAGCAGGGTCGGCAAGTTGCGCCTCTTGTGGCACTACAAGGTGGGCGGACAGAGTATTGCGGAGGCCGACTTTCTTATGCCGCGTTTTGATGAAACCTTTGGAGGCAAGTCGCCCGCATGGGCTTATCGCCATCGCTGGGACTATGACATCAACGAAAAGATGGGGTGGACCGCCCCGGAGACCGAGGGGATGCGCCTCATTTCCGACGGGCCTTACGGTGAAACCCTGGTTTCCTTTGACAAAAACAACGAAAAGCCAGTACTCTATGCGCTGCAAGAGGATGAACCCTTCAAATTGACGGTCGACTTCCCTGAGTACATCGAGCTGCTTTTGGAAAACGGCGGCATCTGGCGTTGGCAATTTTACCTCACCGATCCAGCGGAGTACGAGTTGCTCCCCAGCCCGGCTAGATTTCAACTCAACATGCGGAGGATTTTCCCCAATGCGGATTTGTCCAAGTATCGGAAGAAATAGTGCAATCCTAGTCGGCCTCGGCGGACTCCCCAAGAAAGTTGTGGACGTCATCAAAAAGGTCGGCGGCAAGCTCAACGCCATCATCGACTTGCTCCTCCTCAAAGTCGTCGGCGTGATCAAAAGCATGTTTGGCGGCAAGAAAGGCGGCGGCAAAGGCTCAGCCTCCACCAAAGGCGGCGGCAAAAAGAAGCCCGGCGGCACGAAGAAGAGCTATAAGCCGAAGAAGAAAGGTGGTGGGAAGAAGAAGGGGGCTAAGAAGCCGAAGGGTGGGAAGCCTAAGAAGCCGATAAGAGTCAGATTTTCTTGGATAGGCGAAACCGAACGTTTCAAGAATGAGGATGAGGAATCACATTCTTTGAAATTGTTTGAAGGTGGCAAAGGGAAGCCAATTCTCAAAATGGCTAGCGAAGAATATAATAATGTCATTGTAAACATTGATAATGCCTTATCGGCAGCTAGAAAAAAGAATGCTCCTGGCGAGCTGAAGAATGATGTCGCAGCCCTCAAAAAAGCTAAATCTCTAGCGAAATCATCAATAAATTTCATCGAAAGAAAAACAAAAAAAATACTCGCCGCCAAGACCCAAAAGATTGCAGACAAGATCAATCGGGATATGGAAGGCGAGGTTAGGAAGAAGCTGGATGCGATCGGAAAAGCACTATCAAGCACCTCGATTGGAGGCATGCTCGAAGTGCCACCATCCAATTTGGAATTCACACCAATTAATGGCCAAGGAGGACTTGCATTGGGCAATCCCATTAGTTTTCGGCAAGGGAATACCAAAGGGTCGGAGCCAAAGGCTGGAACCATAGCTAGGTCCTGGGAATACGTCAAGGAACTGCCCAACTTTAAGTCCAACTGGGTTCGAGCACACCTGATCAATCATAATTTGCATAGACCAGGGACTGATCAGAACCTAACACCTGCAACGCAGCGTGTTAATCTTCAACAAATGCTGGAGCAATTCGAAACTTTTGCAAAGGATGATGTTCTTAAAGAAAAGAAGGTCATTTGGCTAAGGACAGAAGTCAATTATGCCCACAGCGGTGGTCCCGAACGACCTGAATTCAGCAGGTTTTCAAGTGCTTTTGCTGACTTCCCTAGTAAAATAACGATGGCCTATGGTGACTCAAAATTTAAAGAGGGACAATGGCACATCGGGAAACTGATTATTCCGGCCAACCTGTACCACCCATTCCGGTGCAAACTGTACCACCTTGGGTAGTGCTTCAAAGAGCATGACAAAGTTACAGGTCTTATTGTGATTTCTTGTTCCTCAATGATGGTCCCTTTAGCTCGATCCTCTGGGAGTTGGTGGTGATGCGGTCCATGATGGCGTCTGCGAGGGTGGGATCGGCGAGGTATTCGTGCCATTTGGACACTGGGAGCTGCGAGGCGATGATGGTGGAGCGCTTGGCGTATCGGTCCTCGAGCAGTTGGAGCAGTGCAAGTCTTGTGGATTGATCAAGTGGGGCCAATCCAAAATCGTCGATGATGAGCAGGTGGAACTTGTCGAGCTGGTTGAGCATCTTGACGAATGTGCCTTCGAGCCTGCTGAGCGTGATGCGTTCGACGAAGCGGTTGAGGTTGAAGTAGTGCGCCTTGTGGCCCATGAGGCATGCCTGGTTTCCAATGGCGCAGGCGATGTAGCTTTTCCCGCATCCGGTCGCCCCTGTGATGAGGATGTTCTCCGCCCGGTCGATGAAGGAGCAGTCGGTCAGTGCCGCCAACTGGCGTTTTTCCAGGTTGCGCTCCGGACCGCATGTGACTTGATCGAGTCTTGCGTTGAAGCGCAATTTACTGATCTTCAGGTAGAGTTTGGTGCGTTCGAGGCTGCGGTGCTGGGTCTCGGCCTCCGCGAGCAGCGCGAGCAATTCGTGCGCCTCGGGGTGCTGGTTGAAGGGGAGGGACATGATGCCCTGGTAGGCTCCCGCCATGCCATGGAGATGGAGCTGCTGTAGCTGCTCAAGTGTCGCCGTGCTGTTCATAATCAAAGTGTTAAATATTGTAATACATATTGCGAAGTGCATAATATAAAGCCACTCATTGCCTGCCATACATTGTCAAAATCGACCATAATGTATTGCAGTCGGCATGCCATGGCATCTGGATGACTGGCTGTATCTCATTGGTATTGCGCCGCCCCGCGCAGGTTCTCGTGGTCGCCCATCGGCACCGGGGTGGGCTGGTCGCGCAGGTCGGTCTTGTTCCCGAGGATGTTGTCGAGGAACCTGTAGCTCACGTGGGGGGCGGCGGCGGCCATGCGGCAGGCGTTCTCCAGTCGCACATTGCCGTATTGGGCGGCAAGCCGGAGGATTCCCCGGCAAGTGTTGTACGCCTGCTGGACGAACACCCTGGCCTCCAGCACGCGCCTCACCGCCGCACCCGCGTGCGGCCCGATGGCGTCGGCCTTGGCGATGAAGTGGTCCTTGTCCCAGGCCATCCCCTTGAGGTGCGCCGCGTGCGCCACGGGCATGTGCGCCTCGCGCGTGCTGTATCCGTGCGCCTTCGTGGAGCGTGCATGTACTGCCACCCGCTCGCGGCCCACGTGTACCTCGACGGATGTGGATGTGTAATGGACGGTCGCTTCCTTGCCCACATGCATGTACGGCACGCTGTAAAAGTGCTTGTCTTCGCCCAGGAGCACGTGGTAGTTCATCTGCACCTTTGCCTTGACCGCCTTGGTCACCACAAACTCGGTCGTCGGCAATGGGCGCAACGTCGCCCTCTCACTTGACGCAAAGGCATCGCGCCTGCTATAGTCCCTGCCTTGGAACAGGGCCTCATTGAGCACATCCAACTGCCTGCGCATTGCCTGGTTCAGCTCGTCGAGGCTGTGGAACTCGCACTTGCGCAGCGGAGCGTAGATTTTCCGGTAGGTATTGAGTACAGCGCCTTCCACGTGGGCCTTGTCGCGTGGCTTTGCTGGTCTGGTGGCCATCACCGTCGTGTCGTAATGCACCGAGAGCTGGGAGAGCAACGCGTTGATTACTGGCTCGTAACGGTTGGATTTGATCACGCCGCTCTTGAGATTGTCGCAAAGGATGCTCAGGGGAACGCCACCATAGAAGCGCAGTGCCTGTGCGATCCCGTGGCAAAAGTCCTCCTGCCTTTGGGAGGCAAGGGCCATCGCGAACGTGTACCCGCTGTGGGGCAGGATGCATACAAGGATTTCGCAGACGTGCATCTCGCCCGTCTTGAGATCCACCCACGACAGCCTGTCACCCGCAAAGTCCACCATCATCACTTCGCCCGGATGGTGCTCGAGTTTCATCGTCACCTTCTTGAGCATCAGCACCGAACGCACATGCTCGCAGAACTGCGAGTAGCCATGCCCCTCCGGGTGGGCCGAGCGGTACTCGGCCCAGAGATGCTGCCGCGTCACGCCCTTGTGGCCCAGGTCCGCAAGGGCGGTCTCCAGATACGCAAACAGCGCGACAAGCCGCGGATCGGCCGCCTCCACGGCCCCCGGCCCTGCCCCGGGCCTCGCGAGCTCCCACAGCTCGGCGTCGCCCAGCTTCAGGAGCTCGCCAAAATCCACGTTCGCCGCACCAAGGCGCGCCAAATACCCCAAGAGCGTGGTGCGCGAGATGCCGACCGCCCTGGCCGTCGCCCGATCGCCGCACCCGCGCAGCTTGTTCTGCAAAATCTTCCTGATCTCAAGCATGTCAATCGTTTTTCCTGCCATTTGCCTAGCCCTTTTCAGGCAAAGCAACAAACATTCACCTTCCATGGACCCAAAGAGGCCCGACACGCTCCAAGAAACACCCCCAAAAGTGGTACAACATCTGCCGGAATGTCAGCCACCCACAATCAAAGTGGTACAGCATCCGCCGGAATGGCTGGTACAGTATCCGCCGGAATCAGTGGTACAGTATGGACCGGAATATTCAGTATCAACGTATGTTGTTCGCCCTTCCAAAAACGCGAAAGGTGGCTGGGTCGTATATACTTCTTACCCAGGAAGCTGAACATTGTTCATCTCAAACCCATGAAAAAGAAAAAAATGCCCCAGTTAGAGTCGCCAGTTGAGGAAGTCTTCGGCGATTTCCTTAGTCAAGTATTCAAGCATATTTACGACCAAGACCATTCATTTGGGATATGGAAAATGCATTGCAACTCACGAAATGGAAATGCACCAAAATGGCTAGTTTCATTTTACCTGACTCTCCAA
>JANORP010000385.1:0-33428 GCA_031415375.1 Bacteroidota bacterium | reverse complement strand
CCGCGTTGCGGCTTGGATCTTGGGCCTTGCCTTCGCGGTCGAAATGATTGTCGTCTTCAAAAATGGCTTAGGTGAGTCGGGCGGCAAGTTGGAAGGCGAATTTGGTGGCGCTACCGTCGAGGCCATCGGCTCGGCGATGATGACCAAATACATCTTCCCCTTCGAAATGATCTCTGTGGTGCTCATCGCTGCCCTCGTTGGGGCGATTGTCATCGCCAAAAAATTCCGCTACGAGAACGAAAACTGATATGGAACCCACAGCATTTCATTATCTGGCGATCAGTGCGGCCATGTTTGCACTCGGCGTAATCGGCGTTCTCACACGCCGCAACGCGATTGTCATCTTCATGTGTGTAGAGCTCATGCTCAATGCCGTGAACCTGACCCTCGTCACGTTCTCGCGCTCCATGAACGATGCCGACGGATCGATGTTGGTGTTTTTTGTCATGTGCGTCGCCGCTGCTGAGGCAGTGGTGGGCCTTGCGATCATCATCTCGATGTTTCGCAGCAAGCAGAATGTCGATATCAACAATTTCAACCTCTTTAAGTGGTAAGGGCCTAATACCCAGCAATCGATGGAACACACTCCCCCCATTTTGTTTTCCCTGATCCTCCTGTTGCCGATGTTAGGAGCCATCCTCATCGGTCTCGGCGGATTCATGGCCCCCGGTTTCCGGAAAAATGAAAAAGGCATCGGCTTTTTGGCGACCATGATGGTCCTCATTCCGTTTTTCGTCGTGCTATATGCCTTCCTTACATTCCACGAGCCCATCCACTTTGGCCTCTTTGGCGCGACCGACTCCTTGCAATGGATGTATTCGAGCAATGCCAGCATGGGTTTCAACCTCATGTTTGACTATCGCCTCGATCAGTTGTCGCTCACGATGGCTTTGATCGTGACGGGCGTCGGTGCCCTCATCCACATCTACTCCATCGCCTACATGCATGGCGACCGTGGCTACTACAAGTTTTTCCTCTACCTCAACCTCTTCATCTTCGCCATGCTCAACCTTGTGTTGGGCAACAATATGGTCGTGCTCTTCCTCGGTTGGGAAGGCGTCGGGGCTTGCTCCTACTTCCTCATTGGCTTTTGGTACGAAGACATGGAAAAGGCCAAGGCTGCCCAAAAAGCCTTTGTAGCCAACCGCATTGGTGACTTTGCGATGATCGTCGCGATGATGATCATCTACGCCAACTTCCACACGCTCAACCTGTTTGACGTGCACATGACCGACGGGACCGTCTTCACGGGCATCGTCGATCGCCTTGGCGACCTCAGCGGCACCGCAGCTTGGTTGGTACCCCTCCTGCTCTTCATTGCCGCGACAGGCAAGTCGGCACAGATACCACTCTTTGTTTGGCTCCCAGACGCGATGGCGGGTCCGACACCCGTATCAGCCTTGATCCACGCAGCCACGATGGTGACTTCTGGCATCTACCTCATTGCGCGGATGGGCAATGTCTTCGCCACCGAAGATGCTGAGATCATCCGCATGATCATCGGCACCGTCGGTGCACTCACAGCGATCATGGCAGCCCTCATCGCCATCGCGCAAAATGACATCAAAAAAGTCCTCGCCTACTCGACGGTGTCGCAGCTGGGCTTCATGTTTGTCGCATTGGGCGCTGGCGCCTACACCACTGCCATCTTCCATGTAATGACACACGCTTTTTTCAAAGCCTGTTTGTTCTTGGGCTCTGGCTCCGTGATTCACGCCATGGACCATACCCACGCCGTGCACGATCCACAAGACATCCGCACCATGGGCAACCTGCGCAAATACATGCCAGCAACCCACATCACATTTTTCATCTCCACACTCGCCATCGCTGGTATCCCAGGTTTGGCTGGTTTCTTCTCCAAAGACGAGATCCTCACCCTCACGTTCCTGAACTTCATGAACGGGGATTCCTTTTACATGGTGATCTGGATGATCGGCATGACCACCGCAGCCCTCACGGCATTTTACATGACCCGCGTCTATTTCCTCACCTTTCGTGGCATCGAGCGCTTTGAGCTCCCCAAGGCTGGCAAGCATGGACATGACGATCACGGGCACGCCAAAGACGCAGGTCATGGGCATGATGCGCATCATGGCCACGCACACGCTGTGCATGCACCGCATGAGAGCTCGCCCTTGATGACCATCCCCTTGTACATCTTGGCGGGATTGGCGATCGTCGGTGGTTATCTCGGATTGCCAGCCGTCTTTGGGCATGGCAATCACATGCTCAACAACTGGTTGGGTGGTCATGGTGGCCACGAAGGCATCGTGACCATGAAAAACTACGAGCACGCCGAGCATGCGGCGTCCATGGGCTTGGAGATTGCCTTGATCCTGGTCTCGATCATCGTCGCTGTCGGCGGCGTCATGGTCTCGTGGAGGCTCTACGACAAGAATGGCCTCAAAGGAGACGCCATCGTGCAAAAGCGCTTCGGCAAGTTCTACACCTATATGCAAAACAAGTTCTATGTCGATGAACTCTATCAAAAAGCACTCATCGATCCGTTCATGTTTGTCGGTCGCAACGTCATCATGGCCTTCGACAAATGGGTGATCGACGGCTTTGTCAATGGGCTCGGCAATGTCACCCTATTCCTCGGCGACACCCTCAAGCTCCTGCAAACCGGCGCCGTCGCCAACTACGCAATGATGCTCGTCGTTGGCGTCATGGCCATCCTCTCCTATTTGATCTTCATGTAAGGCATCGCCTTCACAACCCGATACAGCGGCAACCTCCAAAGGGTTGCCGCTTTTTTTATGCTCATCCGTTGTTTTCCCAGTAAAGCCTGGAAAATGTACCGACGCGACGCAATTGCTTCAATGAATATCCGCAAGGAGTTAGGGTCGCTTTCGTTGCCATCGGCGGAAACAGAAGGTAATGGGCTTCGCAGATCGAAAGATCGAGACATCGTTGTTGTTTGAAATCAAGCCTGCTTGGCTCAATTTCAGCACTTTGCTTGTAGCCCATCGTGGCCATTCAATTTCCGGCCGCTTTAGCCGCCGGAGGGGGGTGGGCGCAGCCGCAGGGGCGCGCGGACACTGGGGCGCGCGGACGCAGGGGGGGAATTTGTTCTACTTGCAAAAGTTGTGTTTGTTGACGATTTTTACCTAATAATCGATTTAGATTATGCAGCTCGTTTCACTAAATCCGATTGATTCCAGCCTGAAGCGGACGCAAACTGCATTCAGGAATTCGGAACGGCTACTACCTCGGGCCCCTAGGAAGTCCCGCCCACGTTCATTGCCGCTCGACGATCGACTTCAAGAATTACAATTTGCGCTCTTAGGTACGATGGTGGCTTTGCAAAATGTCTCAGGGGAGCTTGAATCCAAGCAATTGTTAAATGACCTGCGCCATCAAATCCTTCGTTTTCGCACCATCAAAGATGCGATTGAACTTAGCCTTGTAACGAGCGAAGACCTTTCTAGCATAGCCAAGGAAATCTTGATCACCTTTTACGACCTCGAGGGAATGCTGCGCCGAAAGACGGCAAAGTCCAAAGCCAAGCCAACCCGTTCGACAATCATTGCCGCGATCGCCGAGAAATCCCGCACTGCCCTTGCATTGGCCATCACAAGGGCAAAATGAAGCCTAGCCAGCGGGATATCGTAGAATTGCCCTTCAATCTTCCGCAAGGTGTGGAAAACCATCCTGCGATTGTGCTCTCCTGCAATGATGCCATCGAATTGGAATCTGCATTTGTTGCCGTCATGGTGACCTCCGAAAAAATTGATGACGAATATAGTTTTCCGCTCATCGATGGGATGATCACAAAACCGATGAACAAACCCTACCGAGAAATAAGACTATACCTTGTGAGCCTTTTCAGGAATGATGACATCATTCCAAATTCACAGCCGCGCATCCGCGTGAAGGCAGATGATTTCGAAATCATTGTGCGTCAAATCACAGCAAGCGCTTTTGGAATCGAACTTTAGATTCCTGCAACCCCAACAGGTTGTCCACAATTTCCAGAATGCTTTGGATTTTGCCACCTCGGAGTTGCATATTTTCCGTAAATTGCACCCCGAAATTCAAAATCTATTCGCCCGTTCCGATCATGAAGAAATTTCTCAAAAAGGCCCTGAAAATCACAGGCATCACGACCCTCGTGCTGCTGATCGTCATCATCCTGATTCCTTTCCTCTTTGGGAAGCAGATCAAGAAAGCTGTCACTGACTACATCAACGAGGAAGTCAATGCCACCGTTTATTTTGAAGACATCGGCATCGGCATTTTTCGCAACTTCCCCAACCTTACCGTGAGCCTCGACAAGTTTGGTGTCGTCGGCAAAGACGAATTCAAAGGTGATACCCTCATCGATGTAGAGCGTTTTGGCGTAGTCGTCGATCTGTTTAGCGTTTTTGGGGACAAATACAAAGTCAAGAAGCTCACCCTCGACACCCCACGCATCCATGCCCAAGTCAACAAGGCTGGCAAAGCCAATTGGGACATCATGAAACCCAGCACCGACACGGCAGCGGTTGCCGTCGATACCGCTGCTGTCGATACCTCCTCTGCATCTGCGCTCTCCTTGCAACTCAGTGCATACGCCATCAACAATGCGCAACTCATCTACGACGACCGTGCGAGCGACATGTACTTGGAGATCGACAACCTCAATCACAGTGGCTCGGGTGACTTCGAAGACGATGCTTACGACTTTGACACCAAGACATCTGCCGACAGCGTGACATTTGTGATGGAGGGCACATCCTACCTCCACAAAGGCAAGCTCGACGCTGACCTCACGGTGAACATAGACAACAAGAGCGGCCTTTATACCCTCAAAGACAACCGCATCGGCCTCAATGCCATCGAACTCAAATTTGATGGTTGGGTTTCCATGAAAGGCGACGACATCGGCATGGACATCAAGTTCGGGACCAATGAAAACACCTTCAAGAGCATCCTATCAATGGTCCCAGGCATGTACACCAAAGATTTTGCCGACATCGACACAGACGGCACCTTTGAATTGGATGGCAGCGTCAAAGGCACCTACAACGAAAAATCCATCCCAGGCTTCAAAGTCCATCTCGGCGTCGCCAATGGCCGCTTCAAGTACCCTGACCTCCCCGAGGAAGTCAAAGACATCAACTTTGACCTGAAAGCAGAGAGTCCCGGCCCCACCCTAGACAACCTCAAAATCGAGTTTCCCAAGTTCCATGCCCTCTTTGGCAAGGCACCCATCGATGCACGCCTTCTGCTCACAGGCGTCACCAAAGCCAATATGTTCATAGATGCCTACCTCAAGGCCAGCCTCAATCTGGAAGACTTGCTGAAGATGTTCCCGATGGAAGGTCAGGATATGAAAGGTAAATTCACCGTCGATGGCACCGCCAAAGGCACCGTCAATACCACGGCAGGCACGTTCCCGGTCGTGAATGCGATAATGAAGCTGGAAAATGGCTACTACAAGACCGTCGATTTCCCATCCGCCATCGACAAGATGAGCCTCGTCGCCGACATGAAATGCCCAGGCACCAACATCGCCGAAGCCATTCTGAACGTCACACAGTTCCACGCGGAGATCGATGGCGAGCCACTTGATGCGACATTGAGCGCGCGCAACTTTGACAACGTCGCCTACAATGCCCATGCAAAAGGCAAGCTCGACCTCGCCAAACTCAACAAGATCTATCCCCTTGAAGGCACCACGATGGCTGGCTTGCTCAACCTCGACATCACCACCAGCGGTGTGTTGAGCGAAATAGAGGCAGGCAATTACGCCAACCTCCCCACGAGTGGCTCGCTCGACGTGAGCAAACTCAGCTACAAAGACGCCGACATTCCGCAAGGCATCACCATCGACGATGGTCGCATTACATTTACCCCGCAAAAACTCAATATCGAGCGCTACAGCGGCAAAGTGGGCCGTAGCCCAGTCGTGATCACAGGTGCCCTCGACAACTATCTCGCCTATGCCTTGCTCCCCAACCAAAAGATCAAAGGTGAGATGAGCCTCGTTTCCAGTTCATTTGATGTGAATGAATGGATGGTCGAGGAGCCGGCCACTGCGACACCTGCCCCCGCGCCATCTGCCCAAGCTGCCACCGAAGATGTCCCCATGGAAGTCTTCGAAGTCCCTGGAGACATCGACTTCACATTCAATTGCGCCATCGCAAAGGTGCTCTACGACAATATGACCCTCGACAACATGAGCGGCCAAGTCGTCTTGCGCGACCGCAAAGTGAGCCTCAACAACCTCTTGTTCAACACGCTCGGCGGAAATTTCAAAATGAATGGCGGCTACGAAACCAAAGACGCCAAGTCACCTGGCATTGACTTTGCCCTGAATGTCGCCAACCTAGACATCAAAAAGAGCTACGAGACTTTTGTCCTCATCAAGAGCTTTGCGCCCATTGCAAAATATGTCAATGGCAAGTTTGGAACTGGTTTTGCAATGACCGGCAAGTTGCTCGGCGACATGAGCCCCGACCTCAACTCCATCAACATTGCAGATGGCATCGCAACCATCACAGAGGGTAGCCTCAAAGGATTCAAGGCGCTCGACATGGTCGCCGACAAGATCAAGATCGGAGCATTGCGCGAGCTCAAGTTGCAGAATACGAAAATCTTCTTCAAAGTCAACAATGGGCGACTCGAAGTCGAACCCTTTGACGTGCCCATCGGCAATGGCAAAATGGTCGTCAAGGGAAGCAACGGCCTCGATCAGAGCATGGCCTACGATCTTGCATTTGACATGCCGCCCGGCGTGGCAGGTGCCGCTGCCATGAGCGCTGTCGGTGGCCTCATCGGCAAGCCCATGGATGCCAAAACCAACTTCAAGGTGAGCGTCGGACTCGGCGGTACCGTCGATGCCCCCAAGATCACCTATGTGCGCAACGCCAATGGCGAAGGCGTACAAGAGGTGGTACAAGAAAAGATCGAGGAAGTTGTGAACGTCGTCAAAGACAGCGTGCGCACCGTCGTCACCAATGCTGTGAACGATGCCAAGGACAAGGCCAAGGCCGAAGCCGCCAAGATCATCGCCGACGCTGAAGCTGCCGCCGCCAAGATCCGCGCCGAAGGCAGAAATGCAGCCGACAAGCTCAAGGCCGAAGCCAACAAGCGTGCAGATGACATCGAGAAGTCTGCCAAAAACCCCCTCGAAAAGATCGCCAAGAAAAAAGCAGCCGACATCGTGCGCAAAGAAGGCGTCGATGGTGCCAACAAGGTGCAGAAGGAAGCAGACGACAAGGCTGAAAAGCTACTCGCTGATGCCCGCACCAAATCCAATGCACTGTTGAGCAAATAGTACGATGGGCATCCTAAAACGAAGGAATTTTTTGTGGAATGTGAAGTTGCTGCTGCTCTTGTGCAGCAGCAACTTCATTGTGTTGCAAGCGATTGCGCAGCAACCTCTCGTGCCTGAAATAGGTCTCGGCCTCAATTTCAATGGCACTGATGCGATGCTCAATCTCGGCGCAGGCGTGAGTTTTCAAAACATACGTACATCAGCAAAGGTGTCTTTCCAGCCACGCCTTGGGGCAAAGCGCGTCTTTGTCGAGACCGCAAGCCCCAATGTCCTCATCCAATACCGCGAGCGGCGCTACCTCCTCGGCTTGGAGGTGGACAAGCGGTTTAAGCTCACCGAATTCTCAGAATACACTGAGCTGGGCCTCTTTGTCGGCGGATTTATCGGCATGTCATTCAACGATTATCGGGGTACAGATGCACGCGGCAGCGTCGATCTTGGCTACGAAGGCATGGCAGGCGCCTATATCGGCGACCCACATGTCTGCCTGCTGCGGCTTGGCTACCTTTATTTGCCGCTCCCAACCCAAAATGTTTTCCCACATCGCATCGGCTTCAGCTTCTCAATACTATTCGCAGATGAATCTTAAAAGCCCTCTCCCAATCAGATTCAGGCTCTTGGGAATTGTGCTCCTGAGCATGCCCATTGCCGCCTGCCTCAACAATGCCAATGATTGCGTGCCGAGCGGCAATTGCACCTCGGTAGCTCCTACCACTGCGAATCTCAAGCTCAAGCTTACCATCAACAGCGAAAACGCCAGCGTGCCCATCGCGGTCTATGAAGGCGATGCCAGCGATAGCGTCCTATATTTTCTTGATACCATTGCTGCTGCAACCATAAGCTATACCGTAGCGGTCGATCAGCGCTACAGTGCCGTGGCCAAATACCGCCAAGGCAATCTCACCATCCTCGCCGTGGACGGTGACAAAACCAAACTCACCAGCAACAATGACTGCGGCGACAGGTGCTATGAGGTCAGCGACGCATTGCTGAATCTTAAGCTCGCCCAATAGCCTTAGGAAGCGTACCGCTCGCGGTGTGGAAATGTGCATATTCTAGCGCAGATTAGTTCGAGGTTTCGAAATATCCAAGGATACGGATATATGTCATGGCAGATTACAATGCAATGCATTGATTTACAGCATACAAAAACGCTACTTTCCTCGATTCGAGTTTTCCACTCGACGCCCAATTTGAGAATGATCTGTGGATAAAATCACCACTCAAACCAAGCCTCATTCCGAGATTTTGGCGTATTTTTAACCTTTGTAGAAAATTGAAATTTTAATGCAATCTCTGCTTTGAAACGCCTTGACGATCTGTGACATCAGTGTTGCGGTTCAACATGGGGACAGGGCAGTAGGAGAATAAAGCAATGAGCGACGAAATTACCAGCGGTGGCGACTACAACGCATCCAACATTCAGGTGTTGGAAGGTTTGGAGGCAGTGCGCAAGCGCCCTGCCATGTACATTGGAGATATCGGAGTGCGCGGCTTGCACCACTTGGTGTATGAGGTCGTGGACAACTCCATTGACGAGGTCATGGGTGGCTATGCCTCCGACATCCTCGTCAATATCCAGGCAGACAACTCTATCAAAGTCAAAGACAATGGTCGCGGTATCCCCGTGGACATGCACGAGAAAGAAGGCAAAAGCGCCCTCGAAGTCGTGATGACCGTCTTGCATGCCGGCGGCAAATTTGACAAGAGTTCCTACAAAGTATCAGGTGGTCTGCATGGCGTGGGCGTGAGCTGCGTAAATGCACTCTCTGCTGTATGCCTAGTCCATGTACACCGCGATGGCAAGATCTATGAGCAGGAGTACCGCTGCGGCATCCCACAATACGATGTGCGCGTGATCGGTGACACCACCGAGCGTGGCACAGTCACCACCTTTTGGCCAGACGGCGATATTTTCACGACCCTCGAATACAAATTCGATACGCTTGCCTCCCGCATGCGTGAGCTCGCATTCTTGAATGCAGGCGTGCGCATCACCCTCACAGACGAGCGCGAGCACGTCGAGACGCGCGACGACGACGGCAAGGTCGCCTACTCGGGTCCATTGATGAAGCACTTCCATAGCCAAGGCGGCATCAAGGAATTTGTGCAATTTTTGGATCAAGCCCGCGAGCCACTCCACCCTGAACCCATCTACATCAGCGGCATCGACGATGCAGGGACTGTTCCTGTCGAAATTGCCCTGCAATACAACCGCAGTTATACAGAAAACCTGCATAGCTACGTCAACAACATCAACACCCACGAGGGTGGCACGCACGTGTCGGGCTTCAAAAAAGCACTCACACGCAGCATGAAAAACTACTCTGACAAGACTGGAGCAACCGCCAAGCTCAAGTTTGAGATCTCAGGAGACGACTTTCGCGAGGGGCTCACCTGCGTCATCTCAGTCAAAGTGCCTGAGCCACAGTTTGAAGGGCAAACTAAGACTAAACTTGGCAATAGCGATGTCGGCTCCATCATGGAGACCATCGTCTATAAAGCCCTCAACGAGTACCTCGAAGAAAACCCCAAGGTCGCCCAAGTCATCATCCAAAAGGTGATCCTGAGCGCTGAGGCTCGCAACGCCGCCAAAAAGGCACGCGAGCTCGTGCAGCGCAAAAACACCCTCGTGGGAGGTGGTCTGCCTGGCAAATTGGCCGACTGTAGCAGCCGCAAACCCGAGGAATGCGAGCTCTACCTCGTGGAAGGTGACTCGGCAGGTGGCTCGGCCAAGCAAGGCCGCAACCGTGCATTCCAGGCGATCCTGCCGCTGCGTGGCAAGATTCTCAATGTCGAAAAGGCGCACCCATCGCGCATCTACGAAAACGAGGAGATCAAAAACATGATCACCGCCCTAGGTGTCACGGGCATCGGTGTTGGCGAGGAACTCAACATGGACAGGCTGCGGTATCACAAGATCGTTATCATGACTGACGCCGACGTCGATGGGTCCCACATCCGCACCCTCATCCTCACGTTTTTCTACCGGTACATGAAATCGCTTATCGAGGCGGGACACCTCTACATCGCTGCCCCGCCCCTCTACCAAGTCCGCAAAGGCAAGCAGCAAAAATACTGCTGGACGGAAGCCGAGCGCACCGCCCTTGTCGAAGAGATGGGCGGCATGGAGAAAGTGACCATCCAACGCTACAAAGGTCTCGGTGAAATGAACCCAGAGCAGCTTTGGAGTACCACGATGGACCCTGAGTTCCGAACCTTGATGCTGGTGACCGTAGAAAATGCTGCCGAGGCCGATTGGATTTTTTCGATGCTCATGGGCGACGAGGTGCCACCCCGCCGCGAATTCATCGAGCAAAATGCGAAATACGCCAACATCGACGCTTGATCAAAAACTATAGTTTTTGCAGCATTCACGTGCTTAGGAATACTGCTTGCTTCCATCAAGAAGGTTGACAGGCACCTAGGTGTAGATGCTCCTGCTCTGATTCCCAACAACTGTGCCACGGGGCTAAGTTGCTGGGAATCTTTCTTTTGTAAAAGCATCAGCACTTCACATATTTTCGTTTTTGTAGGATGGCTCCGGGTCCACGCAAGGCTTGGAGGCTGAAATCCTTCGCGCAGCAATGCTCCCGAATGTAAACAAACCAAGAAACAATTCACATTTACATAACACTACAAATGAGCCGCTTAAATTTGAAAATGTGGAATTAATTTATATCTTCGAATTCAGGCTATTCTATCAGGTAGAATGGAATGCCTGAAAACTGCCCATCATGGCAGTCGGTGGATTGGAAATTATTGGGTCATTCAGCAAGGTAAATTGGTATGCAGGCACTCTACGGATTGATACATGGCATGGCCAAAGAGGAAAAACGGCTTTACAACCTGCATGGTCGAAACAGCCGTTTTACGCAAATTTACAAGGGTTACCTTGCAGCTCCAGAATACAACAAGTCGCTTGACCGCGACCTGTACCAAAAGCATTTTAGCACATTCAGCAAGGCATTCTATTCCATGCAAAAAAATGCCTTGCTCGACGATGTATTGGCCGTCTTGCTTGAATACTCCAACTCTAGCCACGAAGATTTCAGTATCTATCGCTACCGTTCAAAATTTGAAGTCCTGCGTTACAAGGGTTTACATGACCAAGCCCTCAATTATATTCAAGCAGCACTAGAGGCTTCTGAGAAACTCGAGACTCCCTTGGAGCGCCTGCGGTTGCTGGAGGACTACCGTGATACGCTGGCCCAGAGCAGCGAGGCCACCTGGGAAGTCTATGAGCAGACCCTTGGTCAGATCACCGAACTCCAAGACAAGCTCGCCGCACAACAACAGGTGCAGCAATTGAAGCAAAAGCTCGACATCCTCATCACGACCTGCCAACATCAAAAAGACGTGGACGGAAAACTCCAAGCCGTAGCCTTACAAACCGTTGAAACGCTCAAGGGATTGGCGCTGCCAAACGGTAGCCCTGAGGCGAAATCAGGTGCATTTTGGAGCGAGTACCACTATAGCAAGGCTTTTGAGGACAAATATGCCCTGCACAAACGGCTCGTCAACATGGAAAAGCAGGCCGTAAAGGACCAATTCCCTAAAGATGTGCGGTTACAAGCAGTGAACCTGCTCATGGAGAGCTCCCTCGAATGCGGCGACTTCCTGCTCATCAATGGGCTCATCTACAAAACCCAAAAGGAGCTCGACCTCCTCACGCCTTTGCAGCGCAGGAATTTCCTGCCTAAGTATCTTGAGTTGTGCAGCATCTATCATTTTTATGAAAACGACCTCACCCTCGCTCAAAAAGAGATCAACGACCTGATCAAACTTGAGGACCAGGCCGACGGAGATCTACTACGCTATTATTTCCACAAAATGGCTATCCTCATCGCGGCCAATCTACCCAGAGGTGCCTCAGAAGCGATCGCCGAACTCATCGAGCGCATCTCCAAGACCGACACCGACATCACCGTCAAGATGGCCGAACTCATCGTCACCATCAACCAAAACAACCGCGAAGAAGCCCTCGTGCGTCTGCAAAAGCTGCGCGGCCTCTTGCGCAAAAGCACTGATGCCCGCAAGCTCTCCCACTACCGTGCATTTCTCGACATGTTGCAAAAATATTTGCTCAAGAAGCCCTTTTCCTACCAGGAAATATCCGCTTTGGAGACCGATTGGAACGATTTGTTGAAGCTCAATCTCTGGCTCAAATCCAAGATCGACAACAGCTTCTATTACAATGCGATATTGAGTTATTGGCAGGGTAGGAAGAAGATTTTGAATTATTAGTCACAATCAGAATTTACAGGAATTTCCAGAATCTGGGGTTGCTTGGATTTTGGAAATTTTGTGAATTCGGTAAATTGGCTGCGCCGATCTAAAGATTCTGATTCAGACAGCGGTTATTGCTTGGCTGCTTGGGCTTGATTGTGCTTGGCGAGCAACTGCTCATAGCGGCGCTTGAGGAAGGCTTCAAGAGCTGCATCGATGCCTTGCGCAAGTTTCATGGCTTCTGTGACTAGGGCTATCGCCTCATCATGGCGATTCCATTCTTCCAAAATGGCGGCTTGGTTGCCGAGGCTATATGCCAGCCCAGCATTGTTTCCCAACTCACGAAACAATGTTTCCTCCTCCTTGTGCAGAAGCATGGACTGATCCAAATGGCCCCATTCTTGCAAAATCAGGGACTGATTGCCGAGGCAAGTTGCTAGTCCTGCCTTATGGCTTAGCTCACGAAATAGCTTTTCCACCTCTATGTGCTGTGTCATCGCTTCATCCAAACGGCCCCAATCGCTCAATATTATGGCCTGCTGGCCGAGATTTACTGCCAAAATAACTTTGTCGCCCAATTCGCGAATGATCGATTCCTTTTCCTTGAGAAGGGACATAGCCTTTTCCAGCTGCCCCAACGACCGAAAAACAATCGCTTGATTACCCAAGCTAATTGCCAGCTCTTTCTTTGCCCCCAATTCTCGGCAAATCGTTTCTTCTTCCCTGTGCAGAGCTAGTGCCTCTTCCAAACGTCCACTAAGCTGCAAGATCACGGCTTGGTTTCCAAGGCCGGTTGCCAATTTCGTTTTGTTACCGATTTCACGATCCAGCCTTTCTTCTTCCTTGTGCAAAGCCATTGCCTCATCCAAGCGGCCCCAATCTCGCAATATTAAGGCTTGGTTACCCAAGGCACCCGCAAGCAATTTCCTACTTCCAAGTTCGCGGGCAATGGACTCCACAATTTTGTAGTTGGTTAAAGCCTCCACCACTTGCCCTCGTGAAAGGAGAATCGCAGCTTGCATATCAACTGTAACAGCAATATTTCCCTTATCTTCGAGTTCCCCTGCGAGGTCTGCCACTCGCTTCAAAATAATGAATGCCGGCTCATATTGATCTAGACTATACAAAATCCTTCCCACGGTCCACAACATCAGCATCTCCCCATCCTTCCCCAAATCCTCCGATGGAAATGCCTTCAACTTTGTAACAAGCTCCATTGCCTTTTTGAAATGGCCGACTTCTGCTTCCGCCTCGCACAATAGCAGCAGCGCAGCAATCTCCATCGCGCGATCTCCCTCCTCAGCTGCTTGCTCTGCGAGTTTCTCGGCTTCCATTTTCACCTCGGGCCATCGCTCTAGCTTTTTCGCGGCCTCTATGAAGCGTAGCCACGCCTTGCGCTGCAAGCTTGTCGGCAGCTCCTCGTCTAGGGTTTGGTCATATTCCGCACCTGCATCCTCGTAGGCTTGTAGCAAATCCGCATCTTCATGCGGCTCGGCGAGTGGCGGCATGGACATGTCGTAGAGGGCTTTTTGGTCGCGCACATTCCAGACAAAAGTATTTACAGAGAAATAGTCCGGTGCCTTGCGGCTGATCTCCTGATACTGCGGCACTGTCATCACAAGCAATACCTTGCGATGACCACGGGTGATCCAATCACGGGTCGATTGTAATGCCGCTGCATAATGCTCGACGGTATCGGGCATTGTTTCTGGAAATACAAATACAAGCAGACTGCCGTCATCCGGTTTTGTGAGTTCGGCTCGAAATTCATCTAAGTTGTTCCAGATGATGAGTTTGGTCTCTCTCGGGTGATAGAGTACCGCAATATATTTTGCAATTGCCTCATGGAGGCGCCACGTATCGCTTGTGGCATAACCTAAAAACGAATGGTTCAGGGGAATATGCGAGATGCGGTCCTGTACCTGCACCAATTCCTCGGCTGCGACACCCCCGATCAGATCTATGAGGACTTCCTTAGGATTCTGATTGTCGGGGCCTTGCATACACGCGCACAGTTTCTTCGACAAGCGGATTCACATGAAAGCAGGGAAATCCATTCATGTTGAGATAAACAAACAGGTTCACAAACGCCTCGATGATGAGCTCATGTTCGGCATTTTCAGAAGGTTGATTCTCGGTGCGGATTTGCTCGAGTAGCCTGACCATGCTGCCATCAAATACGACCCCCATGGACATATTTCCGCTCATCAGCTTGATTGCTGCATTTACATGCTCAATGCGCACCACGGGTGATTGAGCGGTGCGTGCACGAGCGGCAGCCTCAGCCATGATTTTTAGGAACTGCCGTATGATGCCCCCACTCATTTCAATCGCCCTGTCGATTGCCTTCGCCTCCACAAGCTCGTCGCGATGATTGGGATCGATGCGTGCCTGCAGAACTTGCTTGATGGCATTTCTTCCATTCAATATAATTGCAGACTCCTCATTCTCCTCCTCCACAACCTTTAATATGAGCGGATTGGGGCGTATCTTGATGATAAAATCAATCGTATTGGAATACAAATCTTTGCCGATGCGCAAGGCACGCAGGTGCACAGGAATGGGTATCAATTTTGCGCAACGCAATCTTTTCAGAAAGGGCATGCCATGCTCGAAGACATTTCTCAGCGCCGTGGGTTTCTGGAGCTTTTCCCAATCGTCAATGATTAATAGCAGTGGCTTTTTGGCTACCTTACGTTCAAAATCAAAGATCATGTGATCGATAGCCTCGATCAAATCCAAGTCTCTATTTTTGTACTGTTCGCGAATGACCTTTTTGTAATTCCGTTCAAGATTCATTCGGGTAAAGAACTTGAACACCATGTCGGTCCATTGCTGCACTTGCGTGCCTGAGGTGATCGTTTCGATTTGCAGTGTTTGTTGCACATTCTTAGCGATCTCAAAGAAAAGTTCCACATGGTCGACGATGTATTGCTCTGCCCCGCGACGCCTTGCCTCTTGCAGCAGCGACTCACCGATGTGGATCAATATCTCGATCACATTCACCTCGGGGTCATCCCAGGTGTTCACGTCCATATCCTCACGAGGCGTGAAATGCAGTACCTCAAATTGTGCTCTGATGCGAACGTCTGCAAAAAAAGCAAAAGCAGTTGATTTTCCAGCACCTATCTGTCCAGAGACAAATTCCGTCCGCGTGGAATCCCCGCGAGCGAGGAACCGTTCTCTCAAAGTGATTAACTTGTCGGCATAGAGCGAATCGATATAGACTCCTTTATCCTCGATCGCCAGGCCTTCTACCTGAATCAGATTGTAGGCCAATCCATCGACGTCCACGGCCGGCACCATCGGCTCCTTCACTTCTACTTTGCGGCGGTATTCCATGTGGGAAAGTTACCTATTTTTCGTGGGAAATATACAAGTTACCCACATTTTTCGTCCTCTCCATACCCTCACACCCCCACATACACCTGTCCACCCTTTTCCACAAATTCCTTCGCCTTCTCTTCCATGCCCTTTGCCAGTACGCCTTCCTCCCCTACTCCGATGGATTTTGCGTAATCGCGCACGTCTTGCGTGATTTTCATCGAGCAGAAATGCGGGCCGCACATGGAGCAGAAGTGGGCAACCTTGGCATTTTCGCTGGGCAGCGTCTCGTCGTGGTATTCTCTTGCAGTATCAGGATCGAGGCCCAAATTGAATTGGTCTTCCCAACGAAATTCGAAGCGGGCCTTGCTCATCGCGTTGTCGCGCACTTGCGCGCCGGGGTGACCCTTGGCGAGGTCGGCGGCGTGGGCCGAGATCTTGTAGGTGATCACACCTTGCTTCACGTCCTCGCGATTCGGGAGGCCTAGGTGCTCCTTGGGCGTGACGTAGCAGAGCATGGCAGTGCCAAACCAACCGATCATGGCCGCGCCGATTCCGCTCGTGATGTGGTCGTAGCCGGGCGCAATATCCGTCGTGAGCGGGCCGAGCGTGTAGAACGGGGCTTCGTGGCAGATTTCGAGCTGCTTTTCCATGTTTTCCTTGATCATGTGCATCGGCACGTGACCGGGCCCCTCGATCATCACTTGCACATCGTGCTTCCAGGCGATTTGCGTCAATTCGCCAAGCGTCTCTAGCTCAGCGAATTGCGCGGCGTCGTTGGCGTCGGCGATGGAGCCTGGACGCAGTCCGTCACCGAGGGAAAAAGCGACGTCATAAGCCTTCATGATCTCGCAAATCTCCTCGAAATGCGTGTACAAAAAGCTCTCCTTGTGGTGCGTGAGGCACCACTTGGCCATGATCGAACCTCCGCGGCTCACGATCCCGGTCACACGATTGGCTGTGAGCGGGACGTAGCGCAGGAGCACGCCCGCATGGATCGTGAAATAATCGACCCCTTGCTCGGCCTGCTCGATGAGCGTGTCGCGGAAAATTTCCCAGGTCAAATTCTCGGCCTTGCCGCCGACTTTTTCCAGCGCTTGGTAGATCGGCACGGTGCCGACAGGAACCGGCGAGTTGCGGATGATCCATTCGCGGGTCTCGTGGATATTTTTGCCAGTGCTCAGGTCCATGATGGTGTCGGCGCCCCAGCGGATGCCCCACACCATCTTGTCGACCTCTTCCTCGATGCTCGAACTCACGGCGGAGTTGCCGATGTTGGCGTTGATTTTCACGAGGAAATTGCGGCCGATGATCATGGGCTCGCTCTCGGGATGGTTGATGTTGTTGGGGATGATCGCGCGGCCACGGGCGACCTCGTCACGCACAAATTCGGCGGTGATGTGGGTCTTGGGGGTCGCAGCGCCCCAATTGCGCCCGGGGTGTTGCTTGAGCAGATCGGCGTTGTAGGCGTCGATCATCTGGTTTTCACGGATGGCGACATATTCCATCTCGGGCGTGATCGTGCCCTTGCGGGCGTAGTGCATCTGCGACACGTTCATGCCCGCCTTGGCACGCAAAGGCTTGGGAATGTGCGGGAAACGGATCTCATCGACCTTTGGATCATTCGCGCGGCGAATGGCATATTTGCTGGAGTGCCCGTCGAGGCGTTCGACGTCTGCACGGGCGTCGATCCATGCAGCGCGCAGGGGTTTCAGGCCTTGATAAATGTCGATGTCGGCGTTTTGGTCGGTATAAGGGCCTGAGCAGTCGTAGACGTAGATTGGGGGATTGGGTTCGCCCTTGCCATCGCTAGAGAAGCCCGCAGGCGAGTCGCTCTGCGAAATCTTGCGCATAGGCACCTTCAAATCTCCTACATACACCTTTTCAGAGCCCGAGATTGGGCCATTGGTGATGCCTTTGGCCTGCACAAGTTTTCCCGACTTGCCTTTGTTTTCCACTGGATTTGAACCGTTTTCCTTGATCATAACGTATTTGACGGCTCTTGGAGCCATTGAATTCAACAAAATACGCTGCAGGAAAAGGGGTTTTCGCAAACCGATCCGAATTTCCCGACGCCAGCATGACCTGGTTCCGGTGGGAAGGGTATGATCTCAGTCCTGTGCGCTTCGCGAGCAGGGCACCCCTAATTCTTGCTTTCGTAGGGCGAAGATAGGGATTTTTTGGTTGGGGAAGGTATAGCCCTTAAGCTGGAAAAAGTTGTCACGCCCAACGGGAATCAATCGAGACAAATTTCAAACCGCTTGAAACTAACTGACAGGTCTTTTTCTCTCAAGAAGTCCAGGCCGAGCATCCCGTCAAATTCAGAAACGATTCCATTCCCAAGAAAATCATACGCACAAATCTCGAAGTTTCGCTTTGTTACACCCAAAGCACTGAAAACAGGAATCCGATACACTGAGGCCGTAACGACCCCACCTGCCGTTTCAAAGTCCACTTTTCGGATCGAATCCTTAGCCTCGATCCCAACCATCAACAATGGAGTCAAATCAATCACCGTATGAGAGGCGCCAGTGTCCAATGCCAAAGTGAAATTCCCTGGCCCAATTCTGCAATCTACCAGAACAAGGCTGTCCTCGCTTTCCAACCGGAATTCAAACTTTCTCACAGCCAGAATTTTCGATTTTTGGGTATCTCTCCCGTATAAACGCAGGCAATTTCTTCAAACCCTTGCCGAGCTTCGTTCGCTTTCTGGCCCAATTCCTTGCGATCCGCGCCGGAAAGCAGGACCACCCCTGCCCTGAGTTTGCTCACAATCGAGCCAACAAAACTATCGTCCAGTACAGGATTCCCAATCAGCACCCACTGATCGGGGTATTGCGCTTTGATTTGGGTGAATGTCAGAACTTGATTTTGCATTTCGATCATTTTGAAATAAGAACAAGTTTACAGAAATCGCACCGAAGAAGCAAT
Source organism: Bacteroidota bacterium (assembly GCA_031415375.1). Classification (GTDB taxonomy): domain Bacteria; phylum Bacteroidota; class Bacteroidia; order J057; family JADKCL01; genus JADKCL01. Next base: position 14,677 of record JANORP010000385.1, on the reverse strand, counting down.
TCTTGGAAAGTCTTCCGCTTCTATGGCAATCAAGTTTGTCTATGTTGAGCGTCGCTCACTCCTCGCAATGGATCACCTGCGGGATGCCGTCAAGTTCCTTTTCGATGGATTTCACTTCCTCCTCCAGATCAAAATCGGTCTGCAAGCCCAGCCAAAATCGGGGGCTGTTGCTGAAATACCTTCCAAGCCGCAAGGCGGTATCGGTGGTGATGCTGCGGCGGCCCTTGATGATCTCACTGATGCGTGTTTGCGGGATGCCTAGGTCCTTGGAGAGTCGGTAGGCGGAGATTTTGAGTTCTTGCAGGAAGTCTTCTTGGAGGACTTGGCCTGGATGGGGATTTGTGAGTGTTGTCATAATGGTCATCCAAAATTTCTGGTTGAAAACCCTTCAATTGAAGATACGGCGTTATCGCAAATCCCTCACCTCCTCCACCGACAATCCCGTGAATCCAGCAATCGCTTCATCCGAAAATCCGGCCGCAATCCCCTTCAATGCTGTTTCCTTCCTTTGCTCGGTAAGCGCTTGCTCAACCGCCCTCTTCGCATACCACTCCTTCTCAAATTCATTGCTTGCAATGTAGCTCGCTTCATCCATCAATTCTTCTGCAAATCGCTGATATTGTTTGCGTTCCGCTTCCGACATATTGATGATAGCCAGTTTTGTGCGCACCTCATCCATGCCTTTGGCTTTGAAGCTGTCGAGCACCTCGCTGTTTTTGAAAAAATAAATCCACTCGTCGAGCGTGTCGTTGATGACATCGTTGAATTTGGTCGTGCGGATCAGGTAGTACTCGGGATAAGCTTGGTGAATCGTAGGTTTGCCCAAAAAGTCCTGTTGAATTTCACTCAATTGGAGTTCCGTGCGCGTATGCATACCCGTGAAGCGCGTCTGCCCGACATAGACGTAGTCGTCGCCTTGTCCAAGCGGGAAGTAAACGATGCTGACAGCAATGACTTTTTTGATTTTGGCATATTCGTCTCCGAGATCAATATGCTCAGTCACCACTTTGGAGGTCGCAAACAGCATTCGTAACAGATAATCCCACTCCCGGGTGTTTTGAACCTCAATGATGATCAACTCACCCTTGGAGTTTTCCGCGAGAAGATCGACACGATTGAACTTGGAATTTTCCTCCTCTTGGTTGCTTTCACCCTCCAGAATGCCTTCGATCTTGATGTCTTCCTTGAGCAATTCAGACAAAAAACCTTCCAGAATGCCGAAGTTTTTCTTGTCTCGCAGCATTTTCTTGGCGGCCCAATCGAAGCGTACATGCTTACCCATGAATCAATTCTTTTTTCAAAGATAGAGAATAATGGACAAAACAGGCGCTCCTAGAAACGGAAATCACCCCCAAAACCGCCCACTCCCATCCTCATCTACCGCGTCGATCAATTCCTGCAACGCCTCACAAGGCTCAAAATCATCGCACAAATGCCATTTGTGGCGGCTGTCGCACCAATGGACGGTCCATTTCGCAGTTTTGTTGTTGTACCGAAAACGGATGATCTCCATATCTGACCAATCAGGGCCGCCTTGCCAATCCGGTCGGCGCTCACTCAAGATCGCGCTATCGCCCTCAAACTTGCATTCGAGCCGAATTTGATCCCTGTATTCAGGCGGAATTCGATCTTCGCAAAATTGAAGCAAGCGCTTTTCTGCGCCCAAACGCACGAGTTCAGAAAGCGGCTCGGAGATGAGGAATTCTGGATTCTGATTGCCCTCGGGATAACCGAATGGATTGGTAGGCGGTTTCCGGGGCACAGGTACGCCGCCGTTGGCGAGTCTTGCGATTTCGTCCATCGGAGTCCTGAGTTTCAAGGCTCCCACGAGGTAATCGTTGGCAACGCAACCATACTTGACTTCGACATCGGGTCCCAAGACTCTGCCGTCGTAGGAATAGCGAAAGAGATCCACAAAATTGTTGATCGTACCCACCATGACCCTGTCATTGTCGGTGCGGAAAAATTGATGATCCTCGCTCGGCGTCGCCCAATTTGCGAGCAGGGGCAGCGCACTGAGTTCATTGGCTTTGAGCTGCTGCGACACGCAGCTTTGGAAAAATTTTCCCAAATCTGCCAATTCCCGCTTGGCCACACCCAATTTGAAACACGTGAAAATTGTAGCCTTGTTCACAAATATGATACACTTCTTGCCGCCGAGCATGAACAGGTGTGCATTCCAGCTATCCATTCTGTCGATCGGCTGGGTAGCCTCCTTGGCCAAAGGCAAAGCACCGATCAAAGTCGATAGCTTTCCGGAACAAAAGATATTCGCCATGTTCTTACGATTTCATTGAAATGAGAATTCACGCTACCCGTGCCATAAAACCAAAATGGTGGGCAATACCAATGGTAATAAACAAGCTAAAATGCAACCGATCACGAGGACCTGCTTGCGGGCATCGACATTTCCAGCTGGATTAAAACGCTGATCGAGCTTCGGCAGCAGCCGAAAGGCATAGATTTCAGCGAGTAAAAATGGCACCCACAGAATGAGGTGCTGCAACATGCGAAAAACGATGCCCCCCAAGATACTCGTAGCTGCTGCCCCTTTGCTCTGCGTCCCATAAAAGGTCTCCCAAATCGAGACGTATGCCAAAAAACAAAGTATCCCGGCTGCCATCGCGACATAAACGTAGTTGGTGCGCTGGTTTTTCCACCAGGCTGCAGGGGTCATCTCGGAAGTTTCCATAACCATCACTTCAAATTCTAAGGTGGATCCGATCAACTCCTCCCCACCAAAACGCCTTCAAAGTTAGGCAATTCTCATCCAAAGCGAAGACTCTATCAGGCCTTTTTCTAGCGATGAAGGAAAAGTTGGGTGCTGGACTGCCGGATCTCGCTTCGCTGACGATATTGCTGCAAGCGTTTCCGAATGCGGAAAAATGAATATCTTGGGAAGGTTTTGGCATCGAATTCGCGCATTTCAATTAGACGGAATATGAAAGGTACAGAAGTTCAGTTCACCCACGCGAAACCTGGCATCGGTAAGTCCCTGTTTTCGCTGTTTCTCATGCTCGCGACGCCTACGTCGGCCATGCTGATTTGGTACACATTGTACCATCTGGACGGGTCTGTGCTCGCATTGGTATCCGCATTTACCGATTTGGGGCCGATAGTGGTTTTTGAGCGGGCTTGGTTGGACCACTTCTGGGGCAGCCCGACGGCATGGACGATCCTCGGGATCTACATTCCCTTGCAAATTTTGATGATGAAGCTCCTCCCAGGCAAACCTTATCAAGGCCCCATCACGCCAATGGGCAATGTCCCCAATTACAAAGACAACGGTCTCCTTTCTTTCGGTATTTCCATTGGACTCTTTTTCTTTGCTTCCGAGGGAATGGGCTGGTTTCCAGCAGGAATCCTGTATGAGCATTGGGGAGAATTGCTGGCCGCTCTCAATCTATTTGCGTTACTTTTCTGTCTTGGCCTATATTTCAAAGGTCGTTTCGCGCCCTCTTCCACCGACGCTAGCACCTCGGGGAATGTCATTTTCGATTACTATTGGGGCACAGAGTTATACCCTCGTATTTGGGGCATCGACCTCAAAATGCTCACCAACTGCCGTATCGGCATGACGGGTTGGGCATTGGCAGCCATCTCGTTTGCATTTGCGCAGCGTGACCTGATTGGACATTTTGATCCTGCCATCGTCGTCACATCGGCTTTGCTGGTGATGTACTTGACCAAGTTTTTCATCTGGGAAGCTGGCTATATGCGCTCGACGGATATCATCACCGACCGCGCAGGCTATTACATCTGCTGGGGATGCCTCGTTTGGGTGCCTGCGGTGTACAGTTCGCCGGCTTTTTTCATGGTCGGTCATCATGGAGTCCTACCATGGTGGGCGGCAATCATCATCTTCATCTTAGGCTCAGCGAGTATATGGATGAATTATTGGGCGGATTATCAGCGACAGGCATTTCGCAAAGCGCAGGGCAAGATTGATATCTGGGGTAAACCAGCCACGTTCATCCGGGCGCAATACACAACGGGCGCGGGCGAGACCAAAGAGAATCTACTCCTTACCTCAGGCTTTTGGGGCTTGGCGCGGCATTTCCACTATTTGCCAGAATTGGCTGCCGCTGCCTTCTGGTCTTGCACCGCGGGATTTGGATGGTTTCTCCCTTGGTTCTATTTTCTCTTCCTGTGCATCCTATTGGTGCAGCGCACCTACCGCGACGACGAGAAATGTGCTGCGAAATATGGGCAATATTGGACAGCATACCGCGAGCAAGTGAAATACAGGCTGATCCCCGGGATATTCTAGTCCTTCCGCACCAAGAAATCGGCCTTCGGCCAACTGCTTCCACGTGCATGAGACTTCTGGAATTTTCCTACAAAATTGCGCTCCTTCCTTGCGGAATCGCCCTCGGCTCAACATGCTTTTCACAAGCGCCCAAATGGTTATGAGAAATTGCATGACTACTTTCATTCTTTTCCATGCTCCTCATTCCTTTCCGACCATGGGTTTTGAATTGACGAAGCAAAGATGAACCAACCAAATAGGGAAATGCTGGGATTGGCGGCAACAACAAGATGTCGCCCAAACTATCCATCATCAATATTTAACGATAGAAACAGACTTCCCCTCAAACCGCAAACGGTAGATCCCTGCTGCAAAACTGCTCAAATCCAAAGGCAAGCTGGCATTTACCAAAACGGCTCCGTCTGCGACGACCTGACCCAATTCGTTGACTACCTGATAGTCAATCAGCTTCATTGGGCCACCATCAAAAATCACCGTCAAAACTCCATTGCTAGGATTGGGGGCTACGATGGCTGAATAAGGTGGTGCCTTGGCTTCGAGGCACGGCAAGCAGGATCTTGCAAGCGTATTGCGTTCAGAAAGCAGTACATTTCTCATGCGTTCCTTTTGCCCTTGGGTAAACATAAGCATGCAGGGATCGTCCACATAATCCATAAAATTCATAAACATCTCACTTGCACTACAGCCAATCTGCGGATACGAGGGGCAGCCGCCATGGGCGATAAATTGCGGCGGTGTATCACTGATGCTATCGTCGGTATTGCAATCATTGTCATCGGCCCAAAGATGTCGCAAACCGAAAAAATGACCGATTTCATGTGTGGCCACGCGGCCGCCTCCAAAACGTGGATGGTCATTGATGCCAAAGTAACTGGGATGAATCACGACTCCCGTCTTTTCAGGAATTGATTGCCCTGGATACGAAGCAAAACCAGAGACAAATCGCCCCGTATTTACGACCCAAATATTCAAATATTTATCTATATCCCAAGCATCGATGCCGCCAAACTGAGACAGATACCACCCATCAGTGATTCCAAATTCGGCTTGTTCAGTAAATTTACGAGTGATGCCAGTCACACGATTGCCCGACGGATCTACTGCAGCAAGACAAAAACGGATACCTACCGAGCCGATCATTGGCTTGAATTCTTCAGGAACATATTTTAGATCGACATTGGCAGCGTTGTAATCTTGGTTCAAAACATCAATTTGGGACAATATGCGTTCATCTGAAATGTTTTCTTCCGAGGTATTCCACAATATATGGACGACCACGGGAATGACCAACTGATCAGGCATGACCAAACTGTCTGCTCCCTGACCGCGCCATCCAGATGGCTCATGATCGATCTGCATTCTAGGAAGCGAGCGTGGCGCAGGAGTCCATTCGGCCCCACAAGCAGGTATCTGCGCCACAACGGTCTGCACAATCATCAGAATCGAAATGAGTAAAGCAGCCTTCATCGATGTTCTATATCATCAAAAATACACTGTGCGCCAAGAGTTGGCGCACAGTGTTCAAATCTCAGCTAAATTATCTTGCGATCGAGAGCTTCGACGTATGCACACGACTGTTGCCATCCCAGACGGCCACAGTGTACATACCGCAGCCCAAATCGGAAACGTCATAGTCGCCTGCAGAATAGTCATTGAAGTTTTTGACAGTGCGACCATTCATATCGATGACCAGCATCTTGAACTGCGCACCGGGAACAGCCTCATAGTGATGAAGTTGGATCGATCCGTTTGCTGGATTGGGGCTGATGCTGATCGCCTCCACATTGCCTGCTGGACGGCAGCCACTGCCTCCTGGGCAGATAAAGAATGTTTTGTCGAGGTTGGCCCAAGAGGTGTTGCAAGAGGTGGTTATTGCAAATTGGACAGTGTAGGAATTGAGGCTGGTAAATGCCCAACCTGCACCACCGTTCCAAAACGTGCTGAGGTTGATGGATGTAGGCAGGCTACCAAAGCCACTTGTCCAGCCCATGGAGCGGTAGCGCAGCGCGCCGCCGTTCTCAAAAATTGCGATCCACCATGACTCATAGTTCTTAGTGCCGGTCGTATTGATTGTCACCGTTTCCCCTACGTCAAAACCATCTGGGAGAGAGTTGCCGCCACCGCCATCGACAAATGTGTAGGCAAGGTCGGAGACGACTGAGCTGCCCACAACCACTGCGTTTGTAAAACGCACAACATTGCTCCACTGCCCCCAGTAACCGATCAATTGGCCCAAGGTATTGTAGCAAGTCGTCAAGTTACCGCTGCAGAGTACGGTATTGTACTCAGGCACAGTGATCACCACACGATAGGTGCCGTGTGTTGTCAATCCCGTGAACGTAGGGCTCGCCTGCTGTGCGCCCGAGGTGACCCATGAAGCGCCGCTGAGGACCTGCAATTGATATCTCGGTGTGGCTGCGCTACCCGAGCTGATCACACGACAGCACCCACCAGACGTGCAAGTACTATATCCCACGGAGGCAAAATAGGCATTTGTCGGGTAGGCAGCACCACTGTTTGTAACGGTGACCGACGTGCACCCTGAGGTGGCAGTCTGCCCGACCGCAAAGGAAAATGAGAGAAGGATCGCCAACAAGGCGAAGATTGAATTTTGTAAACGTTTCATAATATAATTTGGAATATGACACTCCCCAATTTTAAAATTGCGGAGTGGGGGAACTCTCCGCGAGACCTACCTCAAATAGATTTGCCCGACGATTCCGTGAATAGAATGAAGTGCTAAAACATATTGTGGATGGCCAAAGAACGATTGTGTTTTAGGTTGGATTTCACAAATAAGGTCCACCGGTCCCCATACCAGCTACAGGGACCCCAATTTCGGCAGACGATAAAATGTCAATGCCGATTGAAATAAGTAAGGAAAAAAAAGTATTCATTTTCTGAGGGTGGAATTCAAGGCAATGTCTGCAACACTTGGCAATATGGTTAGGTAAAGTTCATGAACAGCCACATTTGGTTTAGGAACGGGCAAAGGAACCTATTTCTCCCGCGTTGCGCAGCACCCTCGCATCGCAGTGATCTCGCAGTGCAGATCGATTTCGTATATTTGTCTCGCAAAGAAAAGCTACTCCTTGACAAAGTGCGCAGCAATGATTTCATTTGCCCAGCAGATGATGAAAGTTGCTACCTAGCTGGAATTGGCGCATATCGATAATGTGTTTGAGCTTGCAGGTGCCCTAAACAAGGATATAAGGTAATATGCTTGTCGGCAACTTTGCCAGTAGTTTTCGTGGTAAAATCAATTGAGTGTGCAACAATCTGGGGGAGCCCGCGGCATCCTGCCGCACTGCGTCCTCGCAAAGCGGGAGGGCTTAGACCCCCGCCTTCTGCGGGACACGCGTTTGCCTCTGGCGGAATCAACTGAAATCGCCGATTTTGAGCGTTTTAGGCCGGAGGCAAACGGTCGATCGTCCTTCGGCCCCCGCCTTGCTGCGGGACAGGCAGAGGCCTCGGACTCAGCGATTTTTGTTGGTCTCCCTTAGATTGTTACACACTCAAATCAATTGAGTGTAACAATCTGGGGGAGCCCCCTGGGGAACCCGCCGCATCCTGCCGCACTGCGTCCTCCCCGTTTCACGTGGGCGCAGTGCAAAGTGGGAGGGATATCGGCCATTTACCTCCATAAATGGCAATTTATTCCAAAACTCAATCCATTTCGCAGACTGAAGCGTCCCTACAGCCAATCCGCAAGCCTCAGACCACTTGCCCGCCACAACTCGAGCCCAAACCCGCCGTGCAGCCGTAGCAATGCTGATCTACCACAATATCCCGATTCAGCAATCCTTCAAAATCAAAATCACGCAAATGTTGCGCCTTACTATCGACCTTGATATCGAGCATTTGGTTGAAATCGCAATCGTACAAATAGCCATCCCAACCGACCGATAGCGTATTGCGACACATAACGCCCGATGCGGCACTTGGATTAAATGCATCGATCAACTTCTGCATGTAATCTTCATAATTCCCGCTTTGAATCAAGTAATCCAAAAATCGACTGATCGGCATATTGGTGATCACAAAAAGATTGTTGAATTCAATGCCAAAATTGGCTTTGAGTGCCTTTTTGTAGTCGGACTCCAACTCCCCCTGCGGGCCAGGCAACAATGCGCCCGTCGGATTGTACACGAGATTGAGTTTCAATCCCGTGCCTTCGACTCCGTAGCCGACTTCATTGAGCATTTGAAGGGCCTTGATCGAGCTTTCAAATACACCATCGCCTCGCTGCCGATCGGTGCGACCAGCTGTATAGTGGGGCAATGACGAAATCACTTCTACTTTGTGCTGCGCAAAAAATTGCGGGAGGTCATGGTATTTCTTGTTGGCAACGATGATCGTGAGGTTGCAACGGTCCATAATATGCTTGCCAAGCTTGCTCGCCTCCTCCACAAACCAGCGAAAATGCGGATTCATTTCTGGTGCACCACCCGTCAAGTCAATCATTGGAATATCATGCGTCGCGAGGATGTCCAAGCACAATTGCATGGTCTCCTGCGTCATGATTTCCTTGCGGTCGGGCCCTGCATCGACATGGCAATGCTTGCAGACTTGATTGCACATCTTCCCCATGTTCATTTGGAAAATGTCAATCCCTGTGGGTCGCAAACTGGGCATGCCGATTGATTGAAGCTTGTGTGCAAACTTCTCTCGACCGTCGTTGTTGAGTTTCTGGAGTTGGGCGGTGCTTTTTGCAAGCAGGTGCCCTTGGGCCAAGAGTGACTTCATTACATCATCACTTTCTTCACGTGGCCCATCATCTGCGTCGCGTGAACCAAGGACGAGCCGCCGCGAATGGCCGCTGCCACATGCACTGCCTCCATCAATTGTTCCTCTGTGCAGCCCTTTTCCAAGGTATCATGCGTGTAGGCATCGATGCAATACGGGCATTGCACGGTGTGCGCGACCGCGAGGGCAATCAGCGCTTTTTCACGGGCTGTGAGCGCACCTTCCTTGAAGACTTCGCCATAATAATCAAAGAATTTATCGGCCAAAGTTTTGTCGAATTCGCCAATGCTTCCGAATTTTTTAAGGTCTTCTGGATTATAATAGGTATTCATATTGCAAATAAATCACGCTCTAGTTCCAAAAAATCACCGAGCGAGCCTTTGCCCCGCTTGGCTGTTCAGCCACGAAAGTAAGGAAAAATTGGGATTGGGATACGGAAATGGAGCGATGCGGTGCATGACAAATCCAGCAGGCGCAGGAATTACGTTGTTCGTTGCCCCTCCCTCCACAGGCGGGCGCGGCCCCAAAAGCCAAGTTTGAGGGCCGACGAACGATATTGGCCGCCAAGCAATGATTCGGCGACGCCGAATCTATGATCAAAATGCTCGTTCGTCGGCCCACAGCGTTGTTGTGGGCCGACGAACAGGTGCTCCCGCAGCAAAGCGGGATCGTACACCCGAGGGATGGATTGTAAATCTACGAATACAAAAATCAAGGCTTGCGAGCTCATTTCCTACCCTACCAAATCTCTATCGTGATCAAATTCGACAGGATTGGCTTGCATTTCGAAACCATCACGCCCTTGAGTTTCTCAGGATGGAAGGTCGCCTGCAAGGTGTAGGTGCCCGCGTCCAAGAGGGGATACGAATCCGTGAGATTGGCAGTGAAGGCATAGGACTCGCCTTGCTTGAGCACAACGATATCTTCGGGCCGCCATGACCGCGCGCTTGACGATACTTGTGGTGCCTGACTACCATTGTAAACCTTGAAGTCGAGCGTGATGTCGCACTTCAAAGTGCCGCAGGGATCGCCGTCCTGAGTGAACGTCCAATCTCTACGGAGGCGAAATGGCAGCGGCTTCTGATTGGTGATCGTGCAGGTCAGAATGACCTCCTCCCCGATCGACGCGGAGAGCAAGTCTGGGCCGACCGTGAGATCGAGGACGTCGAGGTGATGCTGGAGCGAATCCATCTAATTAACCGAATTACAAAATCGTCCAATGGCAAACGCCAATGACCGCAATGCCGCGAATATCGTGAAATTTGCGCGATGATTCGCCGTCACAAACTGCTTTTTCGATCAATAAATGCGCGAATAATCTGTGCTGAACCCGGCTCACCTCACCCTCGGCGCGCGCTCATCGGCGTCAAGGGCCAGGCGCTCACACGCAGGCACCATCCCAATATTGGGCCCCGCAGCGATGCGGAAGTGCATGTAATTTGTCGCCTTGCCCATGCCCATAAAGCGGCGCTCGTAGTCGGTCGTGATGCCGTTGTCATCATTTTTCAAGTCGGATGCATGTAGGTCGCGCGTCTGCTCCAGCACTTGGATGGAAAAGACTTCCTTGGCATTGAGTTCCTCAAAGTGCGCCAAGGTGTAGTTGAACAAGCTCACATTGTCGGTCTTGAACCACACCTCGCCGCCTGCAGGCAGCAACTGCACGTAGTTTTTGAGAAACTTCTCATTGGTCATACGGTTTTTGCTCTGCTTCATGCGGGGAAATGGATCGGGAAAGGTGATCCAAAGCCCTGCGACCTCGCCCGGCGCAAAAAAATGGGAGACGCCGTGAATATCAGCGCGCAAAAAAGCGACATTCTTCAATCCTTCCTGCAAGGCCGTCTGCGCACCCGTCCACATCCGCACGCCCTTGAGATCGACACCGATGTAGTTGATGTGCGGATGACGGCGTGCCAACCCCACGCACAAGTCGCCCTTGCCGCAGCCCAGCTCCAAGATGATTGGATTTTGGTTGCCAAAATGGGCATGCCATGTGCCAGCAACTCCATCTGTCCCAAAAACACAGTTGGCGGCCGTGCTAAATTCCTCGAGCTTCAAAAGCTTGTTTCTTCCCATGGGACAAAGATAGGAGGTCTGTTCATAATTTCTTGATTGGGCCTCACCAAAACCTCGGCACGAGCAGTTCATGGATGCCATCCACCAATTTCTTCATCCCGAAGACAGCAAGACAGTCGCCGCCCACCAAACACCGTTCCGCTCAACCACATACGCACCCCTATAAACAGAACATTCTTTGGCGATCAGCCCATTTCACAGAAATCACGTTTGAACTCTTTCATTCCATGGAATTCCTGCTAACTTTGCCTCGTTTTTTCCTAAGGAATCAATTTAAAGTACGAGAAATACAATATGCCTTATCTGTTCACTTCCGAGTCCGTATCCGAAGGGCACCCTGACAAGATTGCCGATCAGATTTCAGACGCCATCTTGGATGCCATGCTCAAGCAGGATCCCAACTCCCGCGTCGCATGCGAGACCATGGTCACCACCGGCCTCGTGGTCGTGGCTGGCGAAGTCACCACCAAGGCTTATGTCGAAGTGCCGGAAGTCGTGCGTGAAACCATTCACCGCATCGGCTACAACCACGACGACTATCGCTTTGATGCCGACAGCTGTGGTGTTTTGGCCTCCTTCCATAGCCAGTCACCCGACATCGCACAGGGCGTGGACGAAGGCAAGGGCCTCGATCTCGACCAAGGTGCAGGTGACCAAGGCATGATGTTTGGCTATGCAACGGCAGAGACGCCCGAGTACATGCCGATGGCGCTCGCTTTCAGCCACCGCCTACTCAAGGAGCTCGCCAACATTCGCAAGAATGAGCTGCACCTGATGCCCTACTTGCGCCCAGACAGCAAGGCCCAAGTCACCATCGAGTATGATGACAATGGCAAGCCGATGCGCGTGCACACCGTCGTCGTCTCCACGCAGCACGATGAGTTTGTCACCGCCAAAACCCATCCAGACCTGAGCCAAGCAGACCGCGACAAGCTCATGCTCGGCACGATCGCCAAGGATGTGAAGTCCATCCTCGTGACCCGCGTGATCCCTGCAGAATTGCTCGACGCCAACACGATCTACCACATCAACCCAACCGGGAAGTTTGTGATCGGTGGCCCACACGGCGATGCCGGCCTCACAGGTCGCAAGATCATCGTCGATACCTACGGTGGCAAAGGTGCCCACGGTGGTGGTGCATTCTCCGGCAAAGATCCATCCAAAGTCGATCGATCTGCTGCTTACGCAACGCGTCACATCGCCAAAAACCTCGTCGCTGCAGGTATTGCAGACGAAGTCTTGGTGCAAGTTGCTTATGCCATCGGCATTGCCCGCCCTGTCTCGATCAACGTGAACACATACGGCACGGCCAAGGTGAAAATGAGCGACATCGAAATCGGCAAGAAAGTGGAAGAAATATTCGACATGCGCCCCAAAGCCATTGTCCAGCGTTTCGACCTGCTCAACCCGATCTACTCCGAGACGGCAAGCTACGGCCACATGGGTCGCACCGCAGAAATGAAAGAAGTCGAGCTGTCTTATGTGACCATCGTTGAGAAAGATGGTGTGCGCACAGAGACCCGCACATTCCAAAAGAAAATGGTGCAGTTCTTTGGCTGGGAAAAATTGGACTATGTGGACAAAGTGAAGGCAGTTTTTGGCCTGTGATACGTGATGTTCGATTTGAGATATGGACCGCCCCGATTTGGGGCGGTCTTTTTTTGTGGCTTCAAAAGCAATGCGCACGAAGACCCTACCGATCCCCCGACATCCCTATATAATGCGCGTACAGCATCAGCCCCCGTGCACGCACGATTTCAAATCTTTCCCAAGCACGAATGCGTTCATACATCGTGCCTTCATCATCACGGTATTGCCGATCAATGTAGGCGTATTGCGCATTTTTGAATTTCACCCAACTTTTTTGCGCCGTGGTCAAAATGCGGTCTTCCTCGAAATCGGTTTTTGACTGCGACAAAAGCAATCGATACAGGCGCTCGATTTCTTTGTTCCATCGCTCCGTGTACTCAAAGCAACATTGTTCACCTTCATAATTAATGTAATCGCCGGTGGTCATGCATGCCTGCAAAGCTGAGTCAAGGGGGTGCCCGCTCTGTCCCCAAGCCTCGGCAAACCGCAGATGATCCCTCGACATCACTTTCCGCTCGCCCATGGGGCGATCTGGAAACTGCAAGTGGATTGGCCGCGCGGCCAATCCACTTGCAAATAGGAGCCACAAAAGACCCATGATCCAGCTCCGGTGAAAACGCATTATTGCGGCCCGATGACGGGAGTCGTCACTTCAACGGCAGGTGCTGGCAGCGCCATCGAGACGGTCTTGCCACCCTCCAATGCCGTAATGATCTGCTTGAGATAGCCCAAGCGCACGCGGTTGCGGCGAGTCGTCGCCCCAGCGATGTCCGCACTAGCTTGGCCATAAAAAAGCTCGGTATTACCAGAACCTTCGCCGATGCCCTTGCCATACGTATCCATATAACTTTCGGCTTCATCACCTTTGTCAAACAGCGTCGCCACCGCCTTGAACTGCTCCAGATGGTTGCCATCGTTGGTGATGAGCAAGGCATTGATCTTGGCGACACGGTCATAGCCGTAATAGCCCCCTTGATATTTGAGGTCGGTGAGCAGCTCGATCATGGCAGGATGCAGACCGTCCCACTGGGCTTCGGTCATCACATAAGTACCCGCATCGACGCCGTCTTTGACTTCGCGCGCTGCAGCATTCACATTACCGCTGTCGGCCGTGGTATTGGTCGCAGCATCTTTGGCTTTGGCTTTGTAATCTTCTAGCATCGTAGCCAGCAATGCATACTGCACATCTGAAGGAATCTCACCGATATCGGTCTTGTTGGCGGCAATCCAAGTGTCGGCGGCCGACCCTGTGAGGCCAGCCCCGAGGGAAACTTTGGTCGCCTGATCGGTGCTCATGCCCGCTGCGGTCAGCTCTGTGATGACATTCGCTGCTGTGCGACTGCCGATATCGTAGCCTTTGCCCAGCGTGACTCCTGAACTTGCCGTCTGTGGACGGTGGATGTATTTGGTTGCAGCATCACTGCCTTCACCCAGTGTTGTGAGTTCACCCGGCTTGATGGAGAGCGTTTCAGGCGCAGGTGCAGCAGCAGCATCTGCGGCAGGTGCCATGGACATCTCTGGCCCGGCAGTCACTGAAAATGCAGGTGCAGCCAACGATTGTCCTCCTGATTCAGGTGTACTCATCTCAGCATTTTGGCTCGAATTGAGCACAGCAGGTACTTTATCTTTTTCCATTGCAATATGACATTTTTAGAACTGATGAATCGATAAACTTAGTCCTATCGGATCAGAAATCAAATGGTCATTGAAAATGATTTGCCTTTTCTATGGACAACACTGCCATTTTTTTTCCACAGGCGATCACATCACCCTCCCACAGTACAAGTAGAGCGAGGTGCATGACAAATCGGGTAAGACCGAACAACTTGTTCGTTGGCCTACCCAAAGTGTTGCTTGTGGGCCGACAAACGTCTCAGATCCACCGCCAATCCGAGTCAATTCGGGCATCTATCGCTTTGATCCGTTCGTCGGCCAACATATTGTCCCTTGTCCGTGCTCGACCGTGGAGGGAGGCCAAGGAAGGGTTGTCAGAATTTG
>JANORP010000384.1:0-17524 GCA_031415375.1 Bacteroidota bacterium | reverse complement strand
AGTATTCAAGCATATTTACGACCAAGACCATTCATTTGGGATATGGAAAATGCATTGCAACTCACGAAATGGAAATGCACCAAAATGGCTAGTTTCATTTTACCTGACTCTCCAACACCCTCCAAGCAATCTGGATGAAATTCTTCGCCTTCAAGGGGACATTCACTTAATCCATGAGGCCGATATGCCTTCCGAGCGATACTACTCACCAGTGGAAACGCTTGACTGGGCAAAAGCCGTGTATCAAAAATTTGCGGCTCATTTTTTTGAGCACCAAAACTATTTCCGTGACGAATACATGAATGTTTAAATAAGAAAGAGGCTATCACTAAAAAAGGTAAGCAAGCAGGTGCAAAAATTGTGATCGCAGCACGAGTGCTGTTAAAAAAGGCGCTTAGTTGATACAAACGACGTGGCCAAAAAAAGAAAAGCCTATGGATGCTCTAAATACGTTTCAAAATTTTCTACGCGATTGTTTCTACATGAACGAAATCGAACGCGGGATCTATTGCTTCAAAATAATCGCCATCAATGACCGTTCAAAAGCAGATATGATTCTCGCAAGTATTGCTGCTGTGGTTGAAAATCCGCCTGATAATCTCATCGAATTTTTGTTCTCCAACGGGGGAATTCGCCCCTACCATGATGAGGATACCTTGGACGAACGACCCTATAATTTCCAAGAGACAATCGCGTACATGGAGGAATTTCGACAACGATTGATTGCTACAATCGAAGACCAAGCGCCTTGATATTTCAGCTGTTGCACTTCGTACTTACCTGCTCTGTTACAGCAACGACAATTTACATGGTCGCCGCTAAAAACCACACACTAAATTATTTATCAACGGCTTGTGTGTAATTTACAGATCAAAAAATGTCCAGAAACACATAGTTTGGGGTCGAAAACCACAAAGGGTGGATGGCTGATCTAGACTTCTTACCCAGCAATATAATTTCATGCGCAATAAGAAACAGCAAATGCCCGCATTAGAAGATGATCCAAGAAGGGTCTTCTGCGAATTTTTGGAGCAGGTCTTCAAACATGACCCTGACATTCATTCTGCCCGGGGAATGTGGAAAATTCATTGCGAGGGTGAAGCTAATTATGCTGCGCGATGGTTATTGGCCTTTGATCAAATGCTTCGCTCCGCGCGACAAAATTTCCTACCACTGTTGCGATCGCATGGACACATTCAATTGATACATTATCCTGATACACCCGATGAAAAGGATTTTTCACAAGATGAGGTCATGGCATGGATCACGGAAGTTTTTCATGAGTTTGAAAACTATTTTTACGCACATACACGCTACGAAAAGTAATTTGGGCCTTCATGATACTGTAGTTGGATGGAAGGCGTGCAGGCTGCGCTTCTCAGCATCTCACAGGGCGAAAGAAGGCCCGCATATCAATAACACTTGGCCAAACAACTAGCTTCATGCGCGAAAAGCAATGGTATCAACTTAGCGACGAATCCGAATCGATCGAACGCTTTCTTTTGAACTATTTTGAATGGTATTCGCTTGAGGAAACGCTCAATTATTGCATGCAAATGAAGTTGAGTCATCGAAGACATTTCGTTAAACTCATATCCAACATTCGAGTGGTTGTCGATAAATGCCCTGAACGAATCCTCAGGTCATTCGAATTATTGGATCAGACGCCCTTGAACTACCCGATGGAAGAGGAGCCAAACATCCATGAAATCGTTATCCTTTTTACTAAGATAGCTCAATTTCTAGAAGACAACCAAGATGTTGGAATAACACTCGATAAAAAACGCGCCAATAGAACGTCGAAAAACGACAGACAAATCCGGCAGATAGTTAACCAATTCTATAAATCTTTACAGGAGGAATTCGATGGAAGATTGGGAATTTAGAATTCGCTACTTGGTTCTTGATTTCACTACACAAAGTTTTCATTCACCTGAAAATAGGCGGCTCCCAAGAAACACTGCTCGTCACCGTCCCCTCGGCGGTTTCCCCAAGAAAGTCGTGGACGTCATCAAAGCTTGTCAATTTGGCGCTGCATTTCCGATGCTGAAAAGCCCGGTTTCGCTGCCGATATCATGTGCATCGCGATCTAACAATAGAGTATGGGCAACTTGCTGTTCTCGCTGATCGAGCTGATTGTGAGCGATATGCAGCGAGCTTGGGACTTCGCCTGAATATTTCCGAGCAATTGCTCGCTATCCAGTGTCAATGCGCCTCAGGCCAAAAGCACGTCCCAATTTGCGAATTCCTATGCGTGGACCGTGCGCGCTACGCGCTAGCTCCCGTAGCGCCGCAATATTTTCAAGGCTGCTTCAAATTTTTTGGGCATGGGTGCCACGATGGTGTATTCTTGCTCATACAACGTGAAACTCAGGCCGCGTGCGTGCAACATGATGCCATCGTTGACGGTGGGCTCTTGCTCTTTGCGGTTGTATTTCCACTTGCGCTTGAGGTCACTCAGCAAGATGTCTTTGCCGCCATAAGTCGCGTCGCCTGCAAGGGGACAACCCTGCGCGGCCAAGTGTACGCGTATTTGGTGCATGCGCCCTGTGAGCGGGAAACAATCGACCAAGGTGTAATCGCGAAACTTCTCTGAGGTCGTCACGACCGTGGCGCTTTCCTTGCCGGTTTTGTAGTCCACCCGCGACTTGCCTTTGCCGCTCTGCCCGAGTGGCAAATCGATCATCAATTCCTCAAAATCACGGTTGCCCATCACCAGTGCCAGATAGTGCTTGAGGACCTCGCGGTGCTCAAACTTGATGGCAATCTCGCGATAGACTTCAGGTGTTTTGGCAAAGAGCAATGCGCCTGTCGTCTCCTTGTCGAGGCGGTGGCACAGTTGCAAGTCGGGATAATACGTGCGTCCCAGCTCTAGCATATTGAGTTCCGACTCGCGGTCGCTCAGGCTACTGATGCCATGTGGCTTGTTCACGGCGATGATGTGTGCATCCTCGACCAAGATGATCTCTTGAAAGTTCACAAACTCGCGCTTCTTTTCGTAAGGCTTCAGTTCAAAATCCCAACCATCCATTGCTCTTCTTTCAATTGTGCTTTTGCACGTTTGTACTCGGGAAAATATTTGCCCACCCAATTCCAAAACCGGGGGCTGTGGTTCATCTCGTGCAAGTGCATGAGTTCATGCACGATCACGTAGTCGATGAGATGCTCGCTCAGCAACACGAGTTGCCAGTTGAGGTTGATATTGCGCAGGCTGCTGCAACTGCCCCATTTGCTTTTGAGGTCCTTGACACGCAGGTTGTTGAAGCTCATGCCTGTGACTTGCGCCCAGTGCTCAACGCGGCTCGCCAGATACATCTCTGCAAATTTGCGGATCGCAAAGTACAGCACCTTGCGCCGGTGACGGCTTAGATATTTCTCAGGTGCATAGACTTCAAAGGGACCACTGCGGTCAAATTTGAAGAAAGTGCGGTGCGACGGGTGCCAATTGACGGGATGCGACTTGCCAAAGAGGGGCACATGCCGCTCGATATCTGCGAGCATGGCCCCCTTGCGTGCGACATTCTTGATGCGCACGCGGTAGCCACGCAAGATCCACTGGGTTTTGCTCTGCAAAAATTGGCGGTCAAAATCCCCCAACTGCCCATTGCTAGTCTCGACATGGAGACGATTGTCTTCGCTGAATGACAGGCGCACACGGTTGGGCCGCCCGCGCAAGATGGCCATCGGGATCGCTTCATTGGCGATGCGCAGGGTGCTATCTTCCTCCCCGATGATCACTGTGCCTTGTTGAGGGTAAATTGGAAGGTAGAGCCCTCGCCGAGGGTGCTGTCCACCCAGATATGTTCTTTGTGGGCCTCGATGAAGTGCTTGCAGATGGCCAAGCCTAGCCCGGTGCCACCACGGTTGCGCGAGCGACTCTTATCGACCCGGTAAAAGCGCTCAAAGAGGCGGGCCAGGTGCGACGGCTCGATGCCCGGCCCATTGTCCTGCACCTTGATGAGCATTTTGCCTTCGGGATAATGCTCCAAAGCCAGCTTGATCGTGCCCTTGGTATCCCCATATTTCACGGCATTGTCGATGAGGTTGCGCAGCACCTGCTCGATGCGCTGCTTGTCACCGACGACCAGTGTACGCTCCAGACCCTTGGCGATGATCTCATAGTGGATGTCGCGCCCCTTGCGGCTGAATTTGTAGGAAAGACTGTCCACCAAATCAGCGATGAGGTCATACATGCAAAACTTCTCAAAGTTCATCGTGAGCTGCCCCGACTCGATGTGGCTGATCACCAAGATGTCTGAGACCAGGTTGGACATGCGGTCGGCATGCTTGCCAGCCTTTTGGAGAAATTTACGATTGACCTTTTGATCCTCCAATGCCCCGTCGAGCAAGGTCTCGATAAAACCTTGGATGGCAAAGATGGGCGTTTTGAGTTCATGGCTCACATCGCCCAAGAACTCGCGGCGATAGGCCTCCATGTTTTTGAGGCGCAAAATCTCAGCCTCGATCTCCTTGGAGCGTTCCGCAGAGAGCTCCTTGAGCCGCCGGTAGAGAAAAAAACGCAAGACACCCACGATCGACAGCATGCTTGCTGTGAACATGAGCAGCACTTCCAAGACGATATACCCCCCCTCGGCGCCACCGACCAGGCGCACAAGCGCATACAGGCCCGTGATCGCGAGCGACGTGTACAACCCCACCATGACGGCAGAGGGATATCGTTGTTCAAAGACAATCGACTCAGACTTTTGCGGTAAACTTGTAGCCAACGCCTTGCACTGTTTTAATCCACTTTTTCCCGATTTTCTCGCGCAGCTTGCGCACGTGTACATCGATCGTGCGGTCCACGACTTGCACATCTGCACCCCAGACATGCTCCAGCAAGACATCCCTGCTGAAGACTTTGCCAGGCTGCGAAGCCATGAAGAGCAGCAATTCAAACTCCTTTTTGGGGAGGTTCATCGGCTTGCCCTTACGATAGACGATATATTCGTCCTTGTTGATTTCCAAGTCGCCGATCTTGAGCGAATTGCCCACGACTTCCTGTGGCCCCACGCCTTGGCGGCCGCGACGCAAGATCGCCTGCAGCCTTGTGAGCAGCAGGCGTGGCTTGATGGGCTTGGTGAGGTAGTCATCTGCGCCAGCTTCCAAGCCGGCGATCTCCGAGTATTCCTCGGCCCGAGCGGTCAAGAAGACAATGAAAGGCTTCTCACCATCGGGCATTTGGCGCAGGCGGCGGCAAGTCTCCACACCATCCATGCGCGGCATCATGATGTCGAGCAAGATCATGTCGGGTTGCTCGCGCTTGGCGACCGCGATCGCCTCCTCGCCGTTGGTGGCACGCATGACCTTAAAATCTTCCTTTTCGAGGTTGTACTCGAGCAGGTCGAGGATATCTTCCTCGTCATCAACGATCAATATGCGTGTCTTGGCCATGTGAATCTTGTATTTGGGGAGACTCAGCTGCCAAAAATTTCCTTGAGTTTAGCTTCCAGTTCCTGGCCGCGCAAGTTGCGGGCGATGATCTTGCCCTCAGTATCCACGAGCACGGTCGCAGGTATCGAATTGACACCATACAACTGTGCGGGCGCGCTTTGCCAGCCTTGCAGGTCGCTCACATGTTTCCAGAGCAAGCCATCTTGCTTGATGGCGGCGTCCCATTTGCCCTTCTCCTGGTCCAAGCTCACGCCCAAGATCTCAAAACCTTTGCCATGGTACTTGTTGTAAGCTTTCACGACATTGGGATTTTCCATGCGGCAGGGCCTGCACCAGCTGGCCCAGAAGTCGATCATGACATATTTACCCCTGAAATCGCTGAGTTTGAGAGTACCGCCCTCGGGGGTAGCTGCGCTGAAATCGGGTGCCATGGAGCCAGAGGCCATGCTCTGCATGCTTGCAATCACGGCATTGATCGAGGCGACATACTGCTGATCATTGGGGTAAGTCGCGACAAATGCCTTGCCGTAATCGACAAACAGGTCGCTCTTGGTTTGCTCCAAGCCTGCGACATAGCCGCGCAAAATGCTCTCGTGGGGCGATGAACCTGCGCCTGCTTGTGTCAAGAGACCGTCCATGGCCACCTTGGAGACATCCCTCGGCACGCTTGCACCGACGAGTGTGCTGGCATAGGCACGTGCCTTGTCATAGAGCTGCGGCATATTGGCCATCTCGGCGTCTTTGAAGTCGAGATTTCCAAAAAAGGCATCCTTGAAATAGGTCAATTCATTGCCATACTTGCTGTGGCTAGGATCAGACATGAACGGCTTGAAGTTGTAGATGCTCGCAACCTTCCCCATGAAGTCCTTTTTGGCTTCGAGCGAATCGAGCCATTTGAAGTGGGAGTTGTTGAGGTTGGAGATGTCGCCCTGGATGCGGGTCACCTGCATCGGGTCTGATTGCGCAAAGAGTTGCAGGTTTTGGTAGAGGCCCTGCAACTGCTGGTTGTGGTTGCTCACGCGCTGCTGCAATGCTGCATATTGATCATTGAGCTCGCCACCGGCTAGCTTGCAACCCTGCGGATTGGTCCAGTCACCCGTGAGTTGGACTTCGCCACCACCGCCGAGCACGACATTCATCGAGCGGCGAGGATCGTCGCCGATCAGGTAAAAGCCCGTGTGCCCGAGCTTGTGGGAGAGGTTGAAAGTGGCTTTGTTGTCTTTGACCTCGACTTTGGCGGCAGCGATCGGGTTGATGCGCACGCCCATGACCTCATAGATGCGTATCGAGTCGCCGGTGAAGTTGGAGATGTCACCCTGCACCACGAGCGTGTCGCTGCTCGCGCCGCCTGTGCAACCCGTAAAAGCCACTGCCATGGCCATCATCGCCATCCAAAACAAGGGACGAGCGCTGCGAATGTTGGAAAATTGAGCTGATTTCATCGTTTCTTGAAAGATTCATGCCGCCTGAGCCATTTTGCCCAAGACATGCAAAGATACGGCGATTACTAGAATTCCTCAAACAGATGGTGAGAACATCGTAGGACTATCGTGGGAAGCTGAATGCGGGGGCAAATGCGACCACTGATCAAAGGTAAATCGCAACTGCACAGCCTGATTGGCCTGCGCGACTTGGTCGCGATTCTATAGTCGGCTAGCCTAGACCGCAGCGACAGACTGCCCCTCGACGCAAAAAGACCCGCCTATCCAGGCGGGTCAAAAAATATTTTATCCAACGCTATATTTATTGTCGCTCAGACGTGCATCCAATTTTTCTTGTCGAGCAATTCCTCTGGGCTCTCCAAGTTGTCGGGATCGGGCACGCAGCAATCGACTGGACATACCGCCGCGCATTGTGGCTCCTCGTGAAAGCCTGTACACTCGGTACATTTGTCGGGGACGATATAATAAATCTCGTCTGAAACTGCTTTTTGGGCCTTGTCGGCAGCGATGGCTGTGCCGTCGCCAAAATCAATGTTGCCAGCCAAGCCTGTGCCGTCGGCAAAGCGCCATTCGACGCCGGGCTCGTAGATTGCAGTATTGGGACACTCTGGTTCGCAGGCGCCGCAGTTAATGCATTCTTCGGTGATCATCAATGCCATAGTGCTTCTTCTTTTTTCGGGTTGCAAATTTACCGCAGACACCCTGTAAAACCTAGCTGGAATTGGATTGTTTCCGTTTCCAATGCAAAGGTAAGGATTATTTTTATTTGGACTCATTCTAAATAAGGCATGGGGTGTATGACAAATCTGCTGGATGGGGCGGCCGCGTCACTGCAGCTGTCGATGGGTTGGCGATGATTCCTTAGATTTGGGCAATGGATATCCAACTGCTGATGGCCTGGAGACCGATATTGGAGGGGATGCTGGGTCATGCAGACTTGGAGGAACGGGCTTTGGCGGAAAATGAGTGGTTTACCGCCACGATGGTGCAGACGGCGATCGGGGCGATGTTGCCTTGGTTTGAGGGTGACGCGCTCGCCGAGTTGCGGGGTCGCTACCCTGCAACGACGACCGAGCGGCGCATTGGCCTCATTCTTGCGGGCAATCTGCCCTTGGTGGGCTTGCACGATGTGCTCATGGTGCTGCTGAGTGGGCACAGGGCTGTCGTGAAACCGAGTCACAAGGACCGTGTGCTTCTTCAGCACTTGGTCGCCCATTCACCTGCAGCCTTGCAGGCACGCATCACGCTGGTCGATGCGCTTGCGCCGCAGGCCATCGATTACCTCATCGCGACAGGGAGCAATACCTCGGCACAGCAGATCGCAGCCTATTACAAGGGGATCCCGCTACTCACCCGCCAAAACCGCTATTCAGTCGCAGTGCTCCGCAGCAGCATGCCTGCCGCTGCATGGACAGGCTTGGCCCAAGACATTCTCCTCTACCACGGCATGGGTTGCCGCAGCGTGTCGAGCATCTTGGTGCCGCAAGGCTATGACCTGGCCCCATTGGCCGATGCGATTGATGCCCTTGATCCACTGGGCTTTGCAGCCTGCTGGGCCGATGTCTTGCGGTATGAGCGCGCCACGCAGCAGGTGCTGGGACGCTCGGAACCCATTTGCGCCCATATCGTGGTCGCGCGCAGCACGGCGCTGCGCCCCGGCAAGATCGGCATCCTCCATGTCGTGGACTATGCCTCGGAAGACGACATTCCGCAGCTGCTCGCTGCGATCGCTCCTGACCTGCAATGCATTGTCGGGCAGGGCTATCTTCCGTTTGGGCAAGCCCAATTCCCCGCCGTCGATGACTTTGCCGACGGGGTCGATACCTTGGAGGTGCTCATGCACTTGTGAATGGTGGGTGCCGAGCCGCTGGCAGGCAAGCGGGCGGGCGTCTGCGGGGCCGCGCGCAGCGACAGCCCCAGGGATTCAAAAGAGCTTTCCATTGCAAACGCGAGGCGCGTACTCTAGGTAACAATGGGGGATGGTTGCGCTCAAAATCTATGGCTTACTTCGCTAGGCGCTCGAGATCGCGACGCACCTGAACCCTGTACTGCGAAAACTGCACATTTTGTGGCGAGGCCAAGACCAACGCTTCCCAGAGTCGCTGGGCTTCGCTGAAATAGTTGCGGGCCTTGGCCAGGTCATTCATTTTCCTGGCCAAATCACCCAACTTCCAGAAAGAGATCGCCAAACCATTTTTGAAGTCCACGTTGTCGGGGTAGGCGGCGTGGAGTTCCTTGCCCAAACGGTTTTGCTCATTATAATGTCCCAAAGCCTTGCCCAGGTCGCCCAGTGCGGCATGTGTTTGCCCCAACTTCTCGTAGGATATCGCCAAGCCATCTTTGAAGTCCACGTTGTCGGGGTAGGCCGCGTGGAGTTCCTTGCTCAGGCGCAGATCCTCCTCAAAATATCCCAAAGCCTTGCTCAGGTCGCCCAAAGCGGTATGGGTTTCTCCCAATTTGGAGTTGGAGATCGCCAAGCCATTTTTGAAGCCCACGTTGTCGGGGTAGGTGGCGTGGAGTTCCTTGCTCAAGTGATTGTATTTCTCATAAAATCCTAAAGCCTTGCCCAGGTCGCCGAGCGCGGCATATGTATTCCCCAATTTGGAGTTGGAGACCGCCAAGCCATTTTTGAAGCCCACGTGGTCGGGGTAGGCGGCGTGGAGTTCTTTGCCCAAACGATTGCGTTCCTCAAAATATTTCAAAGCCTTGCCAAGGTCACCCAGTGCGGTATATGTTTCCCCCAATTTGGAGTTGGAGACCGCCAAGCCATTTTTGAAGCCCACGTTGTCAGGGTAGGCAGCGTGGAGTTCCTTGACCAAGCGGTTTTGCTCCTCATAATATCCCAAAGCCTTGCTCAGGTCACCCAGTGATGTATATGTTTCCCCCAATTTAGAGTAGGTGATCGCTAAGCCATTTTTGAAGCTCACCTTTTCAGGGTAGGCCACGTGTAGCTCCTTGCTCAGGCGCAGGTCCTCCTCAAAATATCCCAAAGCCTTGCCCAGGTCGCCCAGCGTCTGATGATAATTGCCGAGGCGCTCACAGAGGATGGCAATCTGATGGCTAGGTGCCGAGAAAGCCGTGCTCACGGTCTCAGCTAGACGTGCATAATAGGCGGCATCCGCGTAGCTGCTACCCGTGATGTGGCCTCCGTCATAATCCAGTTTCTCGATCAGGGAAACGATCAGCGGCTCGGCATCTGCAAACAGGCGCTCCTGATTTTGCTTGCGGGTCACTTGCTGCACGACGGGGCTTACCTTGAAGCTTGTGGTTTCGGCTTGGTAGTCGAGCCAGCCTTTTTGGGCGAGGGAGAGGAGGGTGGTGTCGAGGTCTTCTGAGGGGATCAGCGCCTCCAGCCACCTATAGGAAATGCTCTCTGCGGGTAGCACAGACAGCACAGACATCAGCGCCTGCTCTTCGTCAGGGAGTTCGCCGAGCTTGTACATGACACTCAGGATTTCCTCAGGCGATTCTTTGCGCAGGGCGAATCCCCTCGCTTGGTAGGTGGTGCTCACAAGCTTTCCTTGGATGCCAAACAAACCCTTGCTTCCCAAATCCTCCACGAGTTGCGTGAGGTTATAGGACTTCTGGATGGTTTTGTGGAATTGACTCAGATTTTTGGCAAGGAGTTCGATCACCAAGGTATTGTATCCCACGGCGGGCAGCAATACATCCAGCAAGGCATCCTCGTTTGGAGCATGAGCAGGAAAATGCTTCTTAAATAGCGCAACTGCAAATTTGCGCTCCAAGGGCGGCAAGGGAAAGGTGTCCAATCCATCTACCTCCATGACACGGCTCGTGATGAGCACATGCATATTGGGCAGTTGCCGCAGGGCGTTGTTGTAGGCATTTAGATCCTCGGGATCATTGGCGTTGTCGATCACCAAAAGCGAAGGGCTGCGCAGATTGCGAAATTCATCCAAAAACAAAGCCAGACGCTGCGTATCATTGGCATCGTTGTCATAGCTGATCTGCAAAGCACTCGAGAGTCCCAGTAGGGAATTGGCGATGCCCGACTCTGCATAGACCCAGACGAGGTGTACATAGTCGTTCCGGTGAAGCAGATAATACGCCGCTGCAAATGTGGTCTTGCCGATGCCACCCTCTGCATTCACCAACAATTGGGGTAAATGTGTCGTCTGCCACATGCAGCCCTCAAAGCGCTCCAGCTGTTCATCTCTTCCCATAAAAGCATCTGGTGAATTGGGACGGCTCCCCAAGAACTTAAGAATTTCCTTGTGGCCATATTGGATCACGACGTTGCCTTGCTCGACATAGACCGAGCGATCTCCTTGCTGGGATTTGCGTTGGGGGTCTTCCATGTCTGTTATTGAATGTTGATGGTGGTGTTGCCGCCCTTTTCGATGTAAATGCTCTTGTCGCCTTGTGTGATCGTGCGACCACCTGCCGCCGTCGCATTGCCCTCCATCCCCCGCAGATCCCGCAAAAAGCCCTCGGCTTCCAAGCGGTCCAGCTCCTTGTTGAATTGCAGCCACAGGTTGTCGATGCTTGTGTAGGGGCTATAGAAGTGCTTCAAGTCATCGAGCTGCTTTTGAAAGGCCCTGAGCGATTGTGCAGTCGCCGTGGTTTCATCAAAATCCGTCGGCACCTGCTTGAAATAGGTCCAGATAAAGGGCTTGCGGGTAGCCAGAAACTGCCCCTGTGCCGTGATGAACTCGACATGCGTATAGGGGCCGACCTTGGTATGGGCGAGCAGCACAAAGAGGTCGCTTTGTTGGATGATTTTGTTGTATTCGTCTTGCGAGGCGGTCGGCGACATGCGCGCAGTGGCATCCTCCCAGATGTCGAGGTGCAAAAAGATCCCCTTGTCGATCCACAATTTGCACTTGCGATAGACCTCGATTTCAAATCGCTCACGGTCGGCAAGAAGTTCATTGGAGGAGGCGAGGAAAATCCTGATCTTTTTCATGGTGTGAATGTCGCGATTTGGCGGGGAATGTACAAGGAGGGGCTTGACAACTCATCTGCCGCCCTACACGTCCCCCGTTCGTCGGCCCTCCCCAAAACAAATATGTGGGCCGACGAACGGCAACCCGACGCCAGTCGCTCAGCAGCACCGCCAATCCACCTACCTCCAGAGGCTCGCGCCTCTCCCGTTCGTCGGCCCACAAGCTCGCCTCTGGGGAGGGCCGACGAACAGCAGCTCGGGCGGCCCGCCAAACGGAACATCAAAAAATTTCATCCTCTTCCCATTTTTCCTGAACTTGCAACCGCATTTACCAAAATTGATCTCATGGCTCAGGCGCTGCTCGAAACGCATCTCACTTTCCCCGTCCCATTTACAAAGTATGCTGGCAAGGTCCGCGACAATTACATCGTCGGCTCTGAGCTGATGGTGCTGGTCGCGAGCGACCGCATCTCGGCCTTTGATGTGGTGTTGCCACGCGGCATTCCCTACAAGGGACAGGTATTGAACCAAACGGCGGCCTATTTCTTGGAAGCGACCCGCGACATCGTCCCCAATCACTTGGTCTCGACACCCGATCCCAATGTCACGGTGGGCTTGCGCTGCAACCCGATCCCCATCGAGATGGTCGTGCGCGGCTACCTCTGCGGACATGCATGGCGCACTTATGCTGCGGGCGGCCGCGTGCTCTGCGGCGAGAAACTGCCGGAGGGACTCAAGGAAAATGATCGACTGCCGACGCCCATCATCACGCCTACGACCAAGAGCGCCATCGGGCATGACGAGGACATCTCGTCCTACGACATCATCAAATCGGGCTTGCTCGACCAAGACACCTGGGGGGAAATGTGCTACTATGCCCTCGCCCTCTTCCAACGCGGTCAGGAAATGGCCCACGAAAAGGGACTCATCCTCGCTGACACCAAGTATGAGTTTGGCTACCACGAGGGCGACAAGGTGACGCTCATCGACGAGATCCACACGCCCGACAGCTCCCGCTATTTCTACCTCGACGGATTTGAGGAGCGGCAAGCTCGTGGCGAAGAGCAGCGCCAACTCAGCAAGGAGTTTGTGCGCAAGTGGCTCATCGACAATGGATTCCAAGGCAAGGACGGCCAAGTGCCGCCCGTGATGCCCGATGCCTTTGTCGCCGAGGTGAGCGAACGCTACATCCAGGTCTATGAGACGATTACTGGACAGAAGTTTATCAAGGCTGATACCACACAGCTGCACGAGCGCATCGAGGCGAATGTGACCTCGGAGTTGAAACGACTGGGCATGTGAGCTGAGTTCAGAGTTATGAGTTATGAGTTATGAGTTCAGAGTTGGAACGACTTTTCCAACTCTGAACTCATAACTCTGAACTCATAACTCTGAAACCCCGGAACTCAAAGTTTTTCCCTAAATTGCAGCTTTAAAGCATCTATTTGCACAATGAAATACAGCACGATTCTCCACGACAATTACGTGATCCTGCATTTGCAGGAAGAAAAGCTCAATAGCACGATTGCTCCTGAGCTCAAGAGCGCGATGATCATGTACAATGCGCAGGGCCAACGCAACATCATCCTCGACATGAGCGAAGTGCAGTTTGCAGACAGCTCTGGCTTGAGCGCGCTGCTGCGTGCCAACTCACTGTGCACAGGATCACAAGGGATTTTTGTGGTCTTTGGTGTGACGCCCCATGTGCGCAAACTCATCGAGATCACCCACTTGGATCGCGTATTTCACATCCTGCCCACGCAGCAAGAGAGCATCGAGGCTGTGTTCATGCACGAGATCGAGTCTAGCATCGACGACGACGATACCGACGCCGATGGAGATGACGACGGCGACGACGCCTGATCTCAGCAATGGCAGCCTGCATGGTCATTGGCAGTGACACACTAGGTGCACGACGACGCTGTGCATGGTTTGCATGATGTATTTTCTAATTTTTGGGGGCGTGCTCACGCCGATCCGTCTCGTGATGGAGGAGCCTCGGGCAGCTACCAAGCAGCTTTTGGTGGTGATAGATTGCGTAAAGAGGGAAGGATAGCATGTTTCAAGTACAAATTTTGGGCAATAGCTCTGCCACGCCAGCATTTTCGCGGTTCACCTCCTCGCAGGTGGTCAACTTCAATGACCGCTATTACCTCATCGATTGTGGGGAAGGCACGCAGATGCAGTTGCAGAAATACCATATCAAGTATTCGCGCATCGATGCCTTGTTTATCACCCACCTACATGGTGATCACATGCTGGGTGCGCCAGGACTGCTCTCCTCGTTTAGCATTTATGAGCGCGGCAAGCCGTTGCCGGTCTTCGCACCTAGAGGCTTGATGGAAATCTTGCAAATGATTTTTCATCACTCAGACACGGTGCTGCGCTACGAGATTGAATTTCATGCACTGGAAGACTATGCCCCAGGCGAGGTGATCTTTAGCACCGACCGCTTGGAGGTTGTGACGATTCCCCTGCATCACCGTTCGTTTTGCCGGGGCTTTCTCTTTCGGGAAAAGAACAAGCGGCGCAAGTTTGATTTCTTCAAGGCCAAGTCTTTGGACATCCCCAAGGAGTATTTCCATCTGCTCAAATTGGAAAATGATGTGACGCTGCAAGATGGGCGGCGCATCCTCGCCAACGATCTGTTGCAGGACCGCGAATCACCGCTTTCCTACGCCTACTGTAGCGACACGATGCCCAACGATGAGATGATGCCCTACATCCAAGATGTATCGCTGCTCTACCACGAGGCCACTTTTACAGAGGAAATGCGTGCACGCGCCCATGAAACGCACCATAGCACAGCCCGCGAGGCGGGTCAGGCTGCTGCCCGTGCGCAGGCAGGGCGACTGGTGATCGGGCACTTCAGTGCCCGGTATCGCGAACTCGACCAATTGCTGCTGGAGGCCCGAGCTGCCTTTGCGGCAACAGAACTGGCCTTGGAGGGCAGGATATTTGACCTGCGAGAAGATGTTTAAGAAAGAAACCATCCTGTTTATCGTTTTGGCGGGGTTTTTTGTCGCCAATGCCATGATCGCTGAGTTTATCGGGGTCAAGATTTTTTCCATGGAGGGCACCTTGGGCTTGCCGATGCTCAACCTGCACCTATTTGGAGCGCCACGCAGCTTTGATTTGACCGCTGGCGTACTGTTGTGGCCGGTGATTTTTGTGATGACCGACATCATCAATGATTACTATGGCGTGCGAGGGGTGCGCATCCTTTCGCTGCTCACATCTGCACTCATCGCCTATGGGTTTTTGATGTTTTATGCTGGCATACAGCTACAGCCTTCCGCGTTTTGGCCCACATCGCATGTGCCGCTCGATGCCACACTAGCCGAGCGCGAGGCGATCATGTCCAAGGTAAGCGACTTTGACTATGCTTTTTTTGTGGTCTTCGGGCAGGGTCTTTGGATCATTGCCGGGTCGCTCATCGCGTTTTTGGTGGGGCAGATTCTCGATGCCTACATTTTCAAAGCCATCAAGCGAGCGACGGGCGACAGCAAGATTTGGCTACGAGCGACGGGATCCACCCTCATTTCCCAATTCGTAGATAGTTTTGTGGTGCTGTTTGTGGCGTTTTACCTGAGTGGAAAGATGACGCTGAGCGCTGTGATTGCGATTGGTGTGGTGAATTATTTGTTCAAATTTGTAGTCGCCGTCGTGCTTACGCCAGCGCTATACCTCGTACACCGAGGCATCGAGGGCTACCTCGGCAAGGATTTGGCTGAGCGCATGCGCGCGCAAGCCTTGATCGCCAAAGACGAACAATAGAGTGCACAGAGATTTCGCCCAGCATACCATGTAGGATTTTGGGGCATTTTGAAAGATTTTGCGGCTTGGATACCCCAAATGGAGAACACCAACTGCTATTGGAGGTGGAAATCAGAGATATTTTACAGCTTTTTCATATGAAAGTAAAAATCCTTCCAATAGAATTCGTAACTTATGCCGCTGTTCTACCTGAGTAATAAATGTTCGTTTAAGCATTGCACACGTGTAAGAATTGGATGAAGTATCTGAGGGACTACACGCACACGGTTTGGAGGGTTACGCGAATTGGATATCCTAGAAAAAGTCATATTTAGCCTCACCAGCGATGAGGTTCGAAGGTTTAAGATTCTTTCCAATCGGTTCAAGGCCGAGGACGAAAAGAAGCTTTTGCTCCTATTTGACATGGTTCGCTCCGACAAATTTACCGAGGAAGAGCAGCAGATCGTCAAGGAGCTCTATGAGTTCAACAATGCGCAAACCCGCAATCGCTACTATCGGCTTCGCAACAAGCTGTTGGAAAACATTGAAAAAAGCCTGACTTTTTACCATTTCAAATACAAGGATTCGATCCACGCCTATTATGATATCCAGCTTTCGATCATGTTTCGGGAGCGCGGCGGCTATCAATTGGCGCTGTACTTCCTGAAAAAGGCAGAGAAAAAAGCTAAGGAACTCGACCAGTTTAACATCTTGGAGCAAATCTACCAAGAGTACACGCAGCTGGCGATGAAAGACATCGAGATCGACATCGAGGAGATCTTGGAGCGCCGCAAGTCCAACTTGGAAAAAGTCAAAATCAACCGCAAGAATTCAGAAGCGATCGCGATGCTCACACAGCATCTTAAACGCTCCAATTTCTCGCGTGAAAAAGCCTCGGTCATCGAGTTGATGGAGAAGGCCAAGAAAAATATCGAGGCTTCTGCCGAGATCTTTCATTCGACCGAGGGCAAGATTCAGATCTTTCGCATAGTGAGCGCCCTACTGCTCCAAAAGGAGGCCTACGATCAGTTGGTGGCATTTGCAAAGACCACGATCAAAGAGCTGGAAGATGGAAATCAGTTTAGCAACGACAACCATGGAGATCGCCTCTTCATGCGCTTGTGGCTTGCAAATGCCCTCTACAAAACTTGCAAATTTGCCGAGGCAGAATCTCAGCTCGAGATTTTTGAGAAGGAAATGGTGATGTACCGCAAGCAAAATTACTTCACCTACCTCTTTCATTATACCAATGCACGCATCAACGTGCTCAAATGCCTTGGGAGAAATGACGAGGCTGGCAAGCTGATCCAAGAGGCCCTTGAGATTCGCGAATTGCGCTCGGAGCCCGAACATGAAGCACTCCTCGTGCGCAGCCTCGCAGACTTCCAATTTCTCAAGGCCGACTACGCTGCTGCGTCCAAAACGATCATTGACTTGAAGAAAATGGCTGGTTACGAGCTGTTTTCACAGGCGGCCAAGATGTTTCTCGACGTCTTCGAAATGGTCGTGAAGCTGGAAACTGGCGACACGGCATTTGCGGTCAATACCTATAGCGCCTTCAAGAAAAACTACCGCAAGCTGCTCAAATCCGAGCTTCATGAGCGCGTCACTTTGTTTATAGAGTTGTTGCTCAAGGTTTGCGCTGCTACTGAGAAAGGAAAAGGAGCCTCGCTCAAAGGCCAACTTGTCAAGCTCCAAGAATTAATTGGCGAAAACGAACATGGCAGCAATGAGATCATCCTGTATGACCTCTTCCTCGTTGCCAAAACCGGTGGCCGCTCCTACTATGACCTCTTCCTCCAAAAAATGGGCCGCATCAAAAGTTGAGCGTCCCTGTCTTTTCCTTTTGTGATGCCGCTGGGCATCACAAAAAAGCTTCACTTCTTTGCATTCTACAATAGCTAGCGCAATGAGCGAGCAGTTCGCTTGTCCCCTCTGCCAAAGGGATTCCAATAGCGCCACCAACTCGGGATTCTATCCCTTGGCACTGAATCAACTGATTTTCTATATGATGCCGATCGGGAAC
>JANORP010000383.1:0-2603 GCA_031415375.1 Bacteroidota bacterium | reverse complement strand
TTGACAAGTATATACTCCCAAATCTAGGATCAGGATCGGATCGCCATTGAAGATTTCAACCACAGAACCTGTTGAGATGCCGTTCCAACTAAAGGTCACCAATTGTGCATTTTGCTCGACATTCACGATAGCTGTTAAGTTGGGCGCTCCATAAAATATGGTGGATCGTGCACCAGATAATGGGCTACAGGGGCCACAACTATTTGCCTTAACATTGAAAGACAGGGCTTGAACCTCGATGAAGGCACCCGGGGCCAGCGAAGAATTGCGATAGATGACCCGCACGCCCATATTGCCATTGGGCAAGGTAAAGGGTGCGGAAAAGCCAAAGTTATGACCCGGAAAGGGGCCATTGTTGCAAACTTGGGCCTTTGTGGCAACTCCCAAGAGCAACATCAAGCACAAAACCAATAGATTTCTCATTTTATGTCGTTTTTGATTACAGACTTTAAGAAAACTTCCTGCATTCACCATCGGCGCAATGCATTCAGCGATAGGTTTTGGCGGCCACCAATCATTCTTCAAATATGGGCTTGAATGACGCCATTTCCATGGACACTTCTGGGTCGTAGTTTGGGGATGGTAGTGCCATTTCAGTGTGGTTTCATTTAATTTGACATGATAGTCAATGGTTCACGATATTTTGCCCATCGCAGTTATCTCAATTTAAATTCATGCAAGATGCCAAAGCAATAAGATTGCTACAACTGCTCACAAAAGAGGAATGGAAACAGTTTGTCAGCTATCTAACGCATTTATTTCCGAAGCCTAGCGGCAAGATGATGCAATTGGTCGCGCTGCTCATTGGCTATTTAGAGCGTGGTGTGGGGCTTCCCGATGGCCCTTCGGTCATGAAATTACTTGAAGGTGAAGCTGGTGCGCCTGCGGAAAAGCTGTCCCTCAATGGGTTACTCCACGGGCTCAAGCGCTATCTCGAAGACTTTTTGGTCTATCAAGAGGTGCTCAACGATCCAACTGCTTACCAGCGGCTCCTAATCAGCGCCTATTCGCGGCGCGCGGCCTCCCCATTTCTCATCGAGGCGGCGCACAAACTCGAAAAATCGATCGCTTCCCTGCCTGAAAATACGGATTATTTCAAGCTTATGGTGGAGATCAATATCACGCTCTACAATCACCCGTCCTTGGTCCAGTATTCCAAGCGCCCGGTGAGCGTGCACGATGCCATTGCTGCGATCGACCATTTTTGGATCAATGCGAGGCTTGCTTTCTCATGGACCGCCTATTTGGAGGCCTACACATATCAGCGGCTCGACGCCGAAACCATCGCCAAGGTTATGCGGCCTGTGGAGGCATTTCACCAGACGCCGAGCCTCGCCCACAACCCATTTTCCAACATGTATGCACGCGCCATCGAGACGGCAGTCCAAAATGATTGGCAAATCGCACATTTTGAGCATGTCTATGACTGGGGCTTTTCCATCATGGAACAGTCGCCTCCCAAGGAGCGCACAGCGATGATCAACATGCTCATCAATTATGCATTGCTGACCAACGCTAAAGCTGAAGGCAATCTGCTGCCGCGCATCGTTTTGTTGTACCAGCAAGGGCTTGCTTCAGGTGCCTTGTACCGTGACAGCTACCTTACTTATGGCGACTTTACCAACATGGTCGTGATCGGCTGCCGTGCGGGTGAGTTTGCTTGGGTACAAAGCCTGCTCTTGCACGAAAGCGAGCGCCTGAACCCAGACTTCAGAGAGCCAGCGCTTAAGCTCTCCAATGCTCGACTCGCCTTTTACCAAGGCGAGTTTCGCAAGGCATTGCGCCATCTCCAGCGGCGGGGCAAGTTTCTCAACGAGCCCGATAAACTTTTGGACAAGCTTTTGCATATCTACTGCTATTATGAGCTGGATGAGTATGATATGCTGGAGGATGCGCTGGAGGCTTTCAGAAAGTTTTTGGAGCGCACTTCGATAGGGGCGGGCATGTTGGCGCCAGCAATAGAATTCATGCGACTGGTACGCAAACTAATAGCGGCGCATGACAATGGCGACGTACAGAAGCTTGCTGCCGAGGTCGCCCATCTACCTTCCACGGGCTATTTCGATTGGCTCCGCGAGAAAGTTTCCCAGAAATTGAAGCGGTAGGGATGGCAAATGGCCCTGTTGGTTGTCGCAATCTTGCCCCGTGCAGCTCATCTTCGAATTTAGTAATTGTCAAATATGGCTATCCGCAACTTTAACAGTAGCTCAAATATCTTGTCATTTCGACCGAAGTCTTGGAGGTATTTGCTTCGGCTCCAAGACGTAGCGGAGAAATCTGGCGCCTACCGATACACCTTCTACTAAATTGCCCTTCTGAAAAGCAGCTTTTGGCAGGAATTGCAAATAGGAGCTTTCAAGCAGGAGGTGTATCTGGCCGCGCTATCCCGCATTTTATGCGGGACGCTGCATGATCGGGTCCCCGCCTTGCGAGGGCGCAGCGCTACGCTCCCTCGATCATTTCGGTACCAATGACAAGTGATGTATTGTTCAGATAATCAGTAAGTTGAAAAATTGAATAAATTCGTTGTGAAGGGATCGTGTTGCTGCTGGGCAGGGAGTGTATCTGTGCTCAAGATCCCTCGGCTACGCTCGGGATGACCA
>JANORP010000382.1:0-10489 GCA_031415375.1 Bacteroidota bacterium | reverse complement strand
GTGGGCGGTTATGTGACCACGACCGCGCATGCGACCGATTTTGTAACCATCAAGTACAATAGTACCGGCAATCAGCAATGGGCTCAGACCTGGAACCATGAGGCCGACAGCGCAGACACCATCAAGGCGATGGTGGTGGCTCCCAATGGAAATGTGACGGTGACAGGCACGAGCTGGAACGGGTCGAGCGACGACTACCACACCATCCAATACAATCCGAGCGGCAATATCGTCTGGCAGATCGGCTACAACGACAAGTTTGACTATGGCGACCGTCCACTGGACATCGCCTTGGATCCCGCTGGCAATGTCGTCGTGGCCGGGCAGAGCAAGACCGCCCCGAATGTATGGAGTTATGTCACCGTCAAATATGTCGCACACAGCCTCGTGATGCCGGTCGATAGCGACAGCGTGTCCACAAGCCTGCGCTACCTCGCCAACCGTGACCAACTCCTGGGCACCGACGGCAACCCCGTGGAGCGCGTGCGCTTCTACAGCAACCAATGCCATCCCAACGTCTATATGATGGACGACACGCTGAGCTATGTCTTCGCGCACATCGACGACGACACGACCACCACCGACACGATGCACCGCGTCGATATGACCTTTGTCGCTGCCAACCCCGACAAGAAGTTGCTGCCGATCTCCAAGGAGGCTTATTTCAACAATTATTACCTCGGGCATATCCCGGAAGGCAGACCTTTTGTATCTTTATACAAACACTTGTATATGCAAGACGTGTGGGCCAATGTCGATGTGGAGTACAGCAGCAACCAAAGGGGGCTCAAGTACTATTTCATTGTACACCCCGGCAGCGAGCCCTCGGTCATCACCCTTGCCTACAATGGTCAGGAAAACCTCACCGTCGATAACAATGGCAGCCTGGTCATGGAGACCTCGGTGGGGGATTTGGTACAGCCACAGGCACTCGCCTATGCCATGGATGGCAACGGCGAGCTGACCCTGCTCGGCTGGCAGCCGACTTACAAGATCATTGCCGGTGTTGTGACATTTGAAGACATCGGGAGCTATGATGTGGGGACAGATTTGGTGGTTGAGGTGAATTGGGGGTATGTGGGGGGGAACGCCCTTAGCTCAGCACCTGGCTGGTCAACTTTCTACGGAGGAACAGGAAATGACATGTCCTATGACATTGTTACGGATAGCGATGGGAACTTATTTGGATCCGGTGAGACGAGGAGCATAAATTTCCCATTGGCTTCAGCAATTCAAGGATCCCTTGAAGGAGACGTTGATGCCTTTGTGGGTGGCTTTGATATAAATTACAAACGAAAGTGGATGACCTATTATGGTGGTGACAAAGAGGACCGTGGCTTTGGAGTCGCTTATGACCACAAGAACAATTGGGTTTACCTTTGTGGTTCCACGGGATACCCTAGCTCTGCCGCAAATCCACTTCCTACTCTAAACTCTGGATCGATCTCATGTTACATTAATACATTTCACTCAACTACTGGATTCATCGCACGATTTACTCCATCTGGTGCTCTCAATTGGGGGACATCGTTTGGCGGGGGAAGCGAGGCTACGTGCATAGATGTCGAATGTGATGCGCTCGGGAATATTTTTGTGATTGGACATAATTCCTTCACCAACCCAATTGCTACCTGTAGTTCCACCAATAATTTTCAATTTCCAGTATGCAATTCTGTACCAAATTCGGGAGCGTTTCAACAACTAACCGCACCAGGGGGGCCTGTCAGAGGCTCCGATGCATTTGTTGCAAAATTTTCTTTTGATACACAATTGCTTTGGAGTACAATGTTTGGCGGGACTGGGGATGATTACTTAAACGATCTCGCCATGGACAATGCCTTTGGAAAAGTCTATGTCGTTGGACAAACAGAAAGCGTCTATGATAACGGCAACAACAGTGGTTGTCCGGGTTCTGGGCAAACGGTCGGCCAATTCCCCTTGTGTGACAGATCTGGGTATTACCAAAACAATCTCAACGGAACAAATACCAATAGCAGCATCAATAAATCCGATGGACTCATCGTGAGGTTCAGTCAAGCAGGTGTTCTCGAGTGGAGCACCTTCTTTGGGGGGGAGGAAAATGACAAGATCACTGGTGTAGCGATATTGCCACAGGTCGGAATCCCTAACAAGATAGGCGCGATCAATTCACTCGGAGACATCGTGATTACTGGTGTTACGAGTTCTGGCAGTTATAATAGTGTAAATTGCGCTGCACCAATACCTACTGCCAATGGCTTTCCATCTTGCGACAATGGCCAATACCATGCTCTGTTCAATGGTAACCCAAGCACCACAAACGAGGCGTTTATAGCCCAATTCTCTTATGCGACAAATTTTACTTGGTCTTCGTATTTCGGCGGGCAGGGGAATGAAGATGCTGCTTTTCCAACAGGAACCAACACTTGGCCATTCCAAGGGCCAAAGGTGGCGATCAATCCAGCGGGTGAAAAGTATGTCTTTGGCAGCACCAAGAGCGGTTCTCTGGGTACTTCCGGTATCCCGACGATACCAGATGGGACGTTGTATGAGCAATTCACTCATGGTGATCACCTTTTAAGTATCAACTCAGATTGTTTTCTTACGCGGTTTGATGTAAGCAACCAACCGGATTACAGCAGTCTCTTTGGAGGAGTGGGTGGCGATTTTTCTGGAAGTATTTCATTGTTTAGCAACCGTATCTACATTTCGGGAGGGAGTTATTCTACCTCTGCGTTCCCCTTGCATGAATTCGACCCAGCGCCGAATTCGACCGATTATTTTCAGCAATATGTAACGATACCTGGATCCACAAGTGCCTCGGTATCAGATGCATTTTTTGCGCAACTGGAAGCGAGCAATATCCTAACGGGAGAAAACGCGACAATATTTTCGGGTTCTCAAGAAGATATTGTCATCTACCCTAACCCGTCACAAGGCGAATTTACAGCAACTTGGAATTCAAAAAAGGCTGGCGTGGTCTCCTACTCGGTGTGCAATCTTGTTGGTACACGATTTCTAGAAGCCAAGCTTCAGCATGGTGCCGGAAAGAATGAAATCCTGATTGACTTGACCAGTTTCCCTTCTGGCGTGTATTTACTTGTTTTGACTACGAACGGGATCAATGCATCCAAGAAACTTATCAAATTATGAGAATGAAAACGATATCGGTGCTATTGACTTGCCTAGCCTCCCTAACCCAGCTGCCTGCTCAGCTCTGGGAGACCGTAGGCGGTGGGTGCTCCAGCGGAGTGCGAGGTTTTTTTGCTGACAGTACTTCCAATTTGCTCTATGTTGTAGGTGCTTTTCAATATGCTGGGGATTCCCTAGCAAGCGGGATTGCAACTTGGGATGGCGCAACTTGGGGTACGGTGGGGCATGGGAAATGGGATACCGTCAACTTTTCGGGAACCACTCCCATATTGAGCGTGGAAAAATATGGCGACAATTTGTTTGCAGGCGGCATGATGGAGATGATGGCGGGTGATCGAGACAACGCTTTCCTTTCCCGTTGGGATGGTCAGCAATGGAATGTTTGCGGGAATCCCAATGCGCCAATCTACCTCAATGTCGCCAACGGGCGGCTATTTGCATTGGGGGGCTTCTCCGAGATCAGTGGTCGGCCAACACAGAAGATAGCCGTTTGGGATGGTCTGGAGTGGGTTCGGTTTGGCGATTCGCTGCCATTCAAACGAGACGGACAGCTTTCCAGTGCGGCGTTTTACAACGGGGAATATTATTTTACGGGGCACGTAAAGGTTGCGGATACATGGAGATGTATTTTGCGATGGACGGGTTCTGCATGGGATTATGTAGATGGTAGAGGGGAGGAGATTGATTTGATCAATGACGTGATTGTTTACAAAGGGCAGCTATTTGTAGGTGGCTGGTTTTTTGCCTCAGCAGGCAACCCCGCAAGTTATTTGATGGCTTGGGACGGTTCTCGTTGGTACGATCCGTTTCCAAACGTACAGTTTGCCAGTACTGTGAATGATTTGCAAATCATCGATGACGAATTGTATATCGCGGGAGGGCATTATGTGTTTGATGGTGTGCAATGGCAAGGCCAATATCAAATCTCTCGTTACAATGGTCAAGAATTTTGCTCATTTGGTGGAGGCGATATCTTGCCGTTGACGATGGAAGGTTACAACGGGAGCCTATTTGTAGGCTGTCAAGGGTTGGTGGGATCCGATAGGCTCAACTACATCGCCAAATGGATCGGCGGCAATGCCACCGATATCTGTATCTCGCAACCCGTGCGCATCACCGACCCCGCCACAACAGCGCCACTCGCCACCCTTTCCCCCAATCCCACCCAATCCCAATTCACGCTCACGCTGCCCGCAGGCTCTGGACCCTGCACCCTCCAAATCCACGACCTATCTGGCCGCGTCGTATTATCCACGCAGCGCTACCACGCTGGCGCGCAGGTCGATGTGGCTGCCCTGGCAGCAGGACTCTATTTTGTGGAAGTGCAGTTGCGGGATCGTACCGAGGTGCTGAAGCTTGTGAAGGAGTAGGCGGATAGGCATCCATGCCAATTTGAACCCTCTGGCCTACAGATTAATTCACCGCCCAAACATGTTTCGCCATTCAGTTTCCCCACCAAAATAGAGGATTCCGATTTGGACGATCGCTTGGAAACATCCGCTGCCCCTCAAAAAGACAAGAAATCCGCCGCATTTCTTACCTCTGCATTCGCTCGGCATCCAATACAAGCGCCTTCAAATCCAAAAAAACGGCTATCTTCAAGTTGAGAATCTTGAAGCGCCCATCTTTGGTAGGATGAAAATGGAATGGTGAACATGAAAAATGCAGTTTATGTACTCGGGAGTGCATTTTTGTTGGTATTGCTGCTGATGAACATCGGGCCAAGTGGCACCGATGTGCCTGATACAGCGCGCCCGAACGAGAAAAAAAGCATCGTTGATGCTGACCGCATCGAAGAGGAGGAAGGCATTCCCTTGCGTGACCGCATGGACTTGGCATGGGAGCAAGACGTCTATATGACGAAGGATCCCGCAACGGGAACTGTGCCGCGGGAGCGTCTGCTCGCCGCCAAAGCCTATGCCGACGAATTGCTGGCCAGCAACAAAGTCGCGGCCACGCTGGTCGTCGATTGGGACGAGCGTGGGCCCAGCAATGTCGCGGGCCGCACGCGGGCCATCATGATCGATCCCAACGATCCCTCGGGCAATTCCATCTTTGCGGGCAGCGTGGGCGGTGGCCTTTTTAAAACCACCAATATCACCGCAGCATTCCCCAACTGGACCGCGGTGAACAATCTGATGCCCAACCTCGCAATCTCGGCCCTCGCATTTGACCCCTCCAACACACTCATCATGTATGCTGGCACAGGTGAAGGCTACGGCAACAGCGATGCCGTGCGGGGCATGGGCATATTCAAATCCCTCAATGGCGGCCTTACTTGGGGAT
Organism: Bacteroidota bacterium; assembly: GCA_031415375.1. Taxonomy (GTDB): domain Bacteria; phylum Bacteroidota; class Bacteroidia; order J057; family JADKCL01; genus JADKCL01. The sequence goes on along the minus strand of JANORP010000382.1, from coordinate 5,071 downwards.
TGATCGGCGCGACTAACAACGGCACGTTCACATTCATACAACGCATTGTAGTCACCGCGACTGGCGTGGTGCTCGCCTGCACCCAGAGCGGCGGCGTGCAGCGCTCAGCCAATGGTGGCACGACTTGGGCCAAGGTCCTGGGCACGGGCCTCGGCATCACTGGCGCTACCAGCAACATGGCCTGGGACATCGAGATCGCCGCAAACGGCGATGTTTTTGCTGCGTTGGAGGGGTCGGTTCATAAGAGTACCGACGGTGGCCTCACCTACGGCGCGGCACTCACATTTCCCATTGCCTTGCAGCGTGTGGAACTGGCTTGTGCACCCAATGACGCCAACTACGTCTATGCCCTCATCGAAAACAGCAATGTCGTGGCAGCCATCTGCCGCACCACAAATGGCGGCATCAATTGGATCAGCCGCACGGAACCCGATGACCTCGATCCCGCCATTCCCGCCAATGATTTCTCGCGGAGCCAGGCTTGGTATGACCTGAGTATCGGGGTCGATCCGCTCAACCGTGATCGACTGTTTGTCGGTGGGGTCGATGTCTTTGGCTCCACCGATGGTGCTGCCACCTGGACTCAAGTCGGGCACTGGTATGGCGGCTTTGGCGTGCAGTATGTGCATGCCGACCAGCACGAGGTCGTCTTCCAACCCGGTAGCTCCTCGGTATGCTATTTTGGGAATGATGGCGGCATTTTTCGCTCGGGGAATGCCAACCTTGCCCTTCCCAGGATCGACTTCAAGGGCGACAACTACAACGTGACCCAATTCTATTCTTGCGCCATGCATCCCGGTGCCGTCACCGACTACTTCCTTGCAGGTGCCCAAGACAATGGCTCCCAGCAATATACAGCAGGCGGCATCAATGCAACCAACGAGGTCACAGGTGGCGATGGCGCTTTTTGCCATATCGACCAAGACCAGCCACAGTTTCAGTGGACCTCTTATGTCCAGAACAGCTTTTACCGCTCAGCCAATGGGGGCAATACCTGGGCTGGCGCATCGACTGGCGGAGGCCGCTTCATCAGCCCGACAGACTATGACAACGTCGGCAACCGCATGTATGGCTGCATGGGCAACAACAACTATTTTCGATGGGACAATCCACAGGCGGGCGCGACCTTTGTGACCGTCGCGGTTCCTGGATTTAGTGGACAAGTCGCCTCGGTGACCGCCTCGCCCAACACGGCCAACCGCGTCTTTTTTGGCATCGACAATGGCAGTGTATTTCGGGTTGACAATGCCCATACAGGCGCACCTGCAGCTACCAACATCGGCGCGGGGTTGCCCGTGGGGTATCCCGCCTGCGTGGAGGTCGAGCTCGGCAACGACAACCACTTGCTCGTCTGCTATTCCAATTATGGCCTCAATTCCATCTGGGAGTCTGTCAATGGTGGCACCTCCTGGACCAGCATCGAAGGGAATATGCCCGACATGCCCGTGCGATGGGTTTTGCTCAATCCCAACGATCCCACACAGGCATTGGCAGCGACTGAGCTGGGTGTCTGGTACACCGATGCCCTCGCGGGTGGCGCGACCAACTGGGTGCCTGGCAATACGGGCCTCGCCAATGTGCGCACAGACATGTTGCAGGTGCGGCAGAGCGACAAATTGGTGGCTGCTGCGACCCATGGGCGTGGCCTGTTTACCAGCGATGTCTTTGCTGCGCCGACCGCCTTGTTTTCGGCGGTGCCCACGCTCACCTACATGGGCAAAACCATCCAGTTCAGCGACAACTCCTACCGCGGCACATCTTGGGTTTGGAATTTTGGCGATGGCTCGCCCACATCAGCCCTCAAGAATCCAACGCACAGCTATACCCTGCCGGGCAAATACAACGTCACCCTCACAATCAATGCTGGCGCATCCACCCTCACCAAGACCGGGTTTATCCATGTCTTGCCAGACAAGGGCACGCCCTATCTCACGACCGATGGGGGTGATTTTGAAGGCAATTTGCTGGATTTTGGGGCCAACAATATTGCGGGCACTGACTTTGAATGGGGCAGTTCGCTCATCGCTGGCAAGAGTGGCACCGTCTCGCCGACCAATGCTTGGGTCACGGGACTGCTCGCAGCCACCTACAGCGACAATTGCAGGGCACAGCTCTGGACGCCGAGCTTCAACCTCACCAATGCTGGCACCTATACCCTCAACTTCAGCGCAAAGCTCATGTCGGAGGTCGATTACGATGGCTACCGCGTCGAATATTCCCTGAACAAGGGCACTACGTGGCTGCCGCTGGGCACCACGATCACCCCTGGCTGGTACAACAACGCCAACGGTGCTGGCAGTGGCGTATTTCCCACCAATGAGGCCGTTTTCTCAGGATCGCTTGGGGCTGCTTATGTCGCTTATACCCAAGACCTCACCTTCCTGGCTGGCAATCCAAGTGTCGCATTCCGTTTTGCATTTGGGTCAGATGGATCTGTTGCAGACGCTGGCCTCGCGATCGACGACTTCTTCATCACGGGTCCCGTCAATCCTGGCGGACTTCCCCTCACATGGTCGCCGCTGCAGGGCGCTTGGCCGGGCGAGCAGCCCACCCTCACTTGGACGACCTTTGACGAATACAACACGGCTGGCTTTGAAATAGAGCGCTCCGCGAATGGCACCGACTTCGTCCGTGCAGGTTATGTAAACGGGCAAGGTCATTCCACGGAAACGACCAAATACCTCTGGCAAGACCCAGCAGCCAAAAGTGACCATTATTTTTACCGCTTGCAACAACGCGACCTCAACGGTGCCCTCAGTTACTCCAACTCCGTGGAATTGTCGCGCGGAGAGGGCCAAGTGCGCAGCATCAGCGTCTATCCCAATCCTTTTACCGATGCGCTCAACATCGGCCTTGATAGCCCCGGCGACGGCGCGGCAGCCATCGCGCTCTACGACCTCTCTGGCCGCCGCCTGTGGGAGCACAAAGGCATCTCGACGGCCGGCAATGTGATCGGTTTGCAAGGCATTGCGCTGCCAGCCGGCACCTACCTGCTCCGCATCACCCTAGGCTCGGAGACCATGACCAAAAAAGTCACCCGCCAATAAGCCCGAGGCAGCGGCCTCCGGGCTCGGGAGGCTCATCGTGGTTGATCTTGAGCGGTTTTTGCCGGAGGCAAATGCCTGTCCCGCGCTAGGCGGGGGTCGATCGCCCTCCCGCTTTGCGAGGACGCAGTGCGGCAGGATGCCGCGGGCTCGGGAGGCTCATCCAGTGTTGAGGTGATTTGCCACTTCCACAATCGAGCGATCGTCCCGCAATGGCCCACATCGCCCCGCCCAAGGAACAATTTTCCGGTTGCCCGCCACATCTACCCAAAACCGTGCTATCTTGAGCCAGCATGAACACTTCGATATTCAAGATTGGCGCAGGTGGGCGCAAGCTCGGCTTTGGGCTGCTGGGAATAGGTTTGGCGGTCTTGGCATGGTGTACTGTGCCCGGCGAGCTGTATCCTAAGGCACCTGCGATGGCCGCGATCGTCACGCTCATGGCCGTGTGGTGGATCTTTGAAGTCATTCCCATACCAGCCACATCGCTGTTTCCCATTGTCTTGATGCCGCTGATGGGGATCATGGATGTCGAGGAATCGACCGCTTACTATGGAAAATCGACGATTTTTCTCTTCCTCGGCGGCTTCATCCTCGCGCTCGCCTTGCAAGAGAGCAATGTGCACCGCCGCATGGCCCTGCACATCTTGCAGCGCGTGGGTACCCAACCCGCACGTTTGGTGTTGGGATTTATGATTTCCACGACCTTCATCAGCATGTGGATCAGCAACATCGCCACCGTGATGGTGATGCTGCCGATCGCCCTGTCGGTCTTGGAGCAAGGCGGTAGGCCAGGTGCCGACCCGCAGCAGCTACGCAACTTCGGGGCTGCCCTCATGCTCGGCATCGCCTATGCGGCCGACATCGGCGGCATGGCCACCATCATCGGCACCGCTCCCAACATGGCCTATCGGCAAATGCTCAGCGAGCTTTTTCCATTGGCACCCAAGGCGGAGTTTATCGACTGGATGAAGATGGGCATCCCCTTGGCGGTCTTGTTTATCGGGATCGGATGGTTGTTGATGGTCAAGGTTATCTTTCCGCTGCGTGACAAACATCTGCTCGGCAACAACCACTTGATCCCAGACAATATCGCTGCCCTCGGCAAGATGCGCCGCGACGAATGGGTCACATTGAGCATCTTTGGTTTGGCGGTATTATTGTGGCTCACGGGAAGCAAGATCACCTTCACAGAAGGCTTCACGTTTCCAGGGTGGCGGGCGATCGGCATGCTCAAGGGCATCGACGATGCCGTCGTGGCCGTGGGTTGTGCCTTGCTGCTGTTTCTCATCCCGAGTGGAGATCGGCCTGGGCAGGCCATGATGCGCTGGGACATCGCCAACAAGTTGCCCTGGGGCATTTTGCTGCTCTTTGGAGGCGGCTTCGCGATGGCAGGCGGCTTTGGGAAATCGGGCCTCTCAGACCTCGTGGGCAGCATCTTTGCAAGCTTGCCGGCGACCTCGCCGGTTTTGCTCATCGTGATCGTGTGCGTGGTGCTCACCTTGCTCACCGAGATCACCTCCAATACCGCCATCACCAACCTCACCCTGCCGATCTTGGCGAAGGCATCCGTCGTCTTGGGCGTCGATCCCCGCATTTTGATGATTCCTGCGACCATCTCGGCTTCCTGCGCTTTTATGATGCCGGTGGCCTCGCCCACGCAAGCGATCGTCTTTGGATCGGGATATGTGAATATTCGGCAGATGCTGCGCGGAGGCGTCTATTTTAACCTGCTCGGGGTGATTTTGGTGGCAGGGCTGTTTTTGCTCTTGGCAGATTGGGCCTGGGGCATCGACTTGGGAACTTTGCCGGCTTGGGCCAAGTAGGGGAGGCCTAGCTGCCCACTGTCAACTCGACACAGGGGCAGGGTGATCTTTGGCCGCTGGCGAAGCATTGCTGCGCGACACACGGCCAAGAGGCGCAAGCAAGGTGCAATCCGTTGGTCGGGCCTTACGCCTTGGCGCACACGGCCCTACAACAGCAGGCGCAATCCGTTCGTCGGGCCTCCCCAGAACTTGTGGGGAGGC
>JANORP010000381.1:0-17086 GCA_031415375.1 Bacteroidota bacterium | reverse complement strand
CCCTTCCATCGCCTATGTAGAATGAAATCTTGCGACATCAACAACCCGGCCCCAGGCTCGGGAAGGCAAGACCATGCCCCAATGCAAACACACGAATCAGGTTACTCTGGGTTTTGCGCACTTGCTGAATCGCTGAATTTTGCGTGCTCCGTGAGAATTGGCCAATTTGTACCCTGAAAGTCAAATACAGAAGGTGTGATGTCATTGCAATACAATCTGAAATACTCTTTTTCTCTTGCTGTGCTGCTATTGGGGGCAATGTGGTCCTATGCACAGCCACCATCCCTGCGTTGGGTCAAGGAGCTGAGCGCTGTCGGTATCGCTTCAGGACACCATCTCTGCATTGACTCATTGGATAATGTGTACACACTTGGTTACTTCAGTGACACCATCGACCTACAGCCAGGCCCACTGGTCAACAAATTGGCTCCATTGGGAAATGATGATGGTTTCGTTTCCAAAATGGATTCCAATGGCAATTTAATTTGGTTCAAACAATTTGGCGGACTAGGTTCTTCCATTTCCCCCGGTGATATGAGCTTAGATGAAAACGGGAATCTCCTCATCGTGGGCACGTTTAGCAATGTGGTGGATTTCGATCCGGGACCTGGCGTATTGATGCGCACGACTATTGGATGGGAAGATGCATTTGTCTTGAAGCTAAGCCCACTCGGCAACCTCCTGTGGGTGAAGACTATGGGAGGAAGCAATGCCGATGTCCTAGCAGGCGATGTTGTGGTTTACCCAAATGGCAACCTGCTTGTAACCGGAAGGTATGAGGGCAACTTTGATGCTGACCCGGGTACGGGGAACTTTGTCCTGAACAATCCGACCGGTTGGAGCGACGCCTTTCTTATTTGGCTTGATACCGGTGGCAATTTTGTCTCGGCAAAGAAATTGGGAAGTAGCAACAACAATGAATCGATCAATGGCTTAGAAATCGACGCCCTGGGAAATACATACATCCAAGGGGCATTTAGGACCACGATGGATTTTGATCCTGGCGCTGGAGTGTACAATATGTCCAGCAACGGCGGTGTGGACATTTTCGTTTTGAAGCTGTCTCCCTTGCACACCTTCCTCTGGGCGAAACGCGTGGGTGGCATCAATGATGATTTTGTGACTGCGATGCGTCTTTCACCTAGCGGCAATCTGTTCCTGCATGGCACATTTAGTACGCGCGTGGATTTCGATCCCGGCCTAGGCGTTTTTAACCTTCCACCAATTGGCCAGGCACCTAACTCTCTCGATGGATTTGTAACGAAATGGGATGCCGGAGGCAACTTTGTGTGGGCAAAGCTCCTCGACGGGGGTTATGCCGGTTCGATGACAGGGGGTTCCGCTGGAGGCGGAGCGATGGTGGTAGATGATCAAGATCGGGTGCTCCTGCCAGAGAGTGCTACCAATTCAGTTGACCTTGATCCGAACCCTACCGTCATCTATGATCTATTCGCACTGTTTCTCCCCGGCTCCCTCTATAGCTTTGTGATGCAACTAGACGCAAATGGAGACTTTGAGTGGGCCAGATTGGTGCATGGTATCCTTCCCATCGTCGGTGGCACCAATTTATCTTCTATTGAGTTAGGAGTGGGCCGACATATCTACCTTGCGGGAACCTTTAATGGAACGGTTGATTTTGACTTGGGGTATGCCATCGATACTTTGAATGCGGGCCCCAGTTTCGCAGTTTTTGTGGCGAAGTTTTGGGGATGCACCACGAGCGGCAGTTCGTTCTCGGTTTCTTCTTGCGATTCATTTGTATGGAGAGGAAACGCCTACACCGTCGGAGGAACCTATTACGACGCTGTATCCAACCTGGTCGGCTGCGACAGCATCCTCACACTGAACCTCACCATCACGCATGCATCTGTAGCGACGATCATTGCCACCACCTGTAGTAACTACGTCCTCAATGCCCAAACCTACACGACCTCGGGCACTTACACGCAAACTCTTCCCAATTCCACGGGCTGTGACAGCACCATCACTTTGAACCTTACGGTGAACACTCCTAGTTCCTCCACCATCACAAACACGGGTTGCGACAGCTTGAACTTCAATGGCCAGACATTTCTCAATGGTGGAATTTATACCCAGACAATTCCTAATGTCAATGGTTGTGATAGCACCATAACCCTGAACCTCTCCATACCACAATCATCCGCCTCGACGGTGATAGAAAACAGTTGCGAGCCCACTTTTGCCTTCAACGGGATCACGTATTCAGCCTCAGGAACCTATATCCAGCAACAAGTCAATTCCTCTGGCTGCGACAGCACCATCACCCTGGTCCTCACACTCAGCGCACTCAATCCCATGATTTCCCAGAGTGGCCCATCCTTGATCTCGGCTACCTCAGGGGCCATCTACCAATGGCTTGATTGCAACAACGGTTATGCGCCGATTCCTGGAACGACCTCACAATCCTTTGTGCCAGCTGTAACGGGGAACTATGCCGTCGATGTGACTTTGTCGCAATGCCGTGATACCTCCAATTGTCTTCAAATCGTAGTTGTTGGCGTTACTGAACCTAATGCCTATGCCTCTTGGATGCTCATGCCCAATCCGACATCGGGCTTAAGTGAGGTGCGTTTGGGTCGCACCGCCGACTTTGTATGCGTTCGAGTGATGGATGTTTCAGGAAAACTACTTTCCAAAACCCTCTATCGCGATATTGCATCACCAATAATCAATCTTGAAAACCTTGCGCAAGGCGTTTATTTGCTGGAAGTGTTCGCCGACGATCAACGACGCGTCTTGAAGGTGATCAAAGAATAATCCACGAGGCCAGAAAGTCCATCTCACCCCGGATATTGATCTCACGCAAGGATTTGCACACTGAAAACAGCTTTTACCAAAATCGACCCAGAGTTTCGTTTGGCATGTTGACAATCTTAACATACCGAATCCAAAAGACTACCGTAACTTTGCGCTTTGCATTTGCCACCTAATCGGAGACACCTGTGTCTGACGCAATAAAGCACGAGTGCGGAGTCGGTCTGATCCGCTTATTGAAACCACTGAAGTATTATCAGGACAAGTACGGCTCGCCCCTCTGGGGATTGAACAAGATGTACCTCCTGATGGAAAAGCAGCACAACCGCGGCCAAGATGGCGCGGGACTCGCTTCCCTCAAATTGGAAAGCCCTGCGGGTCAGCCTTATCTCATCCGCAAGCGCAACAACTCCTCATCGCCCTGGCAGTCGCTCTTCAAAGAGATCCAGGCAGAGATGAAGGTCCTGAGCCAAAAGTACCCCAGCATCGAGCAAGACCCCGATCTGCTCCAAGAGCACTTTGGCTTCTCTGGCGAATTGCTGTTGGGCCACCTGCGCTATGGCACCCATGGCGACAATACCATTGATGCCTGCCACCCCGTAGTGCGCAGCAACAACTGGCGTAGCCGCACCCTCACGGTCGCCGGCAACTTCAACCTCACCAATGTCGATGAGCTGTTTCAGTACCTCGTCGAGCTCGGGCAGCACCCGCGCTATATCAGCGACACCGAGACTGTCTTGGAGCGGATCGGCCACTTCCTGGACCAAGAAAATCAGAGCCTCTTCGACCAATACAGGGCCGAGGGCAAGAGCAACCGTGATGCGTCCAAAGGCATCGCCGAGCATCTCGACATCCGCCGCATCTTGCAGCGGGCTGCCAAGCGCTGGGATGGCGGCTATACCATGGGTGGCCTCATCGGCTCTGGCGACGCCTTTGTGGCACGCGACCCCAATGGCATTCGCCCAGCCTATTATTATCAATGTGATGAATATGTCGTCGTCGCCTCTGAGCGCCCCGCCATCGCGACCGTCTTTGGGATCGACTACGAGAAAATCCAGGAAATCGGCCCTGGCCATGTCGTCTCCATCAAAGCCAATGGCACCGTCACGGAGAAAGCATTCACTGAGCCAGGCGTGAAAAAGAGCTGCTCCTTTGAGCGCATCTACTTCTCCCGAGGCAACGATCCCGACATCTACCGCGAGCGCCTCGCACTTGGCGACCTGCTCGTGCCCAAGATCTTGGAAGCAGTGCAAAACGACCTCCAAAACACGGTCTTTGGCTATATCCCCAACACCGCCGAGATGGCTTTTTGGGGAATGCTCAAAGGCGTCGAGACCCACATGATCAACGAGAAGATCCGCAAGATCCGTGAACTCAATGGCAGGGCGACCGACGCGCAACTCGTGCAGGTGCTCAGTGAGCGCCCGCGCGTGGAGAAAGTCGTGCTCAAAGACGCAAAGCTGCGCACATTTATCACCGACGACAGCACCCGCGACGACCTCGTCGCCCACGTCTATGACATCACGCAAGGCACGATCAGGGCCGGCGTGGACAATCTCGTCGTCATCGACGACTCGATCGTGCGCGGCACAACGCTCAAAAAGAGCATTCTAGGGATCTTGAGCCGCCTCAAGCCTAAGAAAATCGTGATCGTCTCCTCCGCACCACAGATCCGCTACCCCGACTGCTATGGCATCGACATGAGCCAAATCGGGCGCTTTGTGGCCTTTGAGGCCGCCATCGCCTTGCTCAACGACCGCGGCATGCATGGGATCATCCACCAGGTCTATCGCGAGTGCCTCTCGATGAAGCAAGCGGGCCTCCTCGAGACCCGCAATGCCGTCAAAGCCATCTATGACCAGTTCACAGAGGATGAAATCTCCAGCAAAATCGCCGATTTGCTCAAGCCCGATGGCATGTCCTGTAAGGTCGAGATCGTTTTCCAACCCCTTGACAACCTTCCCAAAGCCATTCCCAACCACTTGGGAGACTGGTATTTTTCAGGGAATTACCCTACGCCGGGCGGCAATCGAGTCGTGAACCAAGCCTTCATCAACTATGTCGAAGGCAGTACCAACCGCGCCTACTGAGGCGTAAGATCGGGCGCACATTAGATTTTCAATTGGCAGGATGTTTGCTGAACTTTATCGTATAGCTCAATACATTAAAGAAAGGGGATCTTGTCATGAAAAAGCTGTTTTACAAAGTGCTGCCATTGTTGATGGTCTATTTCCTTGCCAGTGGTTTTGCGGCCATGCCCGACGAGGAGGCCATTGTGAAAATCGACGGCAAGCAGATCGTCCCTGACTCAGAGGTGACCTTTGCACGCGACGATACCGTATGGCTGGAAGCCACAGGCATCAAGCCCAATTCCAAAATCCACATGAAAGTCAAGAAGCTCGGCATCGCCTGGATGCAAGACGACTACGATGTCGATAAGACTGGCGAGGTCAAGGGCGTGATGCACATTCCCGAGGAGCGCCTCACTGTGCATTGTTTCGTCTCCTATTACTCCAACGACGGTAAGTTTCACGACGTATCGTTCAAGTGCAAGACGCGGTAAGCGGGGCTTGCAGATTAAGATAACGGCGGCGAGGGGGTGACCTCTCGCCGTTTTTTGTTGGTGGGCTAGACCGTATGTGGCCCGTTTGGTGCTTTTCGGGTGGTTCTCATCATTCCCTGTTGGGCATCAGGCATTGCATTTTTGGTCAATGGAGTTTATCTTTGTTCATCAAAATAATCGATTTCGCTATGCTTGACTTGAATTATATAACTGATGCAGCGGGCAAGCAAATTGCCGTACAAATCGCGATGGGCGATTGGCTGCTGTTCCAAAAGCAGTACCAGGAATTCACGCGGAAATTGGAAGTCTTGCAGGGGATCAAAGATGCGCTCGTAGAGGTGGAGGATGCAAAGAAGGAAGGACGTGATCTGCAATCGTTGACGGATTTCCTCCATGAATGTTAAGGTTGTAACCGCTCACAATTTCCGGAGGGAGGCCAAGAAGTATCTCAAGAAATTTCATGGCTTGAAATCGGAATTGGCTGAGTTTGGGCAATCCCTTCTGGTGCAACCGAGGCAAGGAAAACCACTCACCGAAAATAGCTATAAGATTCGTTTAGGTTCCAAAAGCAAGGGAAAAGGCAAGAGCGGTGGTTTCAGGGTCATCACTTACATCGTCGAGACCGAAGAAGTTGAGGGATTGGAACTGCTAACTGTCGTGACATTGCTTTCCATCTATGACAAATCGGAAACCGAGACATTGACAGAGTCTGAAATCAGGGCTTTGATCGAAACGCATCATGCGCGACAGGCAAACGCGGACGACGAAGCTGAATCGTAGCAGAAGCAAGCCAGCTGCCTATCAGAGACTTCCTTATTTTTGTGTTGTGCATAGGGGATCTGTTGCCATTTGCTCCCGAATATTCCTGCACCAAATGCTGCAATCACTCCCCAAAAACCTGATCTAGCTTCATCCGCAGTTCCTCCAGCTCCCCATCTCTACGGTGGTATCCTGTGTCTGCGACCAGCTTTCTTGCTTGCTCGTAGTGGTCTTGGGCTTCTGGGAGCTTGCAACCCATGGCAAGGCAGAGGCGGGCGGATTCTAGGTGATAGTCGGCGAGGGGGGAAACCTCTCGCCGCTCGCATGACCAACATCACCCGTGGAAAGGAACCATTCGCGATGGCGCTGCCGATCTTGATGCACCAACCCATTTTTTTTTCACGCCGCCTGTGATTTTGGAATGCGCAGTGCGAAGAATGGGTAAACTTCGAGTGCATTGCATGGAGACCCAAAAACGATTTACCCCCTACGCTCTTGCTTTCTATCTTTTCTAGGTCAAAAATCCCACACTGTGAAAACCCACTCCTTTTCCTAAATTTGCCCCGGAGTAACTCGATACTTATGCCTAAAATTTCTCAGCGTGGCCACGATATGCCGCCAAGCCCGATTCGCAAGTTGGTGCCTTATGCAGACGGTGCCAAGGCGCGTGGTGTACACGTCTATCACCTCAACATCGGTCAGCCAGACTTGCCCACGCCGCCCCAGTTCATGGAAACGGTGCGCAATGCCCAAGTCGATACCATCGAATATAGCCCTAGTGGCGGCTTTCCCACCCTCATTGAGAAATTTGCACAATACTACCGCAAGCTGGGCTTGCCTGTGCAAAAGGAAAATCTCATCGTCACCACAGGTGGCTCTGAGGCCCTCCTCTTTGCCTTCATGTCTTGCCTCGACCCAGGCGACGAGGTGATCGTGCCCGAGCCTTTCTATGCCAACTACAACGGCTTCGCCATCGCATCGGGCACCAAGGTCACACCCATCAATACCCGCATCGAGGACAATTTCGACCTGCCTGAGATCGAGGAGTTTGAGAAACTCATCACTGCACGCACCAAGGCCATTCTCATTTGCAACCCGAGCAACCCTACTGGCAAGCTCTACGACCAAGCTGCGCTCGAGAAGTTGCGCGACGTCGTCAAGAAACATGACCTCTTCCTCTTTGTGGATGAGGTCTATCGCGAGTTTGTGTACGATGGCCAGGTCCATTACTCTGCCCTCAAGCTCGAAGGCGTCGATCAAAACGTGGTCATCGTCGATTCTATTTCCAAGCGCTACGCGGCTTGTGGTGCCCGCATCGGCATGGTCGTCTCCCACAACAAGGAGGTCATGGCTGCCGCGATGAAATTTGCCCAAGCCCGCCTCTCGCCACCGACCCTAGAACAGATCGGTGCCGAGGGACTCACCGATTTGCCGCAGAGCTATTTCGACGATGTCAATGCCGAGTACGTGAGCCGGCGAGACACGATGGTGCGTGAGCTGCGCAAGATCCCTGGCGTGCTCGTGCCCGAGGTCTCCGGAGCATTTTACATGGTCGTGCGCCTGCCCGTCGATGACACTGAGAAATTTTGCCAATGGATTCTCGAATCCTTCCAATACAATGGCGCGACCGTCATGCTCGCTCCTGCCAGCGGGTTTTATTCCACGCCTGGGCTTGGCCGCGACGAAGTGCGTATCGCCTACGTCTTGGAAAAGCCTGAGTTGGTATTGGCTTGTGAGTGTTTGCACCAAGCACTCAAAGCCTACGCTGGCAGCAAAATTGCTGCCGCCGCTTCCCAAGCCAATCTTTGAGCGGCGTGGCGGGCATCTACCTGCACATCCCTTTTTGTCGCCAAGCATGTAGCTATTGCGACTTCCATTTCAGCACCAACCTGGGCAAAATGGAAGCCATGGGCGAGGCGCTTGTAAAAGAGATCGTGCTCCAAAAAGGCTTTTTTGAACGCCCATCGGTCATTGATACGATCTATTTTGGTGGTGGCACCCCCAGCCTGCTCCCCGACAAATGGATCGCTGCGATCATGGATGCCCTCAGGGTCCAATTTGATGTGAGCCCCCAAGCCGAGGTGACCCTGGAGGCCAATCCCGACGACCTGAGCCCTGCGAAGATCAAGGAATTGAAAACCATGGGGATCAATCGCCTGAGTGTGGGCATCCAATCATTTTCAGATGCCGATCTCCTGCTCCTGAACCGCAGCCACAATGCCCAGCAAGCCGAGCGTGTGGTGAAGACAGCCCAAGACCTGGGCTTGGAAAACATCACCCTCGATCTCATCTATGGCATCCCCGGCAGCGGCATGCGCGGCTGGGACGCCAACGTGAGTCAGGCCATCGCCCTGGAAGTGCCCCATATCTCTGCCTATGCACTCACCGTCGAGGAAAAAACCCTGTTGCACCATCAGGTCGCCAAGGGCCTTGTTTCGCCCGAACCCGACAGCACCCATGAGGCACAGTATTTCCACCTCATCGACCGTCTGGGTGCCGCTGGAATCTTGCAATACGAGCTCAGCAACTTTGCCAGAGAGGGTTACCGCTCGCGGCACAATTCGGCGTATTGGAAGGGGATCAGCTACCTGGGACTCGGGCCATCGGCACACAGCTATGACGATGGCACACGCAGCTGGAACGTCGCTCACAATGCCCACTACATCGATGCGCTGAGCCAAGGCAAGCTCGCCATCGACAATACCGAATACCTGAGCAAAAGAGATCGCCTCAACGAGTACTTGATGACGCAACTGCGCATCGTCGAGGGCCTCGATCTCGCCTACCTCAAAACGCATTGCCGCCTCGACCTGCTCTACACCGAGGAGGAAGCCATCACGGAATGGATAAATGCAGGCTGGATGATCCACACAGACCAGCACCTGCGCCTCACAAGGCAGGGCTTCATGGTTTCAGATGCGATCATCAGAGACTTGTTTCAGGTGGACGAGGATTGACGATGGCAGGTGATGGCCTCCCAAGCGGGCCTATTTGAACAACTTACCTTCACTCTCCAGCTCCTTGTCGGCGATATTGTTGATCTTGTTGCGCCTAAACTCCATCACGCTTGGGAGACGAATGAGGTCCAGCATGGGACGGTCGTCTTCCAGCAAGAAGGCGTCGTGCAGGTCGGGATCGCTCACGACATGCCTGCGGGGGGCAGGCACAAACTGATCGGCATGTGCCACCGTGATGCAGCAGGAACTGAGACGCCGCACATTCAAGTTTTCAAACGGCACCGTCGTGGGCGAGGCCACAAAGATAATGTCTTGGATGCCCTTGCCGACCGAGGGCAATGCGTGGACTTCAAAACCTGCTGTCTGCATCGTTTTGAAGATCGAGCGCTCTGCAATCCCTTCCTTCCCAAAAAACCGTCCCTGGAAATTGGTGATGAGCAGGCCGTCGGGTTTCAGTTTTTGCTTGAATTCCTTGAAAGCCTCGACCGTGTAGAGGTGATAGGGCTGTGCCTCAGAGAGCGCAATGTCGAGCGTGATGAGGTCATATTGCTTGTCTGACTCATGGATAAAGTGCCGCGCATCATCGACATAGAACGTGTAGGCGTGGGGATCGAGGTAAAAATAGCGTTCGCCAAGACCAGGCAAGCGCCAGTCGATGTCCACCACATCGGTTTTGAAGCCCAGACGCGCATATTCCATGACCAAACTGCCCGCGCCCAAGCCACAGATCAACGCTTCGGAGCCTGGCGGTTTCATGCCTGAGAGCATTGCCAACAGGTGCACGTAGGAGAAATGTGAGGTGGCACTGTAGTCACCCTTGAGCATATTGGTCTGGGGAATGCCGTTGAAGAGCAGCTTGCGGGTCTTGGGAATATCGCCCGAGGCTTCCACATCGATCACCTTGACTTGGCCTAGGACGCCCTCCTGCTCAAAGACGACTTGCACGGCCCCGCCATGCTTGCCAGCAGGCCACAAGATGAGCAAGGCGGGCAATAACAGCGCCACTGAAATGCCCACACGCTGCCCAAGTTTGATCTCCCGCAACAAGAGGTTGCTCAACAGCAGGATGAGCGCGGCCACAAACAGGGATGGCTTGGAGATGCCCAATTCGGGAATCACAAAAAATCCCAAGGCAAAGGTCGTCACAATGCCACCCGATGTGCTGATCGCATAGACATTGCCACTCACGCGACCGGCTTGATCGACGTTTTGGATGATGCCTTGGATGAGCAGGGGCGTCGTGCAACCCAGCAGCAGGATCGGTGGCACCAGCAACAGCGACGTGCATACCATCACAGCAATGAGCAAGGGCATTCCCGAGAATAGCCGAAACAACAGCGGCCCAGTCACGGGCATGAGTCCCAACAGCACCGCACCGATACCAAACATCAGAAAGAGCCTTTGGTCACGCTGCGTCGATTTCGAAAGGCGCGCACCGAGGGAGTAACTCGCTGCCAAAGCCACCAAGGTGATGCCGATCACCATCGTCCAGATGAGCAGCGACGTTCCGAAATACGGCGCCAAAATCTTGGCGCTCAGCAATTCCACCGCGATCACCCCGATGCCTTCCAGCAAAGCCAAGAGATAATATTTGCGGGCGCTGCTCACTTACCGACTGCTGAATTGGGGGTTGGGGGCAATGCTTGCAAATAGGCTTGAAGCTCCTCGGAGCGCATGTCGAGCGTCTCCACAATCCCTTGGGCATTGATGAGGTAGGTGCTGGGGATGGCCTGCACCCTGTATTGTTTGATCTCGTCGGATTTCTGCCCGCCAAGACCGCGCAGGTGAATCGCCCAATCCAAGCCTGCTTGTGCCAAGTATTCTCGCCAAGCGACTTCTTGGTCGTCGATCGAGAAGCAAAGCAAGACCATGCCTGCATCGGCAAAGCGCTGCTGCATATCTTTGAACTGCAAAAATTCGGCGCGGCTAAACTCACAGTAGGATGCCCAAAAGGTGAGCATGACCCGCTTGCCACGCAAGGTCACAAGGTCAAAGGGCTTGCCCTGTATGTCTGTGCCCACGATCGCGGGTGCCACGATGCCCACCCGACCCTCGGCCTCGGTGACCATGGCCGCGTCGATCGCACTGGCAAAGGCCGATCCAGGCATCTCCTGCGCAATGCGCTTGCTCAATTTGTTGAGGTAGTAGTAATTGCCAGTCGGGGTGATGGAGAGGGCGGCATGTGCCCGCAAGATCGGTAGCTGCACGGTGTCGCAGTAGTGTCGCAGGTAACTGCGGTAGGCCACCATGGCCCTGTCGGTCACCGCTTCCAAGGCACGCCATTCGGTCGTGTCTTTTTGGCGGTCTAGGCCGTCGAGTTGCGCCTCGGCGCTCTTGTAGTCGATGTAGAGGCTGTATTGCTTGAGGTTGAAATCACGCAACATCTTGGCCTTGGCCCCGCCTGTCACTTGGTAGGCCTCGATCTCATCGGCATCGGCCTCCAGTGTGAGCGCGTCCATCTCAGGAAACAGCAACATCCGCCGACCATCGTCTGCACGCAGCTGAAAGAGCACATTGGACTCGCCTTTTTGAACCACGTCAAAGTTGCCCTCGGCGTCCAAGGTCACGACTTGCAAAGGCTCAGCCTTGGTCGGCGTGAGGCGCTCCAGGTGCATCACTTGCGATTCCAGCCCGCGCACGTGGCCATGAATGCTGAATTCATCCTCGCTTTTGGTCGCGGTCGTGCAACCCCAGCCACAGGCCATGCAAAGGAAGAGGATACTTGCGGAATGGATTTTCATCGTGTGGATGGCGTAGATTTGGTGCTGAGGAGGAAGACACCCGCACTGCAACAAAGCAGGCTGGCGGTGATCCAAGCAGATGCTTTGACCCCGAGAAAGGGGATCAAATACAACCCCATCAAAAAATTGAAGAGGATGCCACCCACCGTGGAAAGGGTATAAATACGGCCCGCCGAAGTGCCCACCTCGGCGACATGGGCGGTGATGAGCCTGATGATCATAGGGGACACAATCCCAAACAACAGGACGGGCGGCACGAGGAGGGTGAACTCAGAGAGCATGACCGCTGTCTTGAGGCCCAACCCAGAGGTGAGTCCCACGATTCCTGTCGCGGTGAGCGGCATCAGGGCCACGAGGAGGCCAGATGCCAGCACCACCCCATAGAGCAAGCGCCGCTGCGGATGGCGGTAGCTGAGCCAGCCACCTAGGAAATAGCCACTCATGAGACCCAGCAAGGTGAATCCCAATGCAGAAGCCCATACATAAATAGAGTTCCCGAAAAAGGGCGTCACGAGCTTGGCGCCTATGAGTTCCACCGCCATCAGGCTTGCGCCTTCGACAAAGGAGATCACATACAATTGCCAGCGTGCGGGTTGCATCCTATCGGGGGTTGATTCCCCAATATTAAACAATCGGACGCAAGCTTTCAAGGGCAATTTTCAGGCTTGCGCAGTTGCACTTTTCAAGCTATTTTTCATGCGAATGAAAAGAGAGCCCTATTCCTTTTTTGACGACGTCTGGGATGTCGTGCGCCTGATCCCACGCGGGCGCGCCACGAGCTATGGCGCGATCGCTGAGTACCTGGGCACCAAGATGAGCGCCCGCATGGTCGGCTGGGCCATGAACGCCTGCCCGCCCGACGTGCCCGCACAACGCGTGCTCAACCGCAATGGCCTGCTCACGGGCAAGCATCACTTCCCCGAGGAGGACCTCATGCAGCGCCTCCTCGAAAAGGAAGGCATCGAAGTCAAGGACGACAAAGTCGTGCATTGGGACAAGGTCTTTTGGCATCCGAGGGAGCTTGAGATTTAGAGATGGTGTATTAGCAATTGGAGGTGGGATATTAACCAAGGAGTGAGCTTCATTAGCAGGGAGCAGTATGAGCGCTTGTTTGGTATTGTGATTTCACCCCCTTTCAGCACTATGCTTGACTTTGCGCTTCCACGCGACCTTTGCGCAAATCTTATCCAAACCTGCTCCCTGTTCCCTGCAAACTCCTAAATCCTAATTGCTCCCTGCTCCCTAATTGCGTAGCTTTGCAATTCCTTCGAATCAATACAAGACGAGGGATTTGCACATGTTGAACATTGTACTTTTTGGCCCTCCTGGATCTGGCAAAGGCACGCAAGCGGCCAAGTTGGTGGAAAAATACGGATTGAAGCACCTCTCCACTGGAGACATGCTGCGCGCCGAGAAAGTCTCAGGCACAGAGCTCGGCAACCGTGTCGCGACGATTATGGCCACGGGCATGTTGGTTTCAGACGATATCGTGAACGAAATCGTGCAGAGCCAACTCAAGACCCACGCAGCCTCGGTGCCGGGATTCATCTTTGATGGTTATCCGCGCACGATCGAGCAAGCACATACGCTTGATGGTTTCCTTCAGGAGATCGGGACTGGCGTTTCAGTGACATTGTTTCTCGATGTCCCCAAAGATGATCTCGTGAAGCGCCTATTGCAACGTGCCATCGAACTCGGTCGCGCCGATGACACCGCTGAGGTGATCGAAGCCCGTGTGACAGAGTACAATTCCAAGACCCTTTCGGTGGCGAGCGTGTATGAAGGTCAAGGAAAGCTGCAAAAACTCAACGGCATCGGGTCGGTTGACGAAATCTCGGCTCGGTTGATTGCTGCTGTGGAAATGTCCTCCATCAAAGGCTAATTTTTTTTCATCCTATTATAGTTCACGCCATCGTCCAAGTGCTCGGCTTGGCCGACGCAGCAACGCATAAACACATGTCATCTTCCAGTCCCTTTGTTGACCACGTCCAGATCTACTTCACCAGCGGTAAAGGAGGTGATGGCGTCGTTGCTTGGCGTCGCGAAAAACACGTGCCCAAAGGCGGACCCGATGGCGGCGACGGTGGCCGTGGCGGCCACATCATCTTGGAGGGCGATGTCCAGATGTGGACTTTGCTCGACTTGCGTTACCGCAAATTTATCAAGGCCAAGCCCGGCAACAATGGCGAGGGCGGCAAAAGGAGCGGCAAGGAAGGCAAGGATGAAATCCTCAAGGTTCCGCTCGGGACGACAGTGCACAATGCAGAGACGGGGGATTTTCTCGGAGAGATTGTCGAGCATGGCCAGCAACTGATCCTCGTTGAGGGGGGCCATGGCGGCAAGGGAAACTGGCACTTCAGGTCGGCGAGCAACCAAGTCCCCGAATATTCAGGCCCGGGTGGTCTGCCTAGGGAGCTGGTCGCCGTTTTGGAGCTCAAGGTTTTGGCGGATGTGGGACTGGTTGGCTTCCCGAATGCGGGCAAATCGACCCTGCTTTCCGTGATGAGTGCAGCCAAGCCCAAGATCGCTGATTACCCATTTACCACCCTCGTGCCAAATATCGGCATCGTCAAATATCGCGAATATCTTTCATACGTAATGGCCGACATTCCGGGCATCATAGAGGGCGCACACGAAGGCAAGGGGCTTGGGCATACATTTTTAAGACATATCGAGCGAAATTCTATCTTGCTTCTGATGATCGCTGTGGACAGCCCAGACCCCGTCAAGGAATACAAGACGCTTTTGGCTGAACTAAAGGCCTACAATCCAGAGCTGCTTGCCAAACAACGTTTGGTAACATTGACCAAAATAGACCTCATGGAGGCAAAAGATTTGGCAAAACTTCAAAAAAAGATGGAAAAAGCGCTGAAAGGCCAGGAGATCATGACCATCTCCTCAGCGGCAAACGTGGGCTTGGAAGCACTGAATGACCGTCTCTGGCAAGCACTCCAAGTTTGAGCCACATTTCATTGGTCTATCAATTTGGTCGATTGATCACCTTTATTGACCAATTCGTCTAGACTTGTCAACACTGCGCGGCAAGCTACAACGTTCCTAAAACGATAAAACATACATTTTTTACGCGATTATTTTCCCTGTTCACATTTGGATGTGAACAAAACCCATTTTATCTTAGCTACTGATTATTTGGTGTAAGGAGATATTTTTTTGTTCAGACAGACAGCATTCAAGCCAAAGCCGTCAGAGGCCCAGTAGTTTTAGGAAAGGGTGTTGGAAATGGAAAAACGTGTACTTTGGATCGCATTCATATTGTCGATGACTTGGGCGATGCTCCCCTTGGGCGGTGGACTGCAGGCGCAGTGTACTGGTGGCACCAATGCGGGCACGATCACACCAACTTTGAGTTGGCAGACGATTCCTTGCATTCGTGGCGGGGAATATTATCGATTTTACGCGACCGTCGGGGTCAATTATACCTTCAGTTACTGTTTTGCAAGCGGGCTTGCTACTTTTGATACTGAAATCACGATCCTCGACGATAGCGATGTCCCGACAATTGGCGGATTTGCAAACGGAGGAGACTGTGGTCTCGGCGAGCACCTTGCGTACTGGACGCCGGCTGCAACAGGTTGGTACCGCGTCTTGATCACCAAAGCATCTTGCCAGACCGACACACGCTGTACCGTTTTGGCCTATCATACTGAGTTGGATCCCTATGCAGCCCCTGGCCGCACCTGCTCGACCCCATGGATTGTCCCGTCGATACCTTATACGCAAACAGGTCTCTCGACCTGTTTCTATGACAACAATTACAACAACAACACTTCCTGTCCCTCTAGCTACATGAGCGGTGAGGACTTCGTGATACGGTTCAGCGGCACAGCTGGGCAGTGTATCTCGATCTACCTCAACAATACCTTTATCTATACAGGTCTGTTCTTATTCAATGGCTGCCCCAATCTCGGTGGCACCAATTGCATCGCTTACCGTGAGGGCGGGGCGGGCAATCCGCAAATGACCAATATCACACTGCCTGCGACAGGCAATTATTATCTGGTCATCGATTCCGAGTCAGGCATTGCCTATTGCACACCTTTTGATGTGTCGATATTGCCTTGCGTGGCCGTCGGGCAAGGAGCGACTTGCGCGACCGCATTCAACATTCCCTCCCTCCCATATACCCAGGCAGGATTCACCACTTGCGGGAGAGGCAATACCTACAACAGCACGATGGCTTGCACGAGCACATTTATGAATGGGGAAGACTTCGTCTTCAAATATGTATCTCCAGGCAATGAGTGCGTGAACATTTCACTCAATCTGACCCAATCCAACACCGGATTTTTTGTGTACAATGGTTGTCCCAATGTCGTGGGAACTACATGCATTGCATCACGCACTGCAGCAGGTGGTAACCCCAGATTGCGGGATATCCCACTCACAGCCCCAGGTACTTATTATATCCTCGTCTCCACACAGCCCAGTCCTACATGTACCCCATTTGACATCAAGATCGAGCGATGCCCGCCCGCCTGCACGTTTACCCCCAACTTGAGCAATACCTGCGGTACGCCTCAACTGGTGTCAGCGGGCTTGTCAGACACGATATGCGGGCATACCAGTCTATTGCTTACGCCCGATGTGACGGCAGACTTGATCGCCGACTTTTGCGGCTCGATCGAGAACAATGGGTGGTTTTCATTTGTGGCCGACAGCGCCACAATGACGATGCGCATCAATGTGACCAATTGCCTCTCGGGGTTTGGCATCCAAGGGCGTGTTTTCTCCACCACAGACTGCATCAATTTTGTACCCAAATCCAACTGTTGGAACCCGATGCAGGAATCCAACGGCGTGATACAGGCCACTGGGCTCACAGTAGGCAACACCTACTTACTGATGCTCGATGGCTACAACGGAGACGATTGTGACTTCAAGGTCTTTCGCCTCCATGGTG
Organism: Bacteroidota bacterium; assembly: GCA_031415375.1. Taxonomy (GTDB): domain Bacteria; phylum Bacteroidota; class Bacteroidia; order J057; family JADKCL01; genus JADKCL01. Next base: position 370 of record JANORP010000381.1, on the reverse strand, counting down.
GCCTGCCTGTCGAATGGACCAACTTCCATGCCGGCCTCGTGGCCCCCAAGACGGTGCAATTGGATTGGTCCACGAGCAGTGAGGTAAACAATCGTGGATTTTATGTACAACGTGGCCGACAAAATCAAAAGGTGAATGCCGACAATTTTATTTGGGAATCGATTTCCTTTGTAACGCCCCAAGGTAGGCCAGATCAAGGCGCCTCTTACCAATATACCGATCATCCTGAATATACGGGTGAGTCGTGGTACTACCGCATCCAGCAAGTCGATCTTGATGGCACATCTGACTACACAGTCTATCAGGAAATCATGGTCGAGGGTGCCACCGAGTCGGCGCTCCATGCCTTGTTTCCCAATCCTGCAAGTGG